>PLTW01000067.1 GCA_003164655.1 Actinomycetota bacterium
ATCTCGTGGAATCAATCATCTAGACCGGAACCGACGCGCCCGACAGCTCGCCGGCCGAGGAGTCGCGCTCGCCCGCGAGGGGGTTGTCGTCGCCCTGGGACCACCAGCGAAGGAAGCCCTTGCTGTCGAGGTAGGCTTCGCAGCGGGTCATGGCGCCGGCGTCGTTCTGGTGCTCGTCGAACTGCAGCGTGAGAAACGGCTTGCCCGAGGCCGCCCTGATGTCGTGCTTGATGTAGGAGTCGGGGCCGCACTTGAAGTTGGTCAGGTAGATGATGTGCAGGCGTTCGTGACCGCCGACGAACTTGGCCGCCTGAAGGATCTTGCGACCGTAGTTCCAGTACATGTTGGGCACGACATCGCGTACCTCGATGCCCTTGAGAGACAGAAAATCCATGGGGATCACATTGACGCCGTAGAACGTGCGCAACTTGCGCGGGATGTCCATGTTCACACCCTTGTCGTACATGTTGTACGGACGCCCGATGATGACGATGCCCAGCTCGCCCGACGCTTCGAGGTCGGCCAGCGCCATGCGCCCGGCGCCGGCGAGACCCTCGCGAAACACCTCTTGCGCGGCGGCCGCGGCGGCGATGGCATCGTGCAGCGCGCCCTGGCCCGCACCCAGCGACTCGGCCAACGGCCGCAGGTCGCGCTCGAGCTGCGCCATGTCGAGCCGGAAGCGCACGCGCGGCGTGAGCAGCCGCTCGCGGTACTGTTCGAGGCGCGGCGCCGTGCGAATGACGAAGGGCAGCGTCTGGCCCCAGGGACAGGCGTGCGAGTTGACCTCGGGAAACTCGGTCTCCTCATTGAGAACGTTGGGCAGAAAGACGTAGTCGGCGCCTTTCTCGAACAGCGCCTCGACGTGTCCGTGGGCGACCCTGATCGGAAAGCACGGCTCGGCCACGGTCATGTCGACGCCGTTTTCGCGGATGCCCTTGTCGGTCTCGCGCGACAGCATGGGGCGCACGCCCAGATGAGCGAAGAAGGTCGACCAGAACGGCAGGCGGTCGAAGGTGTACATGGTGCGCGGGATGCCGACGGTGACGGCGGCCGCCGAGCTGCGCTCGACCGCCGCCTCGAAGGGCGCCAGCAGCAGCCGCTCGCGCAGCGCCACCAGGTCGTCGATGACCGGTTGCTTGTCGACCTTGGCGCGCTTGCGATAGCGGTCGGAGCACTTGTCGCCCCAGTAGGTCTTCTCGCCTTCGATCGTGAACTGGCGGATGTCGCACTCGTTGGAGCAGTGCTTGCAGACGAAATCCTTGACCGTGTAGTCGACGGCGGAGAGGTCCCAGCCGCGGAAGGTGGTGACCTCGCCGGTGCGGCCCATGCGCTCGCGAGCCAGCAGCGCCATGCCGATGGCGCCCATGACGCCGTTGTGCGGCGGCACGATGATCTCCTTGCCGAGGATCTGGGCAAAGGCCGCCGCCACGGCGTCGTTGTAGGCGGTGCCGCCCTGAAAGAAGATGCAGTCGCCGATCTTGCGCTCGCGCACGAGTCGGTTCAGATAGTTGTAGGCGATCGAGTAGGCGAGACCGGCCACGAGGTCTTTGCGGGCCGCGCCGCGCGACTGGTAGCTCATCACGTCGCGCTCCATGAAGACCGTGCAGCGTTCGCCCAGGCGGATGGGCGCCGCCGACTGCAGCGCCAGATCGGCGAACTCGCCCACGATGTCGATGCCGAGCTTCTCGGCCTGCTCCTCGAGGAACGAGCCGGTGCCGGCCGCGCAGGCCTCGTTCATGGCGAAGTCGACGACGATGCCGTCCTGCATGGAGATGAACTTGGAGTCCTGGCCGCCGATCTCGAAGATGGTGTCGACCTGCCGGGCGATGCTGCGCCCGACGAAGTCGGCGCCGGTCTTGTGGGCGGTGATCTCGTCGGTGATCAGGTCGGCACCGCAGAGCTCGCCGATAAGCTCGCGCCCCGAACCCGTGGTGCCGACGCCGAGCACGCGGATGCGATTGCCGATCTCGTCGCGGATCTCGACGAGGCCGGCGTCGACCACTTCGACCGGACGCGCCTGGGTCTTGGTGTAGATCGCCTTGACGACCTCGCCCGCCCGGTCGAGCACGACCAGGTTGGTCGACACGGAGCCGACATCGATGCCGAGATAGGTGTCGATGACCGTCCCGTCGGGCGGAAACTCGTAGGGCCGGGCCAGGTCGCGCAGCAGCAGGACGCGTTCGGTGGACAGCGGCTCCGCCGTCGGAAATACGGCCGCCGGCAGGCGCGCCGGGTCGAGCGCGACGCCGCCGCCGGCCGCCTGGGCCGCGCCGCCGGCGGCGGCGTCGGCCTCGATGAGCCCGGCGCCGACGGCCCCCATCCAGGCGTAGAGATCGGGCACGAAGAGCTGCTCGTCGCTGAGCTCGAAGGCGTCGCGCACGGCCTGCACGGCGCCCTCGTTGGCGGCCACGCCGCCGATGAAGGCGACGGGCGGCTGGACGACCTTGCCCTTGGTGATGGTGCCCTTGAAGTTGCGGATCACGGCGTCGCACAGCCCCTTGAGCACCTCGGGAGGCTGGTAGCCCTTCTGCTGGGCGTGGATCATGTCGGACTTGGCGAACACGCTGCAGCGCCCGGCGATATTGGCGGCCCGCCCGGCGGCGGTGACGATGCCGCCAACGTCCTCGATCTCGTACATCAGGCGGCTGGCCTGCTGGTCGATGAACGAGCCCGTACCGGCGGCGCAATCGCCGTTGGTCTGGTAGTCGACGATGCCGGTGCGGCCGGTCGTGCCGTCGGTGTCCAGGCGCAGGAACTTCGAGGTTTCGCCGCCCATCTCGAAGACCGTGACGACGTCGGGGTGCAGTCCCGAGATGCCGCGGGCGATGGCCTTGAACTCGTTTTCGTAGGCCGCCTCGAGGGCCTGGGAGATGAGCCGGCCGCCGGAGCCCGTGACGCGCACGCCGCGCACGACATCGCCCGGCACGACGGCGAAGAGCTCGTCGAGCAGGGCGCGCGTGGCCTCGCTGGGACTGCCCTTGATACGCCGGTAGCTCGTCACCAGGACGGGGCGCCCGCCAGCCAGCGCCAGGCTCGGCGGCGGCAGGTGGAAAAGGCCGGGGGCCTGGGCGGCGGCCCCGGCCAGGAGGTCGCGCTCGTCAGCCTCGCCGACCAGCGCGGCCTTGAGGCTGATGCAGCCGATGTCTATGCCAAGAAACGCCATACCGGAATGTGTTCGGACCTCCCGCGGGACCCATTTGGGAGCCCTGTGTAGGGTAGCGGGCGAAGCCGCCTCTCGCAAGCATCGCCTCGCCCCAGGTGGCCAAGTGCATTGAAGAGTAACTTGCTCCGCATTGCCGGTCAACCGTTCCGCCACGACGCGCCGGTCCGGCGAGCGTCGCCGCCCGGTCGTGTACCGGCCGGCCGCGCGACGTCACCCTCGAGCAGCCGTCGGTCACCTTCCCGGCGGCTCGCCCCGGCGGCTAGGGTTGCTTGCAGCGCGCAACGACACCTTCGTCTCTGGCGATCACAGGAGGACCCGTGGAGACACAAGCACCCCTGACCAACACCGAGCGTCGCGACGACGTTCTCTTTCTCGTGCAGCGCTACGAAGCGAGCGAGCCGCGCCCTGCGGAGCTGCTCGACGACGACGAGAAGCGGCGTTTCCTTGCGGGCGACGCCCACACGCAGCGCCGCCTGTTCTACCGGCTGCTCTGTTACGGCGCGCTCGCCGCGCAACCGGCGCCCGAGGCCCTCGTGCGCGCCGACTGGCAGCGGCTGCGGGCCGCCGGCCTGCCCGACGACATCTTCGACCGGCGCTTCGACATCGAGCGGTTCGCGGCGGCCGCGCCGGTGGCGCGCACCGACAGCAAGGGGCGGGTCATCGACTTCGTCCGTTTGAGCGAGACGCGCGACGTCTGGAGCCGCCTGCTGCCCTGGCCGGCCGAGCCCGCCACTGTCGTCGACGTTCTGTATGCCTGCTCCGGCGGCGCTCTCAAGTCGCGCGCCTTCTGGGTCATCCGCGAGATGATCCGCGCCGGCCTCTGGCAGCCCGCCGGTCTCGACCGCTTCGCCTGTGTGCCCGACGGACGTGTGCGTAAGCGGGCGGCCCGCATCGGCCTCGTCGACCTAGACGAGCGGGCCGACGCCATCGACGACATGAAAGCCGTCTCGGCGGCCCTGCATGCCGCGCTGGGTCTTGGCGGAAACGGCTCGCGCTCGCACTACGATCTGCCGGTGTCGGCGGCCGAGCAGCGCTGCGAGATGTGCGACCTGCGGCGGATGGCCGAGTGCGCCATGCCCCACTGTCGTCACCGTCGCGCCGCGCTGGGCGCCGACTGACGGCGCCGGGCCCGACTCCTCGTGGCGGCGGCGCCGGCACGGCGACCGCCGTGCCGGCGCCGCCCCATAAGGCCGGCACCCGTGCCGCCGTCCGCCACCGGCGCTACCTGACGGTGACGACGAGGGTCGCGGCGACCCTCTGACGGTTGCCGGCCAGGTCGACGGCGCGCAGCCGCACCGTGAACTTACCGCGAGCCTTCGGCCTGAACGACCAGATCCGCGCGACTCTGATCGGCGCGACTGGCAGCGACACCGACGCCACGGCGGCGCCCGCCGCGGAGCGCACTACGATCGTCGCCGCGGCCCGCGGGCTCAGCCGGTCGGCGACACTGAACGCGGCGCGCAGCACCTTGCCGAGCTTGATGGTGAGCGCCCCCGAGCGCCACGCCCCGACCGGAGGCACGGTGTCGACGTGCGCCGCCAGAGCGAGAGCCACGGTGCCGACGGCATTGACTGCGGTAAGCGTGCAGGTGTAGGCGCCGTCGGCGACCACGACGCCGCTTGCGTTTCTTTCGTTCCACCGCCAGGTGTGCGGCCCGCCGGCGAGTCTGCCCAGCGACACCCTGCGTACGACCGCACCGCTCGACCCGGCCACGACGATGCCGACGAGCGCCGGCCGCGTCGTGCGAAACGACACCAGCGCGACGTCGTTCACGCCGTCGCCGTTGGGCGACAGCCAGGCCGGCACCAGGCGACATTGGCCGAGGGTGTCGTCGACCGTCACGACGCGCCGCGCCGTGGACTCGTTACCGGCCGCGTCGACCGCCCGCACGACCACGGTGTAGGCGCCGTCGGCCGCCGTCGCGGGGGCGCCGCCCGAGCTCACCTTTCCGTCCCAGATCAAACGCACGGCGCCGGCCGGTGCCGGCACTGCAGCCATGCCGCGCACGACGTCGCCCGCCGCGTCGAGCACGGTGAAGTTCACGCTGCACGGCTCGCTTACGGCGAACGCCACATCGGCGACATCGGCGGCGCCATCGCCGTTCGGGCTGATCACACCGGGTGTGACGTTGAGACTCGTGATGGCCGGACTCACCGTATCGATACGCACGGCGACGCTCGCCGGCCGGGCGGTACCGTTTGCGCTGGTCGCCGTGAAGGTCGCAGTGTAGGTCGCGTCGGGCAGACGCTGGCCGGCGCTGTCGCGGCCGTCCCACACCGCGCGCGCTACCGGGCCGCTGCCCGAGAATTGCGCCACCACACTTCCCGACGCGTCGCTCAGGGCGATGGTCCAGTCGTCGCTCCCCGACAGCGCGGCCTGCAGCGTGTCTGTGTCGCTCACGCCGTCGCCATTAGGACTGAAGGCGGCCGGCGTGGCGGCCGGCGTGTAGATCTTGGGGTCGCCGATACCCGCGACGGCCACGCGGATGGTGGGCAGTAACCCGAACAGCACGGTGCCCGGACAGTCGGTGAAGTTGACCTGGCGGTGACCGCTTATGACGGGGATGGTGACCCACTGCCCGGCCCGGTATTTCTGCGTTACAAGGCACTCCACACTCGCCGTGCCGAGCGGGTCCAGATGCGACAGGTCGAGCTTCCAGGCCAGCAGCTGCTCGAGCGAGGCCATGGCCGCCGGCGAGGGCGCGACCGAGTCGAAGGTGCCGATCAGCGCAACACCGGTGCTCATGCTGTTGAAACCGAGCACCTGGGCGCCGATCACCGCCCTTGTCACCCCCCCGTAGCGGCCTTCATAGATCGTGCCGAAGCGGTCGATCAGAAAGTTGTAGCCAATGTCGCGCCAACCGTTGACCTGCGTGTGGTAGTAGTAGATGCCGCGTACGAGCGCCGGCGCCTGGGCGCGGGTGTAGGTGTTGGCGCTGACGGTGTGATGGACAAAGGCGCAGCGCACCACGCCATACGATGGCGGCCCCGCGCGATAAGCCTCGTCGGCGCCCCACTGGGCGCGGGTCACGATGGCCGGCTCGCTGGGCTCGCCCAGCCTGTTCGTGGCCGCCAGCGGCGCGCCGCCGCGCAGCGGCGCCGCCACGGGCGCAGCCGCCTTCGTCACTGTCGACTCGACGCAGGCGAAACGCACGTCACTCACGGCAGCCGGCATGGCGCCGAGCGTCTCTACTTCGTACTGGACGTACCGGCCGGCGCCCACCCAGACCGGATCGGTCACGACGTCGGCCTTGCTCAGGGCGCTGCCCGGGGGGCCGCTCTGAGTGTCGGCCTTGAGCGAAAACCAGGGGGTCCAGGTCTGCCGATCGAGGCTCACCCGCAGGCGGAACTCGGCGGCGCGCGCACCCGCCGCGGTCGCGCGGAAGAGAACGCCGATCAGGTCGAATCGCGCGCCGGTGTCGATGGTGGCCGCCGACCGCCCGTCCGGCCCGACGCCCGCCGGCAGAAGGTGGCCGCGGCGCTGGCGCAAACCCCTGCTCACGGCCGCCGCCGACGCCTCCGCCGGCTGCGCTGCCAATGGTGAACCTTTCGCCGGCCCCGCCGACGAGCCGCGGGCCGCAACGACAAAGCCGCTGGTCGGCGGGGTCGCCCGCGCCGCCGGCGCCCAGCCGAACGCCGCCGCCATCAGGACTGCGCCAAAGACCAGCGCGCCGATCGCGGCTCGGAGCATCACCCGGCGGCAACGGCCACCGGGTGTGACATCGGGGGTCGAGACGGCCTTCGCAGAACGAAGGAGACGTCGTGGCGCACTGCTCATGGCACTCCCTGGGGGTTCGCGGCCATCGTCGTCACAACCGCGGCGAAGCTGTACGGTCTCCCTGATTCGCCCGACGGCGCGTGCTTCCTGCCCTCGTCGACGTTGTACCACGAGCGGCGCGCGTCATTCTCTGTTTGGGGCCGGCNNGTCTACGGGCTCGGCGGCGCCCGTCGCGACGGGCGCCGCCGAGCGGCGATCACTCTTTGGCGATCACTCTTTGGACTGCTCGTCCTTGGCCTGGATCATGCACGACCAGACCGGCTGGTAGACCCGGTCGACCTCGCTGGCGTAGTCGTCGAGCTCGGTCTGCAGCTCGGTGATCAGCGTCTCGGCGCCCTGGTGCGTGGGATGCGCGCCGGTCTTGGCGATGATCTCGCGGGAGTGGTGCGGGTTGTCGATCAGCATGCACGGCATGAGGAGGTTGTGGTTGAACGGCTGGCGCCGGCGGATCTCCTCGAAGAACGGCGACGAGAACGCCTCTTTGAGCGAGACGTCGTGCACGTTGTCGGTCGCGAAATGCGTGAAGATGCAGGGCTCGACCCAGCCCTCGTTGTTGATGTGGATGTAGTGCTTGCCGGCGATGCAGCCCTTGACGTAGGGCGCGTCACCCCAGAAGTCGACCGGGAACAGCGCCTTGGTGTTGCGCACGCGCTCTATGCCCAAGCGGAACTCGTTGCGCTCGGCGGGCGTGAGCATGAGGCTCATGTCGGGGTCGACGCCGACCGGCATGTACAGGAAGTTCCAGCAGATCATGGCGCCCTTCTCGACCATGAGATCGACGAAATCGTCGCTCACCAGCGTCTGCCAGTTGTGGCGTGTGACGGTCGCCGAGTAGCCGAAGACCATGCCGCGCTCGCGCAGCCCGTCCATGGTGTGCATGAGCTGGTCGAAGATGCCGGGGCCGCGGCGGGCGTCGGTCGGCTCGCGATCGCCCTCGATGCTGAGCATCGGCGCGACGTTGCCCAGGGCGGCGAGACGGTCGAGAGTCGCCTCGTCGAGCAACGTGCCGTTGGTATAGACGTGAAAGTACACGTCGGGGTTGGCGGCGTAGAAGTCGAGCAGGTCCTCGCGGAAGAAAGGCTCGCCGCCGAGGATGGTGATCAGATAGACGCCCATTTCGTTGGCCTGGTCGACGATGCGCTGCAGCGTGGCGATATCCATGTCGCTATCGCGCGAGTATTCGCCGGCGAAGCAGCCCTCGCACGTGAGGTTGCAGCGCATGGTCGGACTGATCAGGATCGTAAACGGCGTCGGCACGCCCTCGCGCTCGCAGAACGCGGTGCGCTTGGCCGAGCCGCGCAGCATGGTGTTGATCACGAAGCACTCGATAAAGCGGTCGCGAGCGCGAGGGCTCAACTGGCCGACGACGTGCTTGGCGATGTTGAGCGCCGGATGGTCGTCGATGATCTTGTCGCGCACGAACAGGATCTCGGCCTTGTGACTCTCAGGGGTGAGCTTCTCGGCGAGATTGAAGGCCTTGATGATCTTGGCCTTGTCGTCGGTGGTCGCGAGCTTCAGGATCTGGTTGATCGTGCGCCGCTGAACGGCGGTGTAGAGACCCTCGGTTGTGCTCATCTCCTCTTCCCTCCCGTTCGGCAGCTTCGGCGTCCTTGCCGCTTATCATACCAACGATCGCCCGCCAGACCGAATCGAGCATGCTGCAAGGGTCGTTTTGGCGGCGACCGGGGTCGGTCGCCGGCGCGCCTGTAGCCGACTCGGCAACGCATTGTGTGGCGCCGCCTCTTCAGGAAGCCCTCCGCCTGTCGATAGAACCACTGACCAGGGCAAACCTGCCGCGAGGCAGGGACGCAAAGCCAGAGGTCTTGAGGTGATCAAGATAGCTCGGTTGCCGACAGCGAGAGCTCCCAAAGCTCACAGCACCTCCCTCTCCCCGTCTCGGCTTCGCGTTTACTCTTCGTCGCCGGCACACGATTCAGGACCTGACGGTCGGAGCAGCCGGCGTTCCGGGCGTCAGTTCGTTACGGAGGCGGTACGATGAAAGCCAAGTTTGTTGTGATGGCGGCAGTGGTGATGCTCGCCGTCGTCCTTGCCCTGGGCGGCACAGCCTGGGCCGACCAGAGCGCCGCGCCGGTCGACCCGAGCGTCCTGACGGAGCTCGACGCGGCCGGCGGCGGCACCGTACCGGTCATCGTCTATGCCAGCCCCGGCCACCTCGCCGACCTGACCGCGGAGATCAACCCCGCGACCATGGACGACTCGCTGACGCTGATCGGCGCCGTCTCAGCCGACGTCACCACATCCTCGCTCGACACCGTCGCGGCGCTCCCCTACGTCGACTACATCGCCGCCGACGTTCCCACCTTCTCCACCGACTACGCGTCCAGCCTCGACGCGACCAATGCCGCCATCGGTCTCGGCGCCATCACGCCACCGACCCAGGGCGGCCTCACCGGCGCCGGCGTCGGGGTGGCGGTCTTAGACAGCGGCACCGCCAACGTACCCGACCTCGACAACGCCAGGGGACAGTCGCGCGTCGTCGCCTGGGCCGACTTCGTAAACGGCCGGCGTCAGATGTACGACGACGGCGGCCACGGCACGTTCGTCGACGGCATCATCGCCGGCAACGGCGCGTCGTCGCTGCCGACCGACCAGGGCGGCAAGGCCACCACGCAGTACCGTGGCGTGGCGCCGGGCGCCAACATCATCTCTCTCAAGGTCCTCAACTCCCGCGGCCAGGGACGCGCCTCGTCGCTGATCGCCGCCGTCGCCTGGGCGATCGGCCACCAGCGGCAGTACGATATCCGGGTGATGAACATCTCGGTCGAGGGCTCGGTGACCACACCGGCCGCGTACGATCCGCTGGACCGCGCCGTCGACGCCGCCTGGCAGGCCGGCATCGTTGTCGTCTGCTCCGCCGGCAACGAGGGCGCCTTTGGTGAGGGCGGCATCCTGTCGCCGGGCAACGACCAGTTCGCCATCACGGTCGGCGCCTCCGACACGCAGCAGACCCCCGGTACGAGCGACGACACCGTGTGCGCCTACAGCTCGGTCGGCCCGACCCTCTTCGACGAGTTCGCCAAGCCCGACCTCGTCGCGCCGGGCAACCACATCGTCTCGCTGCGCGCGCCCGGAAGCTGGATCGACGTCAACTATCCGCAGACTCGCGTCGCCGTCTCGAGCTACATCCCCGGCGCGTCGCGCTGGCTGCCCAGCTCCTACGCCGTGATGTCCGGCACCAGCGCCTCGGCACCGGTCGTCGCGGGCGCCGCGGCTCTCATGCTCCAGCAGGACCCCAGCCTCACGCCCGGCGACATCAAGCTGCGCCTCACCGACAGCGCCGACGCGCTGGCGGGCGCCAGCAGCTATGCTCAGGGAGCCGGTCAGCTCGACGTGGCGGCAGCCCTGGCAGACACCGCACAGACCACCGGCTACGACCCCTCGGCGAAGCTCGGCGACGGCAGCACCATTCTGCCGCCCGACGTGCTCCTGCAGTGGCAGAAGTACGCCTGGTCCAAGTACGCCTGGAGCTAAGTACGCCTGGTCCAAGTACGCCTGGTCGGTCGTGATCGACGGGCAGTAGTGACCCAGGACCAGACACACACAAGCAGGCCCGTGACGGCCGCGCACCCGCGCGCGGCCGTCATCCTGTATGTGGCCCTCATGCTGGTGGCCGCCGCCGTCTGCGCCTTCGTGGCCTTCGGCATGCCCCACGAGTTCGTGCTCGGCGGTCTGGTCGCCTTCATCGTTCTGGCCACCGTCACCGACCTGCGCGAGGTCCGCCTGCCGGTGATCGGCCACGTCACGTTGTCGTTCGTGCCGGTGCTGGCCGCGCTCATCGTGTTCGGCCTATGGCCGGCGATCGTGGTCGCCGCAGCGTCCGGCCTGGCGACCATGACGGTGACGCGCGACCCCCAGAAGGTCGCCTTCAATGTCGGCGACTACGTCGTGTCCACGTTCGTCGCCGGGCTCGTCTACTTGGCGCTCGTCCCCCACCACCCGGCTTTCGTCCAGACCGTGCTGCCGGCCTTCGCGGCCACCGGCGCCGATTTCATCGTCAACACCGCGGCCCTGGCCGGAGTCCTCGCTCTTGCCAGCGGCGGCCGACCGTGGCGCATCTGGCGCGAGAACTACCAGTGGGGCCTGCCGAGCTACATGACCGGTGCGACCCTCAGCCTGCTGCTGGCCTTCCTGTACCTGTGGCTCGGAGTGCCTGGCCTCGTGCTCGGCGTACCGCCTCTGTTTCTGATCTGGTATTCGTACGACGTCTACGCCGGTCGCCTGCGCGACCGTGCGACGTTCACGACCGAGGTGGCCTCGTTTCGCGAGCAGATCGCCTCGGCCGTGCGCTCCCAGGACGAGCTGCGCGACGCCCAGCGGCGCGTGGCCGCCGAGATCGAGCGGGCCCGCGGCATTCAGGCCGACCTGCTGCCGCGCCAGGCCCCCGACGTACCCGGTCTCGAACTGGCCCATCGCATCGAGTTCATGACCGAGATGGGCGGCGACTACTTCGACTTCGTGCCGCTGTCCGACGGGCGCCTGGGCCTCGTCTGCGGCGACGTCATGGGCAAGGGTCTGGCGGCGGCGCTCATCATGACCATGGCACGCAGCCTCATCCTCTCGGCGGCCCGTGACGGGCATCGCCCCGGCGAGGTCCTCTCTGAAGTCAACGACGCCCTGACGCGCGACCTCGCCGGACAGTCGATGCCCGCGTTTCTGACGCTCGTATACGCGATCTACTCGCCGTCCGATCGCGAGCTGGTGGTGGCCAACGGTGGCCACAACCCGCTGCTGGTCTTCGGCCCCGGCGGCCTGCGTGAGTTCCCCTCGCAGGGCAGCATGCTCGGCGTGCGCGCCGATCTCGAGTTCCCCGAGGACCGACTCGTCCTTGGCCCCGACGACAGCTTTGCGCTGTTCACGGACGGCCTCACCGAGGCTCGTGACAACGATCGCGCGCTCTTCGGCACGACGCGACTCGCCGCGGCGCTGGCGGGCACGGCGGGATCGTCGGCCGCCGCGACACTCGACGCCACGTGGCAGGCCGTGGCCGATTTTCGCGATGGGGCGCCCGCCACAGACGATGCCACGCTGCTGCTCGGGCGCGTCGTCGCCATCGAGGATCACTAGGATCGGCCGATACAGGGAGTAGCATGGTCACGCAAGCGACAAAGATTCCCGCCACCCTTCAGGTCATGCGCTACGACGCCCGGCGAGGCACGTTCAAAGTCATCGTCGGCGACCCCGCCAACGTGCCCCGCGAGATCCTCGCCCAGCGCGCCGCCGAGGCGATGCGCGCGCGCAGCTTCATCTGTCACACGACCGACGACCAAGACGACGCGCTCCTGGGCGCCGACGAGATCTGCTTCATCCCCACGGCCGACCGCTGCGAGATTGTCAGCATTCACACCAACGGCTGGCGACGCCACCACGGCGACCACCGGCGCAGCCTCGTCGAGATCCTCAACGACCTCGCTGCCGCGGTGGCGCGCGGCACCCTTTCGTTCCTCGACGACGAGGAGCTCGCCACGGTCACGGCCGAGGGCCGCGAGATCTTCGCCTGCACGATCGACGGCTCGGCCTCGCTGGCCCAGGCGCGGGCCGCCGTGGCGCGGGTGCTCAACGATCTCGACGTCGACAGCGACGCCCGGCGGCGCCTCGAGCTGTGCGTCTCGGAGGCCACGACAAACATGGTCGTGCACGGCGGCGGCGAGGGCACCATGCGCCTGCGGCTGGTCGACGACCGGCTGCGGGCCATCGTCGCCGACCGCGGTCCTGGGCTGAACTTCCTCAACTGGACCGAGGAGGCCGGCGGCGCCGGTCAGCCCTCCATGGGCTACGGCTACAAGATCATTCTTGATAACCTTGAACGCGTGTATCTGCACACCGGCGCCGAGGGCACTACCCTCGTTCTCGACCGGACCATCTGAGGCGAAGGGACGCGACCGATGCTGCACACGCGGGTCGAGACTGGCGATATCCCCGTCATCTATCTCGAGGGCGAGATCGACCTCGACTCGGTCGAGACGTTCCGCTGGGTGGTCAGCGACGCCATGCGCGGCGTGAGCCAGGTCGTCGTCGACTTCACCGGAGTCACGTTCATCGACTCGTCGGGCACCGGCCTGCTCGTGCGCTTCTGCCTCGACTACAAGGCCCAGGGCGTGCAGTTGCAGCTCCGCAACATCCCCCCGGTCGTCGACGACGTGTTCACCATGCTCAAGGTCCGCACCCTCGTCGGCGACGAGGCGTTCCTCGACGGCTGATCCTCAGGCGGGGATCGTCGCCTCACCCGGTCGCCAGTCGACCGGGCAGAGCTCGCCGGTCTGCAGCGCCTCCAGTACACGCAGCGTCTCCTCGGTGTTGCGACCCACGTTGTTGTCGTGCACCACCATGTAGCGCAACAGGCCGTCAGGGTCGACGACAAAGGTGCCGCGCAGGGTATGGCCTTCGTCGGCAAGCAGCACGCCGTAGTCGCGGGCAACGTCGCGCGTCATGTCGGACAGTAGCGGAAACCCGAGCTTGCCCAGGTCGCGCTCGCACCAGGCGAGGTGACTGTACTTGCTGTCGGTGCTCGCCGCGAGGAGCTTGGCGCCGAGCGCCTCGAACTCCGCGCGCCGCTGGGCGAAGCCGCGAATCTCGGTCGGGCAGACGAACGTAAAGTCGAGCGGGTAGAAGAACAGCACCACCCAGCTGCCGCGCTGCTGGGAGAGGGTCACCGTGACGAACTCGCCGTCGAGCACGCCTTCGAGGGTGAAGTCGGGCGCGGGTTGTCCCACCTGGATCATGCGAAACGCTCCTTGGTCGGCCGGCCCCGGTACGCGGGGCTGTCGCCAAGAGTACCCCTCGCGACCGACTCCCAAGCCGCGCTTGCCGGCTCGTGGTCGGCGACGAGGCGGCAGTTGCCGGGAGCCTCCGCGACAGCGATACTGATGGCGGTCGCAAGCACACGTTGCGTCGCTTACGAGCGGGGGGATCTGATCGATGTCGGCTGTGCGGGAACCGCGCCGCGCCGACGCGGCTGCAAACAGCGAGCTGACGGGCGCGTCCGCCGGGCGCCCGACGTCCAAACAGACTCTGCGTCAGCCGCAGCGCCTGATGCGCAGCGTGCTCGGGCCCGTCGACATCGCCGCGTCGACCATGGCCAACATCGCGCCGGCGATGAGTTTCTACTTCGGGTTCGGGTTTCTCGCCCTCACTGCCGGCATCGCCTCGCCGCTGACGATCATCGCGGCGGGCGTCGCCATCGGCTTTCTGGCCAACACCCTGGCGCAGTTCTCGCGGGCGCACCCCTCGACCGGTTCGTTCATCACCTTCATCGGCAAGGCGTTCGGCCCGACGAGCGCGATCGCCACGGCGGTCATCCTGATCACCGGCTACATCATCGCCATCATCTCGGTGCTCGTCATGTCGGGCGGTTTCACGACGATCTTCCTCAACCATTACATCCCCGCCGTCCCCACCTCGGCGTGGCCCTGGTTCATGATCGTCTTCGTCTCACTGGCGGCGTTCCTCATGGTGCGCGGCATCCACATCTCGACGCGCTGGGCCGGCATCTTCTTCGCTTTCGAGATGATCGTGCTCGCCGTGGTGACGGTGAGCGCTCTCGTGCACCACGCCGGCCACCTGACTCTCCACCCCTTCGATCCGCGCTACCTCTCGAACGGCTTCAAGGGGCTGGGGCTCGGCTTCCCGCTCGCCGTCTATCTGTTCATCGGCTGGGAGAACTCGGCGACGCTGGCCGAAGAGACCGAGAACCCCCGCCGCAACGTGCCGCGCGCCCTGTTTGCGAGCGTCGCGCTCATGATGGTGAGCTACGTGCTCTTCGCTTATGCGACGGTCGAGGGGTTCGGCGAGAATGTCGCCGCGCTGAGCGCCTCGCCGATCCCGTTCATCACGGTCGCCGACAGCGTGCTGGGCGTGCTGGCCTTCTTTGCCTACCTGGCCGGCGTGACCTCGACGCTGGCCTGCCTGATCGCCGCGGTGAACTCGCAGTCGCGCCTGCTGTTCAACGCCGGCCGCGAAGGCCTGCTGCCCGCCTGGGTCGGCCGCGTCTACGCGCGCCGTCAGACGCCGGTCAACGCCCTGCTGACCTTCACCGGTATCGGCTTTGTCCTGGTGTTCGCCTGGTCCTTCGGCCAGCGCATCGACCCGGTGACGCTGTTCGCCGAAGCTTCGACGCTCGGTACGATCCTGGTGCTCGCGGTGTACTTCGTCGCCAATCTGGCGCTGCCCGTCTTCTATCGCAAGCATTATCCCGACCGGCTGTCGCCACTCAAGCACCTGATCGCCCCGCTCGTGGGCGCGGCCCTGATCGCCCTGCCCATCTACGAGCTCGTCAAGCCGGGGCAGGCCTCTCCCTACGACTGGTTCCCCTACATCGCCCTGCTTGTAATCGTCGTCGCCGTCGGCTATGCGGTGATCCTGAACGCGAGCGACAAAACGCTCGCCGACCGCGTCGGCTCGCTCGTCGCCGACGACGTAGCGGACGGCAAGTTCGCCGGATTCTTAGACGAAGACGAAGAGCCGCTGCACAGCCTGCATCGCGTCGTGTCGTGTCTCAACCAGGATCGCGACACCAAAGCCGCCGTGCAGGAGGCGCTGCAGATCATCGCCGAGGCGCTGCGCATGGCGTCGGCCGCCGTGTTTATCGTCAGGCCCAACGACACGGCCGAGGTCCTGGCGGCCTGCGGCGACACGCGGCGCGGCTTTCCCTACCCCCCGCTGCCCCTCGCCGACGATCTCATCGCGAGCGTCGTCAAGCGCCCCCGAGTCGTCGAGATCGCAGATCCCGCCGGGCTCCACGAGTCGCTGCAGGCCGTCACCGGCCGCGAAGTCGGCCGTGTCGTGATCGCGCCGCAGTCCGCGGGTCCCGACATCGCCGCCATCCTGGTCCTCGGCCGCCGCTCCCGGGAACCCCTTTCCCAGCGCGCGACCGAGTTTGTCGCCGTCGTGTCCGAGGCCATGGGTCTCGCCATCAGGAGCCGCTCGCTGGCGGCGGAATCGCAACACACGGCAGCCGTACTGCAGACCGCCTACGCGGTGTCGCGGGCCATCACCCAGAGCCTCGATCTCGAACTCACCTACCGCGAGATCGCAGCCAGTGCCGCCCGTGTGGCGCGCGGTTCGCATTGTCTTCTGTTCGAGCTGGAGGGCGGCGGCGGCGACTATCTGGCGGTGGCGTGCTCAGACCCGGAAAGCGAGGAGCTGCTGGGCACCCGCGTGCGGCTGCGCAACGACTCCGGGGCCGGGACTCCCGGCCCGGACGCGCCGGGCTTCGTGGTCGGGAAGGTCATCCCCGGTGGCCGGACAGACGCGCACGCGGCCAGCAAGTTCAGCCTCGGCGGTCACCTCGACGCACGGCTGGCAGGACTGTTCAACGCCGAGTCCTCCGTGCTCGTGCCGCTGTTCGCCCAGCAGGAGTTGGTCGGCTCGCTGCTGGTCTATGCGTCCGGGCGCCGGCGGCGATTCTCGCCACTCGAGGTGGCCGAGCTGCGCAGCGTCGGGGAGCAGGCGGCCATCGCCATTCACAACGCCCGGCTCTACCGCAACCTGGCGGAAAGTCAGGCGAGCGTCGAAGCGCTGCTCACCCGGCTCACGCGCATCCGCGATCAGGAGCGCCAATCGCTCGCCCGGATCGTGCACGACGACATCGTGCAGTCGATCGTCGGCGCCATCTACCGGCTCGACGACGTTCGCGAGACGGTCGCCGCCGGCCAGGCCGGCGAGTTCGACGAGGCGGTGACCGTCCTGCGCCAGAGCGTCGACGATGCCCGCCGCGTGATCTGGGAGCTGCGTCCACCCGCGATCGACGGCCTGGGGCTGCCCGCGGCGTTGCGCTCGCTGGCCGACAGGGCCAGTCAGGGCCAGGCGGCGGTCAAGGTGTCGATCGCCGAGATCGCCGGGCTGAGCGACGCCGTCACGACCGGGCTCTACAAGATCGCCCGCGAGGCGCTCTTGAACGCCCTCCATCATGCGAGCGCGCATCAGATCGGCATCACGCTCGTCGACGTCGCCTCGCCGGACCGCACCACCGCCCGGCTCCTGGTCGAAGACGACGGCGTCGGCTTCGTGGCCGGGGGTCGTGCCGACGGCGGCCATTACGGCACGGTGATGATGGCAGAGCAGGCAACTCTGATCGGCGCGACCATGTCGATCGACACGCGGCCCGGCTGCGGCACCCGCATCGAAGTCGTCGTGCCGCTCGCCGCCGACGGGGCAAGCGACCGATGAAAGGGGACGATCGGCAGATGAAGCAGGGTGGCCACGACATGGCGCCGGACGGTCGGCAGACGGGCCACGTTCCGACGGAGAGGGCGCGGATCGTGATCGTCGACGATCACGCCGTCGTGCGCGAAGGCCTCGAGCGCATTCTGGCCAAGTGCGCCGACATCGAAGTCGTGGGCTCGGCGAGCAGCGGCGAAGAGGCCCTGAACCTCGCGGCGGCACTCGAACCCGACCTCGTGCTGCTCGATCTCTCTCTGCCCGGCATGCACGGGCTCGATGTGCTGGCCGCCCTGCAGCGCGGCGAACATCGTCCGCGGGTCGTGGTGCTCACGGTGCACGACGACGACGACATCGTCCTGGGAGCGGTGCGCGGCGGGGCGCAGGGTTACGTGCTGAAGAACGCGACGCGCGACGAACTGCTGGCTGCCGTGCGCAAGGTGGCGGCGGGCGGGCAGGCGTTCGACGAAGTGGTCGTGCGCGCTCTGCTGCGCGGCGATCAGCGCGAGGTGCTGCGCAGCCTTCTCACCGCCCGCGAGCTCGATATCCTGCGCCTGGTGGCCACCGGACAGACGAACAAGGAAATCGCCGCCGGGCTGTTCATCAGCTCGGACACGGTCAAGGGCCACCTCGAAACGATCTACCGCAAGCTCGGGGTCTCAGACCGGGCTCACGCGGTCGCCGTCGCCATCCGCAACGGCCTCGTCGCCTGAGCGCCTCCGCGGTTGGGCGCCGGCGGCGACCCCGACCACCCTGCCCCCCAAACGGCCCCCCGCCCAACGGCTCGTTTGCGGTCGCGATCGCACCCGTTCGTCCGCGGCGGAAGGCTCGTTTGTGGCGCTGCCGCGAAGGCCCTTTTCGCCTAGGCTCAAGCACGACCTCGCTACCTGGAGCGGGTCGATCGGCCACCACGCCAGAAAATGGAGGGCCGCCTCTGGATGCACCTCGAGCGCTTCGCGTCACGACGCGCACGCCATTTCGAAGGGCGCGCGACGTCGGATCGGGACTCGAAAACTTGAAGACTGGGGGGATCGATGCCAGAGGAACTTGCTTATGCACGGAAGGCCAGCGGACTGGTCCGCGGGCTTTCGTTTTGGGACGTGCTGGGGATAGGCCTGGCCTTCCTCACGCCCATCTACGCGATCTGGTACGTCATCGGCTTCAGCCTCTCGGTCTACCCGCGGGCTCAGCTGGTGATCGCCATCCTCATCTCGGTGGTGACCATCGTCTGGGCAAGCCCGCTGGTCTGGGGCATCCTCGGTGGCACCATGCCGCGCAGCGGCGGCGAGTACGTCTACAACTCGCGCATCATCACGCCGGCGGTGGCACTCGGAGCCAGCTTCGCGGCGATCCTGGCCCAGTTCTACTGGAACCTCTTCAACGCCAGCCTGGTGGCGTCTCCCTCGCTGGCCATGCTGGGCCAGTACCTGGGCTGGACGAGCTTCACCAACTACGTGACCAGCAAGGCCGGCGCCACGACCATCTCGATCGTCGGCTTTGTCATCGCCTTTTTCATCGTGGCCTTCGGCATGAAGTTCTTCCACCGCATCTCCTTGTATGTGGTCGGCGTGATCATCGGCGGTGTGGTGGTGCTCAACCTCGTGCTCACCTTCGCTTCAAAGGCGAGCTTCATCCGCAACTGGGACGCCCAGGCCGCCAAGTATCACTCGGTCACCTATCACGCCTTCGTCACCGCCGCCGGCAAGGCTTCCGGCTCGCCCATGCCCCACAGCTGGAGCTGGGGCGACACCTTCGGCGCCACGGCCGGTGTCTTCATGCTGGTCATCTGGGCCTTCGGCATCGCCTACGTCGGCGGTGAGGTGAAGCGTCCCGACAAGACCGTCATGCTGGCGCAGTGGGCGGCCGTGCTGACGCCGGTCGTCCTCTGCCTCTGGTCCGTGATCGCCCTCGGTCACCTGGTCGACTTCAGCTTCCTGCGCGCGGCGGCCTACCAGGACTACCGGGTCGCCTACGGAGGCACCTCCACGGCGGGTTACAACCTGCCGTACTCGACGAGCTTCATGTCGCTTGTCTACGTCGCTTCCAGAGCGAATCCGGTCATCGCCGTGGTGGCCGGCGTCACCTTCCTGGTGAACGTGATCTGGCTGCTGACCGTGGCCCTCATCATGTGCCAGCGCGCCATGTTCGCCTGGGGCATGGACCGCATGGGGCCGCGCTGGTTCACGAGCATCAACCCGCGCTTTGCGTCGCCGATCGGCATGTACGCCCTGGTGGCCGGCATCTCGGCCTTCATGTCGATCGCCTACTGGTACCTGTTTCCGAGCATTCTGTCGGGCCTGGTGGCCACCGGCATGCAGCTCGTCTCCGTCTTTGCCGTGACAGCGATCTCGGCCATCCTGCTGCCCTACCGCAAGAAGGTCGCCCACATCTGGGCGGCCTCGCCCTACAGGAGGTGGACGCTGTTCGGGGTGCCGGTGCTCACCTACGCGGGAGTCGTCTATCTGGCCTACATCCTCGCCCTCATCTACTTCGCCTTCTTCGACTCCAAGACGCGCGAGCTCGGCTTTGCCTTCACGGGCAAGGCGGTGATCCTCATGGTCGGCGCCTGGGCGGCCGGCATCATCTGGTACTACGCCTGGAAGTACAAGAGCACCAGGGCCGGGGTCGACGTGGCCCACATGACCTACGGAGAGCTGCCGCCCGAGTGACGCAAGGCCGGCGACCGGCCGACTGAAGCGGCAGCGGCACCCAGCCGGCGGGATGAAGTGGAGCCCCCTCTCTTCATCCCGCCGGCTCTTCCCCGTGGTGATAGCGTTACGCAACGATGACCATGAGCGATCGGAGGCAGCCATGACCGCAGCGGCGAAGATGCGCAGAGCCGACAAGGAGATCACCGACCCGGATGAGCTGCACCGCATTCTCGACGAGGCGCTCGTGCTCCACCTCGGCGTGGTCGACGGCGACCTCCCTTACGTCGTGCCGCTCAACTTCGCTCGCGACGGCGACAAGCTCTGGCTCCATTGCGCCGCCGAGGGGCGCAAGCTGCGCTGCCTGCGCGAGCGGCCGGGAGTATGCGTCGAAGTCGAACGCCTGATCGAGGTGACCAGCGGTGCAGCCGCCTGCGGCAACTGGACGAGCCATTACGAGTCGGTGATCGGCTGCGGCGCGGCCACGGTGGTCACCGACGAAAAGCTCAGGCTGCAAGGCATGCAGGCCATCATGGGCAAGTACTCGGGCCGGCGAGACTGGCAGTTCTCGCCCGAGACCCTGGCCAAGACGGTCGTCGTGCGCGTCGAGCTGGACTCGCTCACCGGCAAGCGCTCACCGGCAAGCGCCTGAAAGACACAGACGCGCCGAACAGCCGGCGCCACCGGCAACACGCCGCGCGGAGCGTGCCGTCGACCCGCTCTCCTGCTTGTACAGAGCCCCGATGGGCAATATCAGGAGAGACAGAAGCAGCGGCGAGCATGCCGCCGGTCGACGACCCAGGAGGACAAGCCATGAGTGACGACCATCTGCCCGGCGTCTATGTGCGATTCCGTACCCAGTACCCGAGCGTGGCCGCGGCGCTGGACGGACTGGGCGAGGCGGCAGATGGCGCCGGTCCGCTCGACGAACGCACGGCGCGCCTCGTAAAGCTCGGCTTGGCGATCGGTGGGGCGGCCGAGGGATCCGTACGTTCCAACGCCAGAAAGGCGCTGGCCGCGGGCGCGACGGTCGAGGAGATCCGTCACGTCGCCTTGCTGGCCGTCACGACCTGTGGTTTTCCGGCAGCCATCGCCGGCTTCGGCTGGATCGACGAGGTGCTCGCCGCCGTGAGCTGAGACGCCGGCGTGCGGCCGCCGTGAGCTGAGACGCCGGCGTGCGGCCGGCGCGCGAGAGGGACGCCATGTCCAGATCCGCCGCGGGGCTTGCGCGCTGCCGGCTACTTTGTAGGATTTGCCGAGAGCTGCCGTCGCTTCCGCACCACTGCGGACGATGAGCCAACCAGAGCGAGGCTTGTACCATCGACCCGAGTGAGTTCCACGATCGCGACGCCGGACACGTCGTCGACTGTCCCGAAGGGTATGCGGCCTTCGTGCCGGCGCCCCTGCCGCCGAAGCTGACCTACGGCCGCGAGCTCGTGCTGGCGCTGTCGCGCGCCGACGCCGCGCTCGGCGAGCTGTCGGGCGTCGCCGGCGAGCTGCCCGACGCGCAGCTCCTCGACGCACCCTTCAAGCGTCAGGAGGCGTTGTGCTCATCGCGCATCGAGGGCGCCCAGGTGAGCCTCTCCGACCTTCTGCTCGACCAGGTCGGCGCCGCTCCCGCGAGCGTGCCGCGCGACCACCTGCGCGAGGTACGCAGCTGCATCGCGACTCTGCGCTACGGGGTCGAACGCCTCGGGCAGGCGCCCCTGTCGCTCGGCCTCGTGCGCGAGCTGCACGAGCAGCTCCTGCGCGGTGAGATCGGCGGGACTCGCACACCGGGCGAGTTTCGCACCTCGCAGAGCTGGCTGGGCCCGCCCGGATCGACGCTGGCGACGGCGACGTACGTCGCTCCGCCGGTGCCCGAGATGCTCACGGCGCTCGAGGCCTGGGATGCCTTCCTGCACGAGCGCGACGCGCTGCCCGACCTCTTGCAGTGCGCCATGCTGCACGAGCAGTTCGAGACCATCCACCCCTTCATCGGTGGCAACGGCCGGCTCGGACGCCTGCTCATCACGCTGTTTCTCATCGACCGCAAGCGTCTGACGCGTCCCCTCCTGTACCTGTCGGCCTACTTCGAGGGGCATCGCGACGAGTACTACCGGCGTCTGCAGCGGGTGCGCACCCACGGCGAGTGGGAGCCCTGGCTGCACTTCTTTTTGACCGGCGTGCGCCAGACCGCCGAACGCGGCACGAAACAGGCGCACGCGCTCGTTTCACTGCACAGGCAGTTCCGCTCTCAGGCCAAAGGCCATGCCCTGGCGCTGGCCGACGAGTCGTTTCGCACGCCCTGCCTGACGGTGCCGCAGGCTGAGCGCGCCCTAGGAGTCAGCGGCGCGACGGCGCGCCGCGCCATCCGCGAGCTGCTGGCCGCGGGACTGCTCGAAGAATACGACCAGAAACGCTGGCCGCGGGTCTATCTGGCGCGTCCGGTGCTCGATGCGGTGTTGCATCCGGTCGAAGACCTGCGGCGCCCGCCCCAAGGCGCCGCCCCCGGCGCCGTGCTCAAGTCGGGTCCGGGCCAACGATCGGCGCCCACAAGGCGCGCCGACCGCCTGATGGCCGAAGCCATGGCCATCGTCGACGCGGCCCGCGAACAGGGCGTCGAGCTCCGGCTCACCGGCGGCCTTGCCGTGCGCCGCTACTGCACCGACCTCGATTTCATGGACCGCGAGTACTCCGACATCGACGTCGTCGGCCTTTCGTCGCAGCGCAAGGAGCTGCACCAGGTGTTCACCGGACTCGCCTACACCGAGAACCGCTACGTCACCCAGGCCACCGACTCCGATCAGATGCAGTACGTCAAGACCGAGACGCTCATGGCGCCGAGCGTGCGGCCCGCCGACGAGCCGCACGAGGCCCCGATCGTCGACCACGTCGACATCTTCCTCGACGTGATGAAGATGGACCACGACGTCGACGTCCGCGACCGGCTCGACATCGACGACTACGCCGTCTCGCCGGTCGACGCGCTGATCGCCAAGCTGCAGATCGGCAAGATCAACCAGAAAGACGTCCACGACGTCATCGCCCTTCTCAAAGACGTGCCCCTGTACGACAGCGACGGGGCAGCCTCGATCGACGTCGTCTACCTGGCCGAGGTGTGCTCCCACGACTGGGGCCTGTACCACGACATCACCGTGAACCTCGACGTCGTTCTGGCCATGGTCGACGACTACGGCCTTGCCGCAGCCGACCTCGACCGCGTCTGCGAGCGGCTGGCCGCGGTCAAGGAGTCGGTCGAAGACGCCAGCAAGCCGATCGGCTGGCGCCTGCGCGCTCGCGTCGGCGAGCGCGTGGCGTGGCGCCGCGAAGTCGAAGACAGCGAGGGCACTCAGCTGATCGCTCCCGAATGGGACTGGCGGCGCGATCTCGGCTGAGGGGCGCTCTCGGCCAAGGCCGGGTTCCTAGCAGGCTGCGGAACAAAGCGG
>PLTW01000043.1 GCA_003164655.1 Actinomycetota bacterium
GTCGAACTTCACATCCCCCGCCCTGAACGGGTCGCTCACCGTGGCCTCGTTGTCGGCGACCGACGGCTCGACGAAGATGTCGCTCACAGTGTCGCCGTCGATCGCGCTCAGGGTCGCGGCGGCGCCCGCCGGCGCCGCGGCGCCGGCCCGCAGGGCGCCCGTGGCCAGCAGCACGAAGGTCGCCCCGACGACGACCACGACGCTCAGCACGACGAACCGGCGGCGGCGGATCTGCGCCTCTCGTCTGGCGCTGCGCCGGCGCCGCCGCCGGACTCCGCCCGCCGGCTCACGCGTCTCCTGAGCCACTGCCACTCGTCTCTCTCCATATCGGGGGCTTGCCTGCCCGGCAGGCAAGGCTACCCGGCGTCTGTGAGCGCCGCGTGAGACCTCGGTAAGGGTTTGCGAGAACGCGAAAGGCGGGGCCCTCATCTGGGCCCCGCCTTGCGCCGCGTTACGTCGCCGTTCAAGCCAACGGCCGGCGAGCGGCCGTCCGCCTGCGGTCGCGTGCTACTTCACGTGGATGAAGATCGGGTTGCTGTAGAACCAGAGATCGGCCCACGCCTGATCGGGCGTGTTGATCGTCACGGTGCCGGTCTTGGTGGGATCGGGGTTCGGCAGGGTCTGATAGGCGAGGGTGTCGATCAGCGGGTTGCCGCCGGCGTCGGTCTGGTTAGGCGTGTTGGCCGCCAGGTTGGTGCCCCGCAAACGGAAGTACATGCTGGCCTGCGGCTTGAAGGCGACCGTGATGACCTTCCAGCCCTTGATGGCGTGGAACCTGGTCTTGTCGAAGGTCTTGACGACGTGCGCCGTGGGGTTCGAGTCGTTGGTCGTGTAGGCGGGGTTCATCCAGTTGAGCCGCCCGGTCACGTTGCCCTCGATGAGGTCGATGTGGTTGACCTTGACGTGAGTCCCGTTGTTGTTGGTCGCGGGGCTCTTGAAAGCGATCGTGATGACGATCTTCTGACCCTTCTTGACGGTCAGGGTCCCGCCCATGGTGCGTACGGCTTTACCCAGCGTGGCGTGGAAGTCGAGCGCGTTGATGAGGTCACCGTTGACGATGAACGAGTCGCCCGACTTGATGGCGGCCACGAGCCCGTCGTAGGTGGGGGTCGGCACGTAGGTCCAGGTCTTGTCGTACTGGCCCGGCCAGAAGTCGTCGAACGACGCGCCGACCACGTTGCCGCCGGCGTCCTTGTACTGGGTCGTCCACCAGTGGAACTCGCTGTCGCCGTAGACGAACCATGGCCGGCCCTCGCCGAGCAGCGCGTCCCACACGCCGCCGACCTGGGCGACCATCGGATCGGCGCCGCCGTACGTGCGGGCGAGGTTGGTCTCGGCCTGGCTGAAGGTCGGCGCGGAGGGCCCGCTGACCGGCTTGCCGTTGGCGTCGAAGAAGCCGCCGTAGCCGCCGCGGGCGGCGGCCGCCTGATCGCCGGGGAAGCCCTCGAAGCCGCTGACCACGTCGGGAGCGGTGTCCTGCAGGGCGCGCAGGTCGCCGACCGTCCAGTTCAGGTCACGCGACGGATGGTCGACGAAGGCATAGCTCTGGTCGGCGAAGTTGTTCTCGAGGAACGCCGCCCCATCGAGCGTGTTCTGGGCGGTCACGTTCTCCTTGTCCATCGGCTGGGCCGGAACGGAGGTCGGATACGGGCTTGGCTGAGTGGTGTCGAGCACCTGCGGGATGCTCTCGCCGGCGCGGCTCGTGTCGGTGTCGGCCTGGTCGAACATATACTCGAAGTTCGAGACGGCCTGGGGCTCGTTGGCGGGGCCGACGATGCCCAGGCTGACCTGGCCGTGCGTCGGCGCGTCCCACTGCAGACCCTGGATGAAGTAATCGCCCGGATAGGCGGCGCGAGCCTCCACGATGCGCGGGTAGGAGTAGAAGGCCAGCGTCTCCCAGCGCCAGACGGGCAGCTGGAAGCTCAGCCCCTCGGCGTTGGCCTTGGACTTGCCGCCCTGCTCGGCGTTGGCGAAGTAGTTCAAGCCATAGCCGAAGGGAGCGGCCGACATGGCGTTCGAGAGGATCTCGCTCTCGGTGTTCTTGCCGTCTGTCAGATACGTGTGGCTGCTCAGGTCGCCCGAGAGCCAGCGACCCTGAGAACGACCCTGGGCCTGTGCCGCGGCGGGATGCCCTGCGACGATCGCGACGATGACCGCGAAGGCGATCACTGTGGCGAGCGCCAGGGCGGCCCGGCGCCTGCGCGATCCGTTCATCTTCATAGCTCTCCTTCGGACGTTGGTTGCCTGCCGGCGGCGCGAGTCTGACAGGCTTGCTTTAGCGGGAGATGAAGGAAGCGAGAGGCAGCGATGAGGGTGACGTGAAGGCGCTGTTTCGGCAGTGCGTCGCCGCGGTGAAGGCGTCGTGTCGGGCGAGTGTGCGCAACCTCGGGACTGTCCCGGCGAGCGGGTCGCCGCGGTTCAGTCGAACGGCCGCGGCCGGCCGGGCTGCCCGGTCGCCTCAGGCCAGGATGGCCGCCACGACCGCGCGCCAGTCGCCCAGGTCGGCGAACAGGTAGTCGGGCGCAAAGGCCGCGAGCTCGGCGAGCGTGTGGCGACCGGTGGCGACCGCGATGGTGCGCACCGCGAGGTCGGCGCCACAGAGGATGTCGGCCGGCGTGTCGCCCACGACGACGACCTCCTTGCCCGTGTAGTCGTAGCCGGTGAGCCGGGCGGCGCGCGCCACGGCGACCGCCGGCAGCTCGGGCCGCAAAGCCGAATCGGACCCGCTCGCCAGGACCTTGAAGAGTGGCAGCAGACCGGTCGGCGCCAGCTTGAGCGCGAGACCGCCGGCGACGTTTCCCGTCAGCACGCCGAGCACAACCCGGCGGTCGCCGGCCAGCTCGCCGACCAGCTCGCGGACGCCCGGCAGGACCTCGATCTCGTCGTCTGTGATCTCGGCGCGCAGGCAGGCGACGTAGCGCTCGAGGCACGCCGCCAGGCGCTCGCGAGCGAGCGCCTCGGGCGTGCCCCAGCGCGTCGCCAGATCGACGATGATGCCCGGGTCGGTGCGCCCGTGGAAGCTGTAGCCGTCGAGCTCGCCACGCACGCCGTAGACCTCGTCGATCGCCCGAAAGATGGCCCGCCCGCCGGCACCGTGAGCGTCGATCAGCGTGCAGTCGATGTCGAACAGCACGAGGCGCCGCCGGCCGCCCGGGCGATCGCCCGAATCTCTCATGCGCCGGCCGCCGGCTCGTCGCCCGGCTCGTCGTCGCCGCCGGCCTCGTGGTCGCCCGGCGACTGGTCGGCGGCCGACGTGTCGGCCGCCGCCTTGGCCTTGACCAGCAGCAGCGGCACGTCGGTCGCGTGACGCACCCTCTCGGCGAAGCTGCCCAGCACGACGCGCTTCAGCGTGCCGTGCCCGTGGGTGCCCATGGCGATGAGGTCGCAGTCGAGCTCCGCGGCCTGCTGCACCGTGACTTCGGCCGGGTCGCCGCGACCGATGACGGTGCGCACCGCAAAGCCCTTGCCGGCCAGCCGCGGCGCCACCCGGTCGAGCACCGCCTGGGCGTCTTCGACTTCGTGAGTCATGGTGTCGCGGGTGTGAAAGTGTGCGACCCGCAGCAGGACGACCTCGGAGTGGAAGGTCTCGGCCAGCCGGACCACGTGCGCCAGCACGACGTCGTCGACCGGCGAGCCGTCGAGGGGCACCAGGATCCGCCGGTAGAGAGTCATCTCAGAGCCCTTTCGCAAAGAACGTCTGGTAGAGCAGGAACATGTTCAGCCCGATGATGATAGCCGCCAGCAGCCAGCCCGACACCATCGTCTGCCTGCCGGAGCGCATGTCGCCCATCACGCTGGCGCGGCGCGTCAGCACGAGCAGCGGGATGATGGTGAGCGGGAGCTGCAGACTGAGGACGACCTGGCTCAGGATCAGTGCCCGGTAGGCGTTGAGGCCGATCATGATCAGCAGCACCGCCGGGGCGGCCATGGCGACCATGCCGAAGCGGTAAAGGCGGCTGTGCGGGTCCTCGGGCTTGCCGAGGTAGCCGGTCACGACGTTCGCCGTAGCCAGCGACGAGGTGATCGACGACGACAGGCCGGCGACCAGCAGGGCCAGCCCGAAGAGCAGCTGCGAGAGGGGTCCCACCAGCGGCCGCAGGGTGGCCGACGCCTGCTCGATGCTGGTGACGGTCATGCCGTGGGAGTAGAAGACCGCGGCCGCCACAAGGATCATCGCCGAGTTCACCAGCCAGCCGATGCCCATCGACAGCGACGTGTCGATCAGCTCGTAGCGCATGAGCCTGGTCTGATCGTGCCCCCCAAAACCCCACTCCCGCGACTGGATCGTGTTGGAGTGCAGGTAGATGTTGTGGGGCATGACGATCGCGCCGAGCATGCCCATGGCGATCACGATGCTACCGGGCGGGAAGCTGGGGATGATCCAGTCGGGGGCGGCCGCCGCCATGTCGGGCTTGACGATGAAGATCTCGACGATGTAGGCGGCGGCGATGAAGGCCAGAAAGACGATGATCAGACGTTCGAGCTGGTCGTAGCGCTGGCCGAGGATCGCCAGCACCACCAGCGCCAGCGTGAGAGGCGCGCCCACGACGAGCGGGATGTGGAACAGGATCTGAAAGCCGAGCGCCCCGCCCAGGATCTCGGCGAGGCTCGTCGCGATCAGCGCCGGCACCATGGTGCCGCCGAAGAGGATCACCAGAGGCCGCGAGAAATGCCTGCGCACGTTCACCGCCAGCGAGGCGCCGGTGACGATCCCCAGGCGGGCCGCGACGTGCTGCAGNNCTGCCGCCGGCCAGATTGGTGGCCCAGTTGCCCGGGTCGATGAAACCGATCGTGACGATGAACCCCGGGCCGAGGTAGCGAAACAGCTCGCGCGAGAACAGGTCGGACAGAAACCCGTGTTTCAGACCGTCCCCCTTCGATTGTCATTGTGCGGCAGAACTGTACCCCGGCAGCGTACGACCTGAATCGGCCCGATCGGCGAGGGACGGACTGCCGAGGGCGGACACTGCTTGCGCGCAGACGCGGCCGCCGCTATCATATGAATACTTGTTCATGTATTCAGATGACGGCGAGGAGAGCCGGTGGCGCGCCGGACGGCGACGAGCTCACCAACCGCAAACAGGGCCGCGAGAGCGGCAACGGGCACGGGCCCGACCAGCGGCGAGCGCGGTGAGGTGGCGGTCGCCGATGCCGCCCGGATCGCGGCCGTGTTCCGGGTGCTGGGCGACGCCAGCCGCTGCCGTCTGGTCTACGCGCTGCTGCAGCGCGACGAGATCTGCGTCGGCGAGCTGGCCGAGCGCCTCCGCATGAGCGCGTCCAATGTCTCGCATCATCTCTCGGTGTTGCGGGCGCACGGCCTGGTGCGGTTCCGCCGCGAGGGCCGGCAGATCTTCTACGAACCCGACGACGACCACATTCGACTGCTGCTCGATCTGACGCTCGAGCACGTGCGCCACGGTGCCGCCGGGGACGGCCCGTCCGCCGGCGACGCGCCGAACGGGAGGGTGAGGCAGCCGTGACGACCACGGATCTCGATCTGCCCGTCGTGCTGCCCCGCGGCGCCGAGTGCGCCGAGTGCGTCGAGGAGTTCGGCGACGGGCTGCGCCACCTGCGCGGCGTGCGCGACGTGACGGCCGACGTGCCGCGCGGTCTGCTGCACGTCAGCTTCGACAACCAGCTCCTGGCCTACGACGACCTCACGCGCGATGCGCGCCGCATCGGCGCCGCCGCGCACTGCGCCGCGCACTGTCCGCGCGACGGCCACGACCAGTGTGAATGCCAGCTCGCGGTCGACCCGGGCGCCGGCGATCGCTACGAGCAGCGCCTGGCCCACGTCACCGGCCTCGACTGCGCCGACTGCGCTCTCAAGCTCGAGGGCGCGCTGCAGCACACCGACGGAGTAGTGAGCGCCACCACGAGCTTCGGCGCCGCGACCCTCAAGGTCGTGTTCGACCCCCAGGAGATCGCCTTCGATCAGGTGCTCGAGGGCGTGCGCCGGCTGGGCTACGACACGATCGAGGGCCGGCAGGCGCGCGAGGCGCACCGCGACGGCCGCCCGGCGGTCGACGGCCAGGCCGGCGTGCAGGCCGACAGGCGCTCGCCGCTGGCCGGTGGACGTACCGTGGCGACCATCGTCTCGGGCGTCGCGGTGGCCGCCGGATTTGCCGCCGAGGCTCTGGCGCCCTCGCTGGCGCCGCCGCTGTTCGCCACCGCCATGGTCGCCGGCGGATGCCTCACCGCCCGCGCCGCCTGGTACTCGCTGCGCGGCCGCTCGGTCGACATGAACGTCCTCATGACGATCGCCGCGGTCGGTGCGGCCGCCATCGGTCAGTGGAGTGAGGCGGGTCTCGTCGTCTTTCTCTTCGCGCTGGGCAACCTGCTCCAGACGCTCACCATGGACCGCACGCGTCGCGCCGTCCGCGATCTCGTCGAGCTCGCGCCGGTCGAGGCCCATATCGTCGACGGCGATCACACGCACACGGTCCTGGCCTCTGCCATCCGCCCCGGCGACCTCGTGCGGGCGCTGCCCGGCGAGCGCCTGCCCGTCGACGGCAGCGTCGTCGACGGGCAGGCGGGAGTCGACCAGTCGCCGGTCACCGGCGAATCCATGCCGGTCAGCAAAGGGCCCGGCGACGAGGTGTTCGCCGGCTCGATCGTCCAGGGCGGCGCGCTTACGGTGCGCGCCACGACGACCGTCTCCGACAACACTATCGCCAAGATCATCCACTTGGTCGAAGAGGCCCAGGCGCAGCGCGCGCCGCTGCAGACCACAATCGACCGCTTCGCGGCCCGCTACACGCCGGTGGTCGTCGCCGCGGCGGCCGGCGTGGCGCTGCTGCCGCCGCTGCTGTTCGGTCAGCCTTTCAGCACCTGGTTCTACCGGGGACTCGCCCTGCTCATCATCTCCTGCCCGTGCGCGCTGGTGATCTCCACGCCGGTCAGCTTTCTGGCGGCGCTCGGCGCCGCCACCCGGCGCGGCGTGCTGATCAAGGGAGGCGCCTGCCTCGAACAGGCCGGCGCCCTGCGGGCGCTGGCCTTCGACAAGACCGGGACGCTGACCACCGGCGTGCCGCGGGTGACCGACGTGGTGTCGCTCGACGGCGACCAGGGCCAGCGGGTGCTCGCTCGAGCGGCAGCTGTGGAACGCTCGAGCGAGCACCCGCTGGCCCGGGCTATCGTCGCCGAAGCGCAGCGCCTCGAGGACGGCCACGAACACGCCCGGCCGGCGGTCACCCGCTTTCGGGCGGTCCCCGGCCAGGGCGTTCGCGCCGACCTCGACGGCGACACCGTCCTCGTCGGCAAGTCCGACCTGTTCGGCGCCGGCGGTCCGCTGCCCGCCGACCCGGGCCGCGACGGCCTGTTCACGGCCGAGCTGCGCAGACTCGAGCTCGAGGGCAAGACGGTGGTCGTCGTCGGCACGCCCGAGCGGGTCGAGGGCATGGTCGCGGTGGCCGACGCCATCCGCCCCGGGGCGCGCGCCGCCGTGGACTCCCTGCGCCGCCGTGGTGTGCGCCACATCGCTCTGCTCACGGGCGACAACGAAGCCACCGCGGCAGCGATCGGTCGCGAGGCCGGTGTCGACGAAGTGAGGGCCGGGCTGCTGCCCGAACAGAAGGTCGCCGCCGTGCGGGAGCTGGCGGCGCGCTACGGCGGCGTGGCCATGGTCGGCGACGGCGTCAACGACGCGCCGGCGCTCGCCGCGGCCACGGTCGGTATCGCCATGGGCGTCGCCGGCGCCGACGCCGCCCTCGAGACCGCCGACATCGCCCTCATGGGCGACGATCTTTCGGCGGTCGCCGCGACCATCGCGCTGTCGCGCGCCACGACGAGCGTCATCCGCGAGAACATCGCCCTGGCGATCGCCATCAAGGCCGTGTTTCTCGTGCTGGCGCCACTCGGCCTCGTCACGCTCTGGATGGCCGTGTTTGCCGATATGGGCACATCGCTCGCCGTGATCGGCAACGGCATGAGGCTGCGCCGGGCGGGCCGCGGGAGCCCGCCAGCGGCGTAGCCCACGCCCTTACGCAGCCACACCACTCCGATCGGCTTGCTCGAGGACGTCGTACAGGACCTCGTAGGGGCCGGTCGTGAGGATCGACGACAACAGGTCATACACGCGACCCACAGCGTCGCTGCGATAGAAGTCATCGTGACTCTCGAGTGACTCCCACTCGGTCTGCACGACATAGTGGACCGCACCGAGCTCGCCTTCGCGGGTCTCGTCATGCAGCGCGCTGGCAATGGGCGACATGCCGAACGAACGCATGACGCGATGGGCCTGGTGACCTGCCGCCGAGCGCAGAAGGCTATCGAGATCGTGCAACGCGGTCTCGGCTCTGTGCTCGGTGCCCTTTCTCACGCTGAATACCGTCTGTCCGACGATCATGACGTGTAACTCCTTCATGGGTGGTGCTTACTGGCCTGTACTTGCCCGCTCGAGCGCGAGTTCGAACAAGCGGCGCGGCGAAGCACATCTCGCGGGGGTGGCGGTCCTCTAGCGGACGACGGTCCTCATGGCGGCCGCGAGAGCGGCCGGTTTGACGCTTGCCGCGCCGCCGTCGGCCGTCCAGACGATCTTGCCGGAGCGGTCGACGATGACCGCGCAGGGGCGCACGGCGCCTGCCGCGGCGTCGTAGGCGCCGAACGCGCGGGCGACCACGGCCTCGGGGTCGGCCAGCAACGGAAACTCGGCGCGCCCGGACTGGCCGGCGACGGCGGCCGCGGCGGCGGCGTCGCCGTGCACGATGCCGATCAGCTGACCGCGCACGCCCCAGAGCTGGTCGGCGATGGCGCTCAGAGCCGCCACGTGAGCACTCGCGGCGGCCTGATCGGCGCCCAGAAAGACGATCACGGGAAACCAGTCGCCGCGGTACTGCTTCAGCGTGATGCGACTGCCGTCGTGGCCTGTCAGGTCGAACTGGGGCGCCTCGCGCCCGACGCCAAAGTTGTAGCCCACGATCCGTGACCTCCGCTCGAAGAAGGGTCCGCCCCGCCCGCCGACGACGGTGGCGAGCCGACGGTGGCGGCGGGCATGAGTCTACACGATGACCGCCGCCGGGCGCGCCTGAGCTCCGCGACCGGACGGCAAAGGGGGCGGCGGCGGGAGCCGTCCGGCCCCCGCCGCCGCCCCCAGGCGACGCGCTGCCCGAGCCCGCTTCAGACGAACGTCCTGTAGGCCTGCCTGGCGGCCGCGCAAACAGGGCAGTTGTCGGGCACATCGCCGATCACTGTGTGACCGCAGACCTGGCAGACGCTCACCGGCTGCGCCGCGACGTCGCCGCCAGCGAGCACCTTCGCGCGCGCCTCGGCGTACATGCGCTTGTGGTCCATCTCGGCCTTGAGCGCCCAGTGCATCGACTTGAAGGCCTGCTTGTCGCTCTGGACCCTGGCGACTTCGACGTACGCGGGGTACATCTCGTCGATCTCGAACGACTCGCCCTCGAAGGCCGTCTGCAGGTTGTCGGCGGTCGCCCCGATGCCGCCCAGCGCCCGCCAGTGATTGCGGGCGTGACGGGTCTCGGCGAACGAGATGGCACGAAAGAGGTTAGCCACATTGGGCAGGCCGTCGGCCGCGGCCTTCTCGGCGAACACGAGGTACTTTTCGGCCGCCTGGCTCTCGCCGGCGAAGGCCGCCCTGAGGTTCGCTTCGGTCATGGCGTGCAGCTCGGCGGGCTGCGGCAGCTTGCGCTCGAGCTCGTCGAGGCTGACCGTCTCGTCTGGTGTCATCGCGTCCTCCTTCGAGGTTTCAGGCGTGGACGACCGCTCGCCGCCTCGGCGGCGTGACGCCCGGCCGCCGGCNNGCGCCGACGCCCTTGGCCGTGGTGTCGTAGATCTTCTGGTGATCGCGTTCCGCGGTGAGGGCGTAGCGGATCGACGTGCCGGCCTCGGCGTTACCCTGCAGCTTGGCGACGGCGGCGTAAGCGGGGTACATCTCGTCGATCTCGAAGGTCTCTCCACCCCAGGCCGCCTTGAGGTTGTCGGCGGTGCCGCCGATGCCGCCCAGCACGCTCAGATGATTACGGGCGTGCGTGCTTTCGGCGTAAGCCACGGCGCGAAAGAGCCGGCCGACGTTGGGGTACCCCTCGGCGTCGGCCGTAGCCGCGAAAGCGAGGTACTTCTGCGAGGCCTGGCTCTCGCCGGCGAAAGCCGCCTTCAGATCCTCCTCGGTCATGGCGCCGAGCTTCTCGGGCTTGGGTGGGGTGTTCTTGAACGCATCTGTCATGTCGTCCCTCCTGTGGGTGCTCCGCGCGGCATCGGCGGGGCATCGTCCGCTCGCCGCGCGGCTTCGTTTGGCCGGTCGAGATGCCTATGCTACCAGCGCCTCGCCCGGCCGCCGACGCGGCCGGCGTTGGCGCCGGGTGTCGGTGAGGCAGACGAGCAGCGTCGCGGGCGACGAGGCGGCGATCGCGGTGGGCGGCGACGCAGACCTCGGCCACCTGGGCGACGACGCAGACCTTGGCCACAGCGGCGGCCGGCGTCCACAGCGACAGCGCGATGGGGCTGTGCTGCGCCCTGGCGCGTCCGAGAGCTCCTCCCTCACGCCCGCCTTCTACCCGGGCGCCGTCTCGATTAACCCTATTTCCTTAGTGCAAACCGGCGACCCGACACCCGGCGCAGCGCTGAGGGGCTCGTCCTGCCTGGACCGTTCAGCAGTACGGGAGCCGCGGCAGAGCTAGCGGCCTTTGACGTGCCGCGCGGCTCGCCGGTCGCTTCCGGGGTACACTGCCGCCATGAACGTCGTCGTGTTCGACGCCGCTGAGCCACTTGGCCGCCTGCTCGTGGCCGGGGCGCTGGGTCGCGCCCATGTCGTGACCGCCTTCGGAGCCGTCACGACAGCGCCGGCCGACCTGGAGCGCGGCGGCGCCGGCCGGCTGCGCGCAGCCCCGGGGGACCTTCTCGACGGCGTGGCCGTGGCCGCCGCCATCGCCGGCCAGGACGCCGTGCTCTATGCCGTCGAGCCGTCGAGTGTCCGCGGCGGCGCGATGCGCGCCTCGCAGGGGGTGCGCCACGTCGTACGCGCCATGAGCGGCGGCGGAGCACGGCGGCTGGTCTGCCTGTCGATCGGCGGCCCCGGAACCGAGCCCGACGGCGAGCCGGCCGGGATCGTCGGGCGCTTGCTCAAGGCCGCCCCATCGCAGGGCGCCCTCGCCGACCTGCGTCACCTCGAGGTGACGGTGCGCCAAAGCGGTCTCGAGTGGACCATCGTGCGGCCGGCCCGACTGATCGACGCCGCGGGCAAACACTCGTGGCGCGCCGGTCCCGGGTATGCTCTGCCGCACGGCACGAAGATCGCCCGGGCCGACGTAGCCGAGTTCATGCTCGACGAGGTCGACGACGGGGCGAATGTGGGGCACGCCGTGGCCGTGGCCTGGTAGCGGCCGCGACGCGCACCGACCGCAAGGAGAGGACCCCATGGAGGACAAGGTCGCACGGGCCGACGAAGTGCACGAGGGTGAGCTGCGCGAGGTCCAGGTAGGCGGCAAGAAGGTCCTTCTGCTGCGCTGCGACGGCGCCCTGCGGGCCTTCGGGGCGCGCTGCCCGCATTACGACGCTCCGCTGGCAAAGGGTCTGCTGCACGAAGGGCGTCTCGTCTGCCCGTGGCACCAGGGCACGTTCGGCGCCCGCACCGGCGACCTGCTCGAGCCGCCGCCGCTGTCGGGACTCACCGTGTACGCCGTGCGCGTCCAGGACGGCGACGTCTATGTCGAGCTTCCCGACGACGCACCGCGCCAGCGCAACATGCCGATGGCCGGCCGCGACCCCCGCGACGAGCGCGTGTTCGTCGTGGTGGGCGGCGGCGCCGCCGGCGGCGCCGCCGTCGAGGCGCTGCGCCAACACGGCTTTACCGGCCGCGTCGTGCTGATCGACCGGGAGGGCCGTCGGCCCTACGACCGCCCCAACCTGAGCAAGGACTACCTTGCCGGCACGGCCAGCGCCGACTGGCTGCCGTTGCGGCCGGCGAGCTTCTACGAACAGCACGGCATCGAGCTCCTTCACGCCGGAGTGGCGAGCCTCGACGCGGCCTCGCGGCGGCTGCGACTCGACGACGGCACGAGCATGACCCCCGACGCCGTACTCATCGCCACGGGCAGCCTGCCACGCCGCCTCGCGGCCCCCGGCGCCGAGCTGCCCGGGGTGTTCACGCTGCGCTCGTGGAGCGATTGCGACGCCATTGTCGCGGCGGCCGAGGGCGCGGCCCGCGCACTCGTCGTGGGCGCCAGCTTCATCGGCATGGAGACGGCCGCCAGCCTGCGGCAGCGGGGCCTCGAAGTGACCGTGGTCGCCCCCGAGCAGGCACCGCTGTCGACCCAGCTCGGGCCCGAAGTGGGAGCGCTGCTGCAGACGCGCCACGAGGAGCACGGCGTGGGTTTTGCCCTCGGACGCACGGTGACGCTCTTCGACGGCGACCAGCGCGTCCGCGTGGCGCAGCTCGACGACGGCCGACGTCTCGACGCCGACCTCGTCGTGGTCGGGGTCGGCGTCACGCCGGCCACCTCCTTCATCACCAATGCCACCCTGGCCGACGACGGCGGTCTCGACGTCGATGCCGAGCTGCGCGTCAACCGCCACCACGTATGGGCGGCGGGCGACATCGCCCGCTACCCGGAGCCGCACGGCGGCGGTCGGCTGCGCATGGAACACTGGCGCCTGGCGGAGCAGCTCGGGCGGGCGGCGGCGGCCTCGATGGCCGGCCAGGGCACGCCCTTCGGCGCGGTGCCCAGCTTCTGGACCGCGCAGTTCGGCCTGCGGGTCGCCTCCGTCGGCGTGGGCCGCGGCTGGGACGGCGAGTTTGCCGTCGGCGACCTGGCGGGCGGCGACTTCACGGTCTTCTACACCCGCGACGACACGCTCGTCGCCGCCGCCGGCACCCGCGACCTCGACCTCGCCGCCTTCTCAGAGCTCATGCGTCACGATCGGCTGCCACGACCAGGCGACCTGCGGGGGCGCTCGGACGCCGGCCTCGTGGACCTGCTGTGAGCCACGCCGGCGGCGGCCCTACCCGCCACGTCATGCCATGCGGCGCCACGTCATGTCACGTCGCGCGACGAAGGGAGACTTCATGACACTGCCGACCCGACCGCTGGGCACGAGCGGCCTCGAGATCACTACCGTCGGCTTGGGCACCTGGGCGATCGGCGGCGGCGGCTGGCTCTACGGCTGGGGCCCGCAGGACGACGAGCAGTCGCTGCTCACCATGCACCACGCCGTCGAGCTCGGCATCAACTGGTTCGACACCGCCGGCGTCTACGGCCACGGTCACTCCGAAGAGGTCGTCGCCCGGTTTCTCAGGGAGGTCTCCGACGACCGGCGACCCCTGGTCTTCACCAAATGCGGACCCACCTGGGACGACCGCGACCCCTTCAAAGACGAACCGAGCGACCTCTCGCCCGGCAATATCCGCCGGCAGTGCGAGGATTCGCTGCGGCGCCTGGGCGTGGAGCGCCTCGACCTGCTGCAGTTCCACTGGCCCGACGACGGCACGGTGCCCATCGAAGAAAGCTGGGCGGAGATGGCGCGCCTGGTCGCCGAGGGCAAGGTGCGCAGCGCCGGCGTGAGCAACTTCGACACTGGTCTGCTGGCCCGCTGCGAGGCCATCATGCACGTCGACTCGCTGCAGCAGGAGTTCTCGCTGATCGAACGCGGCACGGCAGACAAGGAGCTCCCCTGGGTGCGTGAGCACGGCGCCGGCCTGCTCTGCTACAGCCCCATGGGCGCCGGTCAGCTCACCGACGGCTTCACCGCCGAGCGCGTGCGCCAGATGCCCGAGGAGGACTGGCGGCGCCGCGAGTTCCGCGAGCCCGCCCTGTCGCGCAACCTCGCCCTCCGCGACGCCCTGCGCCCGGTCGCCGCGCGCCACAAGGCCAGCGTCATGAGCGTCGCCCTGGCCTGGCTGCTCGCCTGGGACGGCGTCACCGCCACGATCGTCGGCGGGCGGCGGCCGGAGCAGATCGACGGCTGGATCGGCGCGGCGGACCTGCGTCTGAGCAGCGCCGACCTGAGCGAGATCGGCGACGCCGTGCGGGCGACGCGCGCCGGCCAGGGCCCGGTAGCGTGACCGGGACGGTGCGCCCGGTGGCGCCGGGTCCATGACGATCCTGCGCGTCACAGCGAGCGACGGCTCCCTGGTCCAGGCGATCGACGAAGGAGACGGGCCGGATCTTCTCGTCGTGCACCCGGGCTCCAGCGACGCATCGTCGTGGGACGGTGTCGCCCGCCTGTTGACCGACGAGTTCCGAGTCGTGCGCGTGCAGCGCCGCCTCTACGCATTCGATGTGCCGATCGCGCTGCCCCACACAGTGGCCGTAGACGCGGCCGATGTGCTCGCCGTGGCCGCTGAGCTGGTTCGTCCGCTCCTCGTCGGGCACTCCTCGGGTGCGGTGGCCGCCCTCGAGGCGGCGCTCGTCTCGCCGGCGTCGTTCAGGGCGATGGCATTGTACGAACCGCCGCTTGCGACCACGTCGCCGGTCGCGGGCGAGGCCGGCCGGCGAGCGCGCGCCGCGCTGGATGCCGGCGATGCGCTCGCCGCGATGGAGATCCACCTGCGCGATATCGTGGGCCTGCCGCAAGCCGCCGTGTCGGCGATGTTCGCGAGCACCGAGGCGCGCGCCCGGTTCACCCGGGTCGCCGCCGCGCAGATCGCCGACGACGAGGCGCTCGACGCCCTCGGGGTCGGCATCGAACGTTACTCAGAGCTCGACCTACCGACCCTGTTGATCGAGGGATCCGACAGCCCGCCGCATCTGCGCCAGCGGCTCGCCGACCTCGCCGCTACGCTCCCGAACCGCCGGCCCATCGTTACCCTCGCCGGTCAGGGCCACATCGCGAATCTGACCGCACCCGAGTTGCTGGCAAGCGTCATTCGGAGCTTCGCGCGACAGGTGGAGCGCTGAGCACCGCACTGTTCCGCCAGCCCGGGCCGCGCAGCACCCTGCCGCTCCGCACGCCGGTGTGGGCCCCCTCCCACATTACCGCCTCGCCGTTGACGAACACGTAGTCGATGCCCTCGGCGTAGCGCGGCGGGATGTTCTCGAACGGGTACGAGTGCGGCCAGGGATTGGTCGCCCGATCGCGGACCCGTTCGAGGTCGAAGACCACGACGTCGGCCCGGGCGCCCGGGCGCAGCACGCCCCTGTCCCACAGCCCGAAACGCTGGGCCGGCAGCGACGTCATCTTGCGCACCGCCTCTTCGAGTCGCAGCAGGGGGCGGTCGCGCACGAAGCGCTCGAGCAGCCCCGTATACTCGCCGAAGCTGCAGGGCCAGTACGAGGCATCGTCGCCGGGTCGCGGCAGCGGCTGCACCAGACCGTCGGAGGAGATCATGCAGAGCGGATGGCGCAGCACGGCCTGGAGCTCGGCCTCGTCGATGTAGTCGAAGATGGCGACGACGGTGTCGCGCTCCTCGACGATCAGGTCGAGGTAGGTGTCGAGCGGGTCGCAGCCCCGACCGGCGGCGATGTCGGCGACCGTGGCGCCGAGCAGCGAGCGGTCGCTGGAGTGCAGGACGAAGATGCGCTCGAAGCGGCCGTGTTTGAGGAGGCCCGAATAGCCCGGTCCGGGCCTGTCGTCGGCGGCGATCTCGCGGCGCACCTCGGCGCGCCGCTCCGGGTCGACCAGGACCGCTACGAGATCGTCGACCGAAAGGCTGTGGAGGGGCTGCGGCAGCGCCCGCGACAGGCGCGGCGCCAGCTCGGTGTGGGTGTCGTTGTCGAGCGTGACGTCGAGGCCGTGGGCGCGGGCCTGCTCGATCACGGCCAGGCTCTCGGCGGCGGGCGGCCCGCCCCACTTGGGCGCGTTGTGCGAGACCTCGACAGGCACGCCGCACTCGCGCCCGATGAACACGGCTTCGGAGACGGCGGCGATGATCGTCTCGCGCTCACCGCGCACGTGCGTCGTGTAGATGCCGTCGTAGGCCTTGACGACCCGCACGAGCTCGATCAGCTCTTCGGTCGAGGAGTAGCAGCCCGGCGGGTAGACCAGGCCCGACGAAAGGCCGAACGCTCCCTGCCGCATGCTCGCGGCCAGCAGCCGCTTCATGGTCGCGAGCTCGCGCGCGCTCGCGGGACGCGCGTCGAAGCCCATCGCCGCGATCCGCAGGGCGCCGTGGCCCACCAGAGCGGCGACATTGATCGCGCAGCCGTCCGCCTCGACCGTGGCGAGGTAGTCTCCGAACGTCCGCCAGGTCACGGGCGGGATCTGCCAGTAGCTCTCCCACATCGTCACGAAGTCGGCCAGGCGGTGCTCGTCGACCGGCGCCGCCGACATGCCGCAGTTGCCCACCACGTGAGTCGTGACGCCCTGGTAGACGGCCGACTCGGCGCCGGGACAGGTGACCACCGTCAGGTCGGAATGTGTATGCGGATCGACGAACCCGGGCGTGACGTAGCGCCCGGCGGCGTCGACGACGAGCGGCGCGGGACGGCCGCGCCGCGACATGGTCCCGGCGGCGGCGATCGCCGCCACGCGGTCGCCCTCGATGAGCAGGTCGGCAGCGACCCACGGGTTGCCGGCGCCGTCGATGAGGCGGCAGTTCGCCAGGATCACGCGGCCCTCGGCGGGCGCGCGGGCGCTCACGGCGCGTTCAACTTGCCGAGCACCCAGGCCATGTTGCGGCCGAGGTCGTGCATCGTCTTCACGCCCTCGGCGTCGCCTTCGACGGCGCCGATCTCGGCGCCGATGCCGAAGTTCCAGTAGGTCGAGCCGACCACCACCATCTCGGCGATCTGAAAGAAGTGGTTGACCGAGTCGAAGGCGTGCATGGCGCCGCCGCGCCGCACGGCGATGACGGCAGCCCCGACCTTGCGGGCCAGGGGATTGCCGTTCTTGCGGGTGGTGTAGCCGGCGCGCTCGATCAGGCCGCGCATGGTGGCGTTGGCATCGCCAAAGTAGACCGGCGTGCCCAGCAGGATGCCGTCGGCGGCGAGCATCGTCGCGATGCACTCGTTGACGCCGTCGTCCTTGACGCCGTGGCAGCGATTGTCTTTAGTCTCGGCACATTTGAGGCAGGCCGTGCAGCCGGAGATGCGCTTACCGGCGAGCTGCACGAGCTCGGTCTCGATGCCCTCGGCCTCGAGCTCGGCAAGGACGTAGCGCAGCAGGATGGCGGTGTTGCCGTCCCGCCGCGGGCTCGAGTTGAACGCGGCGACCTTCATGGGCTCTCCTTGCTGCCGGGGAACGGTGTCGTAGCCGAGTCTACTCGCCACTCAGGAACCGACGCAGCCGCACGAGCGCCAGGGTGTCCAGAGCGCAGTAGGCAAGCAGACCGTGAGCGAGCTCGTCGGCACGCTCGGACGGCGTGTCCGGGTGGACGGCTTCGGCGTAGGCGATCTGGGCCGCGGTACTGTCGTGGACCTCGCCAAGGTCGGCGTAGTCGAGCTCGGGCGCCACGGTGGGCAGCACGTCCTGTATCGACCACGAGTCCTTCATGGCCGGAGGATGCCAGGCGGCGGCGGCGACCGACAGCAGGTCGACCAGCCGGCCGGTGAGCGTCGCGAGCGGTCGCTGGAGGTCGGAGAACCGCGCGGAGAGGCCGACCAGGACGTCGTGCGCGCGGCCGCCGTAGACGAAGATGGGCCCTTCGGCGTCCAGCGTCGCGATGAGGGTGTCAGCGCAGGAGCGCATGGGCGGCTCGCCGCTCGTGTCGAGAAACTCGCGGTGCTCGAGCTCGCCCGGCGCCCGCTCGATGTGGCACGACCACGCAAAGGGCAGCCGCTCCCACGGCCGCGTGCCGGCCCAGACCGGCACGGCGTGCCGGATCGTCGCAAAATCGAGGTAGGAGCGCGGAAACGGCGCGGCGGCCGGCGGCCGGCCGGCCGCCACTTCGCCGCGCGGCCGCAGCGCAACAGGGTGCTCGGGCGGATCCTCCGAGCAGAATGGGATGAACGGGCAAGCGAAGGGGTTCGTGCAGCCCGCCCAGATGCCGTGCCCCGGCATCTCGTCGGCGAGGGTCGCCTGACAGCCAGCGATCCAGTCGGGCAGCTGCGCGACGAGTTCGTCGACCCGAGCGGTGATGTCGGTCTCGCGCAGCAGCCCGTGGTAGTCGCCGTCTCCTGCGTAGATAAAGCCGCGGTCGATGCAGGCGAGCGCCACGCGCTCGAGCGGTACACCGGCGCCGCGTACGACCCAGGTCTGCACGGCGCTGTCGTCGATGTGGTACGGCTTGACCTCGGTGGCCGACTTGACCTCGATCATGCGCGCCACGCCGCCTTCGCGGAGCAGCACGTCGGCGCGGACCAGTACGCCGCCGTGGCTGAAGGTGGCCTCGAACAGGGTGAGGTCGCCGCGCCGGCCGAGCAGGCGGGCCGTGTCGCGCAGGGCCTGTCCGAGCGTGGCCGGTTCGATGAGCTCGCCGCCCGGCCGCAGGGCGCGTGCCACGGCCCCGAGCTCGTGACCCAGGGCGAAGCGCCGTTGCGTGGAGGGCGGGTAGACGACGAGCTCGGGCCGGTTGATCTCGAGCCAGAGGCGCTTGGGGCACTGGCGCCAGGCCATGATGCGCGACTTCGAAAGACGGATGGGACTCACGGCACGATTCTACCGCCGGCACCGACGGAAACGCAGCCCAAGGCGGGCGCGACACACCGCCGCGCCAGGCCCTTGCCGGGCAGCGCCGGGCCTTTTCAGACGGCCGTCACTGCTGCTTGACCAGGTACTCGAACGCCGCCAGCGCGGCCCGCGCGCCCTCGCCGGCGGCCACGACGATCTGCTTGTCGCGATTGTCGGTCACGTCGCCGGCGGCGAACACCCCGCGCACGCCGGTGGCGCCGCGCTTGTCGACCGCAATCTCGCCGACCTCGTTGGTCTCGAGCATGTCCAGGGCGAACTCGCTGTTGGGAAAGAGCCCGACCTCGATGAACACGCCGTCCAGGTCGAGGCGCCGGGTCTCGCCCGAGCGCACGTCGCGCACCGTCATGCCCTCGACCTCGGTCTCGCCGTGGATCTCGACGGGCTCGTGGAAGCGCAGCGACTCGACATGGCGAGCCGCCGAGACCTTGTCCTGCAGGATGGCGTCGCCGGTCCAGCCTTCGATCGACACCAGATAGACCTTGGCGGCCACGGCGTCCATCTCGATCGCCGCCTCGAGCCCCGAGTTGCCGGCACCAACGACGGCGATGGTGAGACCCTTGAAAAGCGGTCCGTCGCAGGTGGAGCAGTACACCACGCCCCTGCCGGTGAGACTGCGCTCACCCGGTACGTCGAGACGGCGCTTCTGCACGCCGGTGGCGATGATCACGGTCGCAGCGCGCACGCTGCGGCCGCTCTCGAGGTTGACGACCTTGCAGCGCCCGTCGAGGCTCAGGCCGACGACGCGCTCGCCGATCAGCTCGGCGATCTCGTACTTGGCCGCCTGATCGTGATAGCGGTCGGCGAGGTCGGGACCGGCCACCAGGTCGAAGCCGGGGTAGTTTGCCACCTCGGCCGTCAGGCCCACCTGACCGCCGATGTCCATGGCGATGACGAGCGTCGAGAGGTTCTTGCGGGCCGCGTACATCGCGGCCGTGAGCCCCGCGGGGCCGGCGCCGATGACCGCCACGTCGTAGACGTCGCGCAAGGGCGCCCCCTCGCCGCGACCGAGGCGCCGGTCGAGTTCGCCGGTGGCGTTCAGGCGGGCGAGATCGTCGTAGCCGCCGACCCTCGCGCCGTCGATGAAGATTTGGGGCACGCTGCGCATGCCCGAGCGCTCGACCATCTCGGCCTGGCGCGCTTCGTCGGCGGTCACATCGACTTCGTCGTAGACAATCGCCTTGGAATGCAGCAGCGCCTTGGCCTTGAGGCAATACGGGCACCATTGCTTGGTGTAGATCTCGATCTGTGCCATGCGCGCTTCCCCTCGCGGCGCGCCGCGCGCCGCCCGATCGTCCCTGCGTACGAGTGATTGCCGCCCGGCGGGCGGCCGAAACGGCGCCGGTCGCAGAGCCGGGCTCATTGCGCACCGGCCGGCGACGCCGCCGAACCCCGAACGTCACGCTTCACGCGGGGACCCCGACGCCGTAGCATCGCCTCATGGACCGTCCGCCAAAACGGTCGCCGGACAGCGGCCTTCCTGTCGAGCCCTCGTCGCAGGGGAGCCTTTCTCTCGCACGCGCGCGTGAGCTCGAGGAGAAGCGACGCACGTTCGACGCGGCGCAGCTGTTCGCCGAAAAGGAACGGATCGCGGCGAGGAGCCGCATCCGTCAGTTCATGTTCGGCAGTCTCGACGGCCTGCTCGTGCCGCTGGGCGTCGTGTCGGGCGTGGCCGGAGGCACCGCGAACAGCAAGATCGTGGTGATCGCGGGCGCGGCCGAGGCGTTTGCCGGCGCCCTTTCGATGGGCGCCGGCGAGTACCTGTCGGGCAAGTCCGAGGCGCAGGTCCAGCAGGCGGCCATCAGGGACGAAGAAGAAGAGATCGCCGCCATCCCCGACATCGAAAAACTCGAGATCGAGCTCCTGTTCGAGAACGAGGGGCTGTCGCCCAGCGACGCCGACCTGGTCGCCGCCAAGGTCACGAGCAGCCACCGGTCGTGGCTGAACACGATGGTCGAAAAGGAGCTCGGCCTGTCGGCCGAGCCCGAGGGCAGCGCCCTAAAGGATTCCCTTGCCATGGGCGCTTCCTACCTGCTGGCATCGCTCGTGCCGCTTGGGCCCTACCTCTTTTTGGCCGTGCGCCCGGCCTTCGTCGTGTCGGTCGCCCTCACGATCGTCGCGCTGTTGCTGATCGGCCTGGTCAAGGGGCGCCTGGCGGTGATGAGCCTCTGGCGCAGCGCCCTCGAGGTGGTCGCGATCGGCTTGGCCTCGGCGGCCGGCGGCTATCTGCTGGGCACGCTCGTGCCGCACCTGATCGGCAGGTAGCCGCCCGGCGTTTCATGCTACCGTTGGCCTGAGAGAGCACTCACCCGGACACTTAAAGGAGGCACTCGTGCAACCCGATCCCTCATTTCTGCTCGACAAGCTCAACGTCACCATACCGTTGACCGGCCTCTACGACGCGCCGGACCCGGCGGCCTTCGCGCCGCTCGTCGAGCCTCGCCCCGGCGGCAAGCACGGCGAGTGCGTCTTTTCGCACTTTCGCGACTGGCAGGCGGGCAAGACGGTCCACCTGACCAGCGACAACTTCGGCTGCGGCGGCGCCGGCGGCTCGCTGTGCGGCGTGCAGCGCGACGATCGCGCCGCCTTCATTCACTTTCTCGCCATCGACGAGGGTCTCAAGGCTTCCGAGGAGCTTATGGGCCGCTGGAACGACGCCCGGGTCAACTTTGCGCCGACGCAGGGACACGTGCTGATCGGGCCGCTCAAGGCCGACCAGTACGAGCACCTGAAGACCGTCACCTTCTGGGTGAAGCCCGACCAGCTCGCCGCCCTCGTGCTCGCCGCCCAGTACCGCAACGCGCCCGGCGACCCGGAGCCGACGACCGCCGGCTTCTCGTCAGGCTGCGGCCAGCTCGTCAACTTCGCCGACCTCGACGTGCCCCAGGCGCAGATCGGCTCGACCGACATCGCCATGCGGCAATGGCTGCCGGCCGACGTCATGGCCTTCACCGTGACCAGGCCGCTGTTCGAGCAGTTCTGCCTGTTCACCGAGGGCAGCTACCTTACCAAGCCCTTTCTCACGCGGCTCAGAAAGGCGCGCGGCGGGGCGCTCTGACGGAGCCGCCGCGCCCGTTGGGGCGGTGATACCATGCCGCTCGCACCGGCACGTGCAGGTACAGAACAAGCCCACCGGAGGGAGGCCGGCATGACAGGTAAGGACGCCGCGGGCAACGCGGTCAACGCAGTCACCTTCAACGCCCAGCTGGCGCGCAAGGTCGCGCAGGCGCAGCTCAAGCGGCGCGGCGTCAAGCGCGAGGTGAACACCGCCGAGATCCAGCTCGCCCAGGTCACGCTCTACCTCGCCGAGCAGGGCAGCGTAGCCCACGCCGAGCTCGACGAGCCCGTGCGCCGGGCGCGCGCCGCCCAGGACGAGCTGAACGCTCTCGACGACGAGATCGCCCGCCTCATGGCCCAGTTCACGACCAAGCCGCCGTCGTCCGACGACGGCGACGAGACGCCCGTCGCGGGAGAGGTCGTCGACTAGGTCGACGACCTCTCCCGCGACGCCTCACACAGACGCAGGACCGAACTCGTCACGCTCCCAGAGCGAGACCTCGTAGGCCTCGCCGGGCGCGCCGCCGGCCACGAAGACGACCGTGCCGGGTTCACGCGCCACGGCGCCGCGGCGCACGTCGGGATCGCGCACGTACACGAACGTGCCCGCCGGCGCGTCGACCTCCTCGCCCTCGACGAGGAACGTGGCCCGTCCGCGGGCAACGTAGAACAGCTCTTCGTGGCTCGTGCCGGCCTCGTCGGTCTCGCTGTGCTCGCTGGTGAGCACTTCGCCGTCGGCGTGACCCACGTAGAGACTGGCGCCGAACGACCCGAGGTCGAAGAAATGCCTGACGGGCTTCCACTCGGCGTCCGTGTCCGGCTGCGGTTGCGAGGGGATCTCGTCGAAGTGGGCCACAGCCGCCTTGCCGTTGACCGTCCGTCGTGCCGCCATGTCGCTGCCCTCCTGCCGCCGGCGCGCCGCGGCGCGCTTCCTTGGGTACTACGGCCGTCAAGGCTAGCACGCCGCCGCAGGCAGCGTGTCGTCTCCTTCCTGTGCTAGGGTCGCGCCGGAGGCCGTGCCCATGATATTCATCCATACCGCCGACTGGCATCTCGGACGACTGTTCCACGGCGTCCATCTCACCGACGACCAGCAGTTCGTCCTCGACCAGTTCGTCGGCCTGGTCGACGGCGTGCGACCGGCCGCCGTGCTTCTCGCCGGCGACGTCTACGACCGCGGCGTGCCGCCGCCCGAGGCCGTCGAGCTGCTCAACGACGTGCTCGACCGCATCGTGCGCGGCCTGGGTGTGCCGGTCGTCATGATCGCCGGCAATCACGATAGTCCGACGCGCCTCGGGTTCGGCTCCCAGATGCTCTCCGCCGAGGGATTGCACATCGCCGGTCGCCTGCCGGCCGGCGGCGTGCTCAACGTGCCGCTGGCCGACAGTGACGGGCCGCTCGTCGTGCAGGCCGTACCGTTCGCCGATCCGATCATCGTCCGCGAGGCTCTGGCCGAGCCCGATATCCAGACCCACGAGCAGGCGATGCGCGCCCTGATGGCGCGTGCCCGAGCTGCCGTGCCGACGGGCGCGCGCAGCGTACTCGTCGGTCACGCGTTCGTGGCCGGTGCCGAGGTCTCCGACTCCGAGCGGCCGCTCACGGTCGGCGGCGCCGGCACCGTGCCGGCGGCGGTGTTCGCCGGCTTCGACTACGTCGCGCTCGGCCACCTGCACCGGCCGCAAAGGGCCGGCGCCGAGGCGGTGCGCTATGCCGGTTCGCTGCTCACCTACTCGTTCGACGAGGTCGCCCAGCCCAAGTCGGTGAGTGTCGTCGAGATCGGCGCGCCGGGCAGCGGCGTGGCGACGGGCGCGGCGGACGGGGCGGCGGACGAGGCGCCGCTCGGGGCACCCGCCGCCACGCCGCCCGCCTCCGTCCGCGCCGCGCGCGTCGCGGTCGAACAGGTCGAGCTGCAGCCGCGGCGTCGCGTGCGGGTCATCGAGGGCACGCTGCACGACATCCTCGAGCGCGCCCCGGCCGACGAGGCGCGCGACGACTACGTGTGCGCGCGCCTCCTCGACACGGGGGCGCTGCTCAACGCCATGGGCCGGCTCCAGCAGGCCTATCCCAACTGCCTGCACCTCGAGTTCCCCCGCAACGAGCTCGCCGGCGGCGGGGCGGCACCGCTCGCCGACCCAGTCGCGCGCTCCGCGGGCGAGCACTTCGCTACCTTCTTCGAGTACGTCACAGACGAGCGGCTTTCGGCCAGCGAGGGCGCCGCCTTTGGGGCTGTCCTCGAGCGGCTCGAACGGCGCCGGCGCGAGTCATGAGGCCGCCGACTCGCCGGCCGCCGGCCGCAGCCGTCGCCGCCAACGACCGCCCATGAAGCCACAGGTCCTCGCCATGCAGGCCTTCGGCCCCTACGGCGACCGCCAGGTCCTCGACTTCTCGGAGCTCGGTCCCTACGGCTTCTTTCTCATCCACGGGCCCACCGGCGCCGGCAAGACCACCATCCTCGACGCCATGGCCTTCGCCCTGTACGGCGACACGAGCGGCGGCTCTGCGAACGATCCGCGTGCCCGGCAGGGCCGCGACATGCGCTCCGACCACGCCGACCCGGCGCTGCGCACCGAAGTGCGATTCGATTTCTCGGTCGCCGGCAAGCGCTACCGGGTACAACGCAGCCCCTGGCAGGAGCGGCCCAAGCGCCGCGGCGACGGCTTCACCGTCGAGAACCCGAGCGCCGCCCTGTGGGACCGCAGCGCGACGCCGGCCGACGACCCCCACGCCGAAGGCACGCCGCTGGCCGTCAAGCCGACCGACGTCACCGAACAGGTCGAGCGCATCCTCGGCTTTCGCAGCGTGCAGTTCCGCCAGGTGGTCATGCTGCCCCAGGGCAAGTTCCAGGAGCTGCTGCAGTCCAGCGGCAGGGAACGCGAAGAGATCCTCCAGCGCCTCTTTCGCACCGAACGCTACCGCGAGCTGCAGGAGGCGCTCAAGGCCGAGGCCCAGACCATCGAGCGCGAGGTGCAGCAGGCCACGGCCGACCGCACCGCGATCCTGCGGGCGGCCGGCGCCGAGAGCCCGGACGAGCTCGGCGAGCGGCTGGCGCAGGCTGTCGAGCG
>PLTW01000141.1 GCA_003164655.1 Actinomycetota bacterium
CGCCGGCGCCGCGGCAGCCGCGGGTCGCTCAGCCGGCGCCGGTCAATCCGCTCAGTCCCGGCACGACCTGAGCCTCGGCAGCGGACCCCGGCCGGCGCAGTGGACAGAGCCAAGATAGAACAGTCGGTGCTCCTGTATCTCGAGGGCATCGGCGAAGACCCCACGCGACCCGGCCTGCGCGACACGCCGCGGCGGGTCGCCGACATGTGGGACGACATCTTCTTCGGTCTCGAAGCCGACCCCCGCGAGCTTCTCGTGCCCATGCTCGACGACCACCACCACGAGATGGTGCTGGTGCGCGACATCGCCTTCTACTCGGTCTGCGAGCATCACCTGCTGCCCTTCGTGGGCACCGCCCACGTCGCCTACATCCCGGGCAGCAGCGGCCGTATCGCCGGCCTCTCCAAGCTGGCCCGCGTCGTGCGCACCATCGCCGCCCGGCCGCAGCTCCAGGAGCGCATCACCAGCGAGCTCGCCGACACCATCGTCGACAGCCTGCATCCCCTGGGAGCCCTCGTGCTGATCGAGGCCGAGCACCTCTGCATGTCCATGCGCGGCGTACGCAGCCAGGGTACCAAGACGGTGACCAGCGCCGTGCGCGGCATCGTCGAATCCAACGACGCCACCCGCGCCGAGGTCATGGCGCTCATCAACGCCCGCCGCTAGGCCGGCCGGGCGCTCTCCTTCGCTTGCGCTTTCCGCCCACCGACCTGCCGCTGACCCTGCCCTGCGTCATGGGCATCGTCAACGTCACGCCCGACTCGTTCTCGGACGGCGGGCTGCATGCCGAAACCGAGTCGGCCGTGGCCCACGGCCTGCTGCTGGCCGCGCAAGGAGCGGCCATCCTCGACATCGGCGGCGAGTCGACCCGGCCGGGCTCGGAGCCGGTGTCGGCTGCCGACGAGCTCGGGCGGGTGGTGCCGGTGATCGCCCGCCTCGCCGCCGAGTCGCCGGCGCTGATCTCCATCGACACGACCAAGGCGGAAGTGGCGCAAGCCGCCCTCGACGCGGGCGCCGGTCTGGTGAACGACATCACGGCGCTGCGCGGCGATCCGGCTATGGCGGCGCTCGTCGCCGAGCGCGGCTGTCCGGTGTGCCTCATGCACATGCTCGGCGAGCCTCGCACGATGCAGGACGACCCCCGCTACGACGACGTGGTCGGCGAGGTGATCGCGTTTCTCGAAGAGCGCCTGGCGGCCGCCGTGGCCGCCGGTGTGCGCGAGGAGCAGGTGCTGCTCGACCCCGGCATCGGCTTCGGCAAGACGCTCGACCACAACCTTCTGCTGCTGCGCCACCTCGGCCGCGTCGCCGCGCTGGGCCGGCCGGTGGTGCTCGGCGCGTCGCGCAAGCGCTTCATCGGCGCCCTGCTGGGCGCCACGCCGGCCGACCGCGCCATGGGCACCGTCGCTACGACCGTGCTCGGCCTGGCCGCGGGGGCGGCTGTGGTGCGCGTCCACGACGTGAGGGCCAATGTCGAGGTTCTGCGCGTGGCCCAGGCGATCCTCGAGGCCGGTGACGTCGCGAGTGCCGCCGCCGGCGACGTCGCAGCCGGAGGCGCGCTCGCCCCGGACGCGACGCGTGCCGCCACCGGCCGGAGCGCCTCGTGACCGCGCCCCGGCGGTCGCTCGAGGTCTCGCTGTCGGCCCTCGAGGCGCCGTGTCGCTGCGGGGTGACCGACGAAGAGCGGCGCGTGACCCAGACACTCCTCCTCGACGTGCGCCTCACGCCCCTGCTGGTGTCGGACTACGCCGCCGACGATCTGGCCGGCACGGTCGACTATGGCCTCGTGGCGGCCGTCGCCGTGGCGACGGCCGCCGAGAGGCCCTACCGTCTTCTGGAGCGACTGGCGACCGAGATCGCCGATCGGCTGTGGGCCGCGCATCCACTGGCCGAACTGCACGTCACAGTGCGTAAGCAGGCGCCGCCGGTCGGCTCACCGGCGGCGACGGCCGGCGCCCAGGTGACCTACCGGCGATGAGCGCCGTGGCGCGCCGCGGCGCGCAGACCCGCCGGTCGTGACCGGGACTTCGCCTCCGGCCGCGCGGCCGCCGGCGCCGCCAACTTCTTTGCCGCCGTGGCGGGTGTTCGTGTCGCTGGGCGCCAACCTCGGCGAGCGCGCGGCGGCGCTGCGCGCCGCCCGCCTTGCGCTCGCCGGTCTGCCGGGCACGACGGTCCTGGCGGCGTCCGGCATCTACGAGACCGAGCCTCAGGATCTGACCGACCAGCCGCCGTTCCTCAACCAGGTGGTGTGCCTTGCGACGGCTCTGACGCCGCTCGCGCTGCTGGCCGCCGCCCAGCGGCTCGAAGATGCCGCCGGCCGGAAGCGCGAGGTGCGGTTTGGCCCGCGCACCCTCGATGTCGATATACTCCTCTTTGAAGGTGTGGAGAGCGCTGGGCCCGAGCTTGCGCTGCCGCACCCGCGGCTGTGGCAGCGGGCCTTCGTGCTCGTGCCGCTTGCCGAGCTCTGGTCGCTGGCGCGTGGCATGCCGCGGATCGACGTGGCCCGCCTCGCCGCCGAGCGCGCCCAGAGCCAGGCCGTCAGGCCGTACGTCGCGGAGGACTGAGCGATGACCACCGATGTCACCCTCGACTCGACCACACGGCGGTCGGGCCGGCCGGCCGCCGCGTGAGCGCCATGCCGCGGCCCTACATCGCCAGCGTGCCGGATCGGCCGCTGCTGCGCCGCCAGTTCGACGTGCTCGTGCTCGGCGGCGGTATCGCCGGCCTGACGGCCGCCATCGCCGCCGCCCGCCGCTGGCACGTCGGCCTGCTGACCAAGGCCAGCCTGAACGACACGACGACGTTTCTGGCCCAAGGCGGCATCGCCGCGGCTCTGGGCGAATCCGACTCGCCCGAGCTGCACTTTCAGGACACGGTCGCCGCCGGCGCCGGGCTGTGCGACCCCGACGCCGTGCGCGTGCTCGTCAGCGAGGGCCCCGACCGGGTCCGCGAGCTGATCGAGATCTGTCCGCGGTTCGACCGTAAGGACGGCGAGATCGTGCTCGGCAGGGAGGGCGCGCACTCGGTGCGCCGCGTACTGCACGCCGGCGGCGACGCGACCGGCCGCGAGGTCTCGAGCACGCTGTCCGAGGCGGCTCGCCTGGGCAGCCGTGTGCAGCTCTACGAAGACGAGTTCGTCATCGACCTGCTCACCATCGACGGTCGCTGTATCGGCGCCCTGTCGCTCAACCTGGCCGACGGCGAATACACCCTGAACCTGGCGATGGTCACCATCCTGGCCACCGGCGGAGCCGGGCAGGTGTACGCGCGCACGACCAACCCCGAGGTCGCCACCGGCGACGGCGTGGCCATGGCCTATCGCGCCGGCGCCGCTTTGCGCGACCTCGAGTTCGTCCAGTTCCACCCGACCGGCCTGGCCGCCGGCGGCTCGCCGACGCCGCTGATCACCGAGGCGCTGCGCGGCGAGGGCGCCCTGCTGCGCAACGCCGCGGGCGAGCGCTTCATGACCACTGTCGACCCCAAGGCCGAGCTCGCGGCGCGCGACGTCGTGGTGCGCGGCATGCTCGCCCAGATGCGCGCCGAGGGCTCGGCACACGTGTACTTAGACGCCACCGGTCTCGACCCCGACATGGTGCGCCGCCGGTTTCCCCGGGTGACCGCCCTGCTGTCCGAGCACGACCTCGACCTGAGCCGCGACCTGATCCCGGTCGCGCCCGTCGCCCACTACTTCATCGGCGGCGTGGTGACCGACGTGTGGGGGCGCACGACGGTGCCCGGCCTGTATGCGGCGGGCGAGGTCGCCAGCACCGGCGTGCACGGCGCCAACCGGCTCGCCTCCAACTCGCTGCTCGAGGGCCTCGTCTTTGGCGACCGCGTAGTGCGCCACCTCGACCGTTACATCGGCAGGCTCGGCGAAGACGTGCGCCGGCTGCAGTTCGAGCTGCCGGCGCGGTCGGGCCCCGCGGCGCAGCGCAGCGACATCGCCGCGGTGCGCCGGGCGGTAACCGAGCTCATGTCCGCAAAGGTCGGGTGGGTGCGCACCGACGACGGTCTGGTCGACGCCCTCGAGGAGCTGCGCGCCGCCAACTCGGCGCTGCGTCTCGGCGAGGCCGGCCCCCCCGAGTTCGAGCTGCTGAACATCCTTACGCTGGCGACGCAGATCACCAAGTGCGCGCTGCTGCGCGAGGAGACCCGCGGCGTGCACGTGCGCGACGACTACCCCGAGCGCGACGACCGCCACTGGCAGCGCCACATCACCCTGCGCCTGCCCCAGGCGCGGACGGCGGGAGGGCGGTCGTGACGGCCGGCCTGAGCGACGGCGCGCTGCGCGCGGCGGCCCGCGACGCGGCTCGTCGCGCGCTCGCCGAGGACCTCGCCGGCTTCGGCGATCTGGCGGGGCGCGTCTTCACCGCGCCCGGACGGGCGCGGGTCGAGGCGCGCGCCGACGGCGTCCTGTCGGGCGCCGCGGCGTTCCTCGAAGCCGCCCGCCTGGTCGACTCCGATCTGCGGGTCGTCCTGGCGCTCGACGACGGTGCCCGCTTCGCCGCCGGGGCCACGGTGGCCACGCTGGCCGGTCGGCAATCCAGCATCCTGGCCCTCGAGCGCACCGGCCTGAACTTTCTGGCCCGTTTGTCGGGCGTGGCCACACTCACGGCGCGCTATGTGGCCGCCACGGCCGGCACGGCGGCCGTGATCGCCGGCACCCGCAAGACGACGCCTGGGCTGCGCGCCCTCGAAAAGCAGGCCATCGTCGACGGCGGCGGCAGCCCGCACCGCTTTGGGCTCTTCGACGGCGCCATGGTCAAGGATAACCACGTGGCGGCCGCCGGCGGCCTCACCCAGGCCGTGGCCGCCGTGCGCGCCGGCCTTTCACACGCCCATCTTCTCGAGGTCGAAGTCGATACCCTGGCGCAGCTCGACGAGGCGCTCGTCGCGGGCGTGCCGGTGATCCTCCTCGACAACATGGACGTCGCCGCCGTACGGACGGCGGTGGCGCGCGCAGCCGGCCGCGCCGTGCTCGAGGTCTCGGGGGGCGTCACACTCGACACCGTGGGCGAGTATGCCGCGACGGGCGTCGCGGTCATCTCGGTGGGCGCCCTGACGACCGCGGCGCCCTGGATCGACCTCAGTCTGGTGGTGGAGTGAGATGCTGCTGGTAGTCGACGTTGGCAATACGCAGACCGTCATCGGCCTGAGCGACGGCGGGGCGATCGTCAGCGACTGGCGCATCGCCACCGTCCGCCACCGCACCAGCGACGAGATGGCCGGCCTGCTGCAGGGCTTCTTCTCGCTGCTCGGCGAGCGCTTGAGCGACGCGGTCGACGAGGTGGCCATCGCCTCGGTGGTGCCGCGGCTCACGGCGCAGTGGGTGACGATGAGCGAGAAGCACCTGGGCCTCACGCCGTTCGTGCTGGGGCCCGGCGTGCGCACCGGCATTCGTATCCTGTTCAGGAACCCGGCCGAGGTCGGCGCCGATCGCATCGCCAATGCAGTGGCCGGCCTCGAGACCTACGGAGCGCCGCTGATCGTCGTCGACTTCGGCACGTCGACCAACTTCGACGTCGTGAACCCCGAGGGCGACTATGTCGGCGGCGCGATCGCCCCCGGCGTCGAGGTCTCGATGGAGGCGCTCACGAGCCGCGCCGCCCGACTCACCAAGGTCGAGGTGAGCGAGCCGGAGCGGGCCATCGGCCGCGACACGACCGAGGCCCTGCAGTCCGGTGCGGTCTACGGTTTCGCCGGCCAGGTCGATGGCATCGCCGCGGCCATCCGTGCCGAGCTCGGCGTCGCGGCGCCGGTGGTGGCCACCGGCGGCCTCGCGGCGCTGATCGCGCCGCACAGCCACACGATCTCGGCGGTCGATCCTGCCCTCACGTTGCGCGGCATCGAGCTCATCCTGCGCCGCCAGCAGACCCGCTGAGGCCGCTCCCGGCGGCGCGACCCGGGGCGCACGGTCAAGCCATGGACGACCTGCACGACAAGCTGCTGCAGCCCTTTTCGATCGGCGCCCTGCGCCTCGACCGGCGGCTGCTCATGGCGCCCATGGCCGGCATCAGCCGGCCCGCCTTTCGGCGGTCCGTGCGCCGCTACGGCGCCGGCCTGGTGTTCACCGAGATGATCTCGGCCCAGGGCATCGTCCACGACAACGGCCACACGCTCGCCTACCTCGCCTGCGGGCGCGATGAGCACCCGATCGGGTTTCAGCTCTTCGCCGCCGAGCCGGCGGCGCTGGCCCGGGCGGCGCACGCCTGTCTCGATGCGGGCGCCGACCTGATCGACCTGAACATGGCCTGCCCGGTGCGCAAGGTGATGAAGACCGGCGCGGGGGCGGCCCTGCTGGCCACGCCGGCCCTGGCGGTCGAGTGCCTGCGGGCCGTCGTTGCGCAGGTGTGCGGAGCAGCGCCGGTGACCGTGAAGCTACGCGCCGGAGTACGCGCCGGCGACGAGGCGGGGCGCCTTCTGGCGCCCCGCCTCGTCGCCGCCGGCGCCGCCGCGATCGCTATCCATCCGCGCTCCGCCGACCAGCTCTACCGGGGCGTGGCCGACCACGCCCTGACGCTCGCGCTGGCGCGTGAGCTGCCCGTGCCGGTGATCGCTTCAGGCGACATCGGCGGCGCCGGCGCCGACGGCCGGCCCGACCGCGCCGCGCTCGCCGCCCTGCTCGACGGCGGCGTCGCCGCCGTCATGGTGGCCCGCGCCGCGCTCGGACGACCCTGGGTGTTCGGAGAGCTGCTCGAGGGCGAAGGCCCGCCCTCGCTCGACGAGCGGCGGCGCGCCCTCGCCCTCTTCGTCGACGATGCCCGGGTCGAGCTCGGTCCGCGCGCGATCGGCTATCTGCGCCGCTTCTGGCCGCGCTTTCGCAGGAGCGGCGTGCTCAGCGCCGGAGAGGTCGCGGAGCTGATGGCCGCCGGCGATCTCGCGACGATCGCTGCGCTTGTGCGCCCGGATCGAGGCTGAACGCGGGCGCGCGCTGCCCGCAGTTGGCATCGCCGGCGGGAAAGACCTATAATGCCTTGCTTGTTCGGGCCCGCGGCTAGCGGCCCGTTTTGTCGTCAAGAAAGGAAGTCAACGTGCCGGAACGAGAGATCATCCTCACCCCCGGGGGGTACCGGCGCCTGAAGGACGAGATCGACTACCTCTCGACCAAGAAACGCGAAGAGGTTGCCGACCGCATCAAAGAGGCCCGCTACTTCGGCGACATCAGCGAGAACTCCGAATACGACGATGCCAAGAACGAGCAGGCGATGCTCGAGCAGCGCATCTTCGCGCTCGAAGAGAAGCTCCGGTCGGCCATCGTGATCGACGAGAAGGACATCAAGACCGACGTCGTCGGCGTCGGTACGAAGGTCACTCTCCAGGACGTCGAGCGCGGCGACGTGGTGCAGTACTCGATCGTGGGCTCGGCCGAAGCCGACCCGACCGACCGCAAGCTGTCCAACGAGTCGCCGGTGGGCCACGCCATCATGGGGCACAAGCCGGGCGAGGTCATCTCGGTGGCCGCGCCGCGCGGCGAGACCAGGCTCAAGATCATCGACATCGAGCGGGCGTAGGGCCGTCGGCCCGCGTCATGGCCGACGACGAGCAACCGGCCGGCGCCGCCGATGAGCGACGGCGCAAGCTGGCGCGCCTGCGCGAGCGCGGCGACGTCGCGTTCCCCACGCGCTTCGACGAGCGCGAGGAGATCGCGACGTTGCACGAGCGCTTCGACGGCCTCGAGGCCGGCGCCGAGGCGCCCGGCGCGCACCGCGTGGCCGGCCGCGTCATGTCGCGGCGTGAGCACGGCAAGCTCGCCTTCCTGACGATCAAGGACGGTTCCGGTCACCTGCAGCTCTTCGCCAGCCTCGAGGCGCTCGGCGCCGAGGCCTACGAGCGCCTGCTCGACGTCGATATCGGCGACTTCGTGGGCGCCGAGGGCACGGTGCTCAAGACGCGCCGCGGCGAACTGTCGCTACGGCCGACCGCCTGGCAGTTCCTGTCCAAGGCGCTGCGTCCGCTGCCGGAAAAGTTTCACGGTCTGACCGACGTCGAGACGCGCTACCGGCGGCGCTACCTCGACACCATCGTCAACGACAGTTCGCGCGCCGTCTTCGTCAAGCGCGCCCGCATCATCGCCGCCATCCGCGACTTTCTCGACGAGCGCGGCTTCGTCGAGGTCGAGACGCCCATCCTGCAGCCGCTCTACGGCGGCGCCATGGCGCGGCCTTTCGTCACGCACCACAACGAGCTCAAGCGCGACCTGTACCTGCGCATCGCCGTCGAGCTCTACCTCAAGCGCTGCATCATCGGCGGCCTCGACCGCGTCTACGAGATCGGCCGCAACTTTCGCAACGAGGGCGTCAGCTTCAAGCACAACCCCGAGTTCACGATGCTCGAGACCTACGAGGCCTACGTCGACTACAACTACGTCATGACCATGGTCGAGGCGCTGGTGGGCACGGCCGCCCTGGCCGTGGGCGGCCTCACGACGAGCTTCCGCGGCCACGAGATCGACCTGCGGCCGCCGTGGCCGCGGATCACCATGCGCCAGGCCATCCTCGACGCCACCGGCATCGACATCGCCGCCGCCGAGTTGCGCGAAGTGAGCGGTCTGCACAACGCGATCAAGGCTCGCGGCCTCGAGGCCACGGTGCCGCTCGAGCCCACCTGGGGCATGCAGGTCGACGAGCTCTTCAGCGTGACGGTCGAGCCGCACCTGATCCAGCCGGTGTTCATCACCGAGTACCCGCTCGAGCTCAGCCCGTTCGCCAAAAAGACGCCGCACGACCCGCGCTTCGTCGAGCGCTTCGAGGGCTTCATCGGCGGCATGGAGAGCTCCAACGCCTTCAGCGAGCTAAACGACGCCGACGACCAGCGCGAGCGCTTCGTGGCTCAACTCGCGGCCTTCGCCGCCGGCGACGAAGAGGCCCACCAGTTAGACGAGGACTTCCTCGAGGCCATGGAGCACGGCATGCCGCCGACCGGCGGCATGGGCATGGGCATCGACCGGCTGATCATGGTGCTCACCGACTCGGCGTCGATCCGCGACGTGATCCTCTTTCCGCAGTTGCGCGGCTGAGCGGGGCGCGGGCGTCTGCGCACCCCGCCGGCGCCGCCTGCGGCATCTGCGCCGGTCACCGGCGCGGCCGTCAATATCTGCCCCTTGCCCCCGTCCGTTCGCACCCGGACGACCCCTCGCCGGTCGCGGCCCGCTGTTTCGCCGCGGGCGCGGCGAGGAACAAGACAGTCCGCCCGGCCGAACGTCATCCCGGTCCCATCGGCCGGCGGGTCGCATGGTCGCGGGAATCGGGTAACATACAAGAGAACCCCGCTAGGAGGAACCGAGCATGTTCGAGCGCTTCACCGAACGTGCCAGACAGGTTGTGGTGCTCGCCCAAGAAGAGGCGCGCGGACTCAAGCACAACTATATCGGCACAGAGCACCTGCTTCTGGGCCTGCTTCGTGAAGAAGAAGGCGTGGCGGCGCGCGTGCTCGACTCTCTACAGATCTCCACCGAAGAGGTGCGGGCGGCGGTCGTGCGCATCGTGGGCACCGGCGAAGAGGTGGCGACCGGGCAGATCCCCTTCACGCCGCGCGCCAAGAAGGTCCTCGAGCTGGCCCTTCGCGAGGCCCTGTCGCTGGGCCACAACTACATCGGCACAGAGCACATCCTGCTCGGCCTGATCCGCGAAGACGAAGGTGTCGCGGCCCGTATTCTGCTCGACCTCGACGCCGAGCCCGAAAAGATCCGCAACGAGGTCATGCGTACCCTGTCGGGGCCGACCCGTCGCGGCCAGACCGGCGGCCCCGAGGGCAAGAAGAACCCCAAGATGCTCGACCAGTTCGGCCGCAACCTCACCAAGCTCGCCGAAGAAGGCAAGCTCGACCCGTGCATCGGGCGGACCACCGAGATCGAGCGGGTCATGCAGATCCTCTCGCGGCGCA
>PLTW01000031.1 GCA_003164655.1 Actinomycetota bacterium
GCACGCTTCGAAGCCGAGCCCAAGACCAAAGCCTGGAACAAGCGCGCCAAGAAGGGCGCGTCCAAGATCTGGTACAACGAGGGCTTCTCCGACTGGTGAGCCCCCACATGGTCTTGATCCCAAGCAGCAGGAAGGTTTAAGCGTCTATGAAGATTCTGACGAGAATGGGCGACAGCTCGAGCGTCGAGATGACGCGCGACGAGCTGCGCCGCGACCTCGAGGAGGGCACCGAGGCGGCCGCCACCAAGGCCAAGATCCCTCCGCTCACCGAGAACGAGATCGACTACCTAGACGACATGTTCGCCTGCCCCAGCCGCATCTGGGGCGTCGAGCGCGGTCACGAGGTCGTCATGACGAAGGACGGGTGCGTCAATGCCCTGAACTCGTCGCGCATGTCGAGCGGCGTCGTGGCGCCGGTCAACCGCGAAGTGGGCGTGCGCCTCTTCGAGTCGATGCTGGGCTTCGACTCGATGGAGGTCTCGCACAACGACTACTCGGTCAAGCCGCAGCGCTTTCTCAAGGCGCTCGAGCAGCTTCACATGGAGCTCCTGCAAGAGACCACCATCTTTCCGCTCCTGTACGGCTTCATGCCCAACCTCGGCCTCTACTACCGGCCCGACGGCTCGTTCGAGAACCCGTCCGATCTCTTGCCGCTGGGCAAGATCGACGAGGCTCGCAAGACCCAGGAGGCGGCTCTGCAGGCCTGCCAGGACGACTGCATCCTGATGAGCGACTGCATGCTCGAGATGGGCGCCGACGGCATCGACTACGACACGGTGGCCTCTACGGGCGACGCCGAGTTCCTGGCCGTCCTGAAGACCACCGAGCACGTTGCCGGCAAGACCGGCCTGCCGGTCGAGATCGGCATGTCGTCCGAGATGGTCCTCGGCTTCCACGGCCAGCTCGAGTACGACGGCGTGCGCCTGGCCGGCCTCTGGCCGCACCAGCAGCTCGACCTCTGCGAGAAGGCCGGCACGGCCATCTTCGGGCCGGTGGTCAACACCAACACCCGAAAGTCGACTCCCTGGAACCTCTCGCGGGCCGTGACCTTCGTGAAGGCCTGCTCCGAGGTCGCCAAGATCCCGATCCACGCCAACGTCGGCATGGGCGTCGGCGGCGTGCCGATGTTCGAGACACCGGCGGTCGATGCCGTGACCCGCTGTAGCGCGGCGATGGTCGAGATCGGCCGCTGCGACGGGTTGTAGGTGGGTACAGGCGATCCAGCCGGCATGCACATGGCGCATCTGCTGGCCTCGTCGATGGGTGGCATCAGGGCTGCTGGAGATCTGGTAGCACGGATGGAGCTCAAGAAGATGAGGATCACGGAAGCCAAGAAGTACGTGGCCGACAAGCTGCACGTCAGCCCGCTCGATCTCTCCGATCCGCACCTCATGCGCAACCTGCGCGAGGAGCTCGACATCGGTGTCGTCACCGGCGTGCCGGGCGTGGCCAAGGGCATAGCGGCCAAGATCAAGATCGCGGAACTGCTCGACATCAAGATCAACTCGGTCGAGCAGTTCAAGAAGAAGACGGGACTGCACGCCTGAGAGCGCCCCGCCGAGGTGGGTCGGCGCGGCGCACCTCAAGGGCCAAGAAAGGGGCCGCGGCTGCCAGATGGCGGCCGCGGCCCCTTCGCGCTCCGGGGGTGCGGGGCGGTGTGCGTCTCGGTCGGCAGTCGCGCCTGACGGCGCCGCCGGGCGGTGAGCCGCTATACCTGCGCGAGCCACCCCTGGTAGCCGGGATCGGCGACATTGTCGGCGAAGCGCCTCATGCGGTTCATGCCGTACTGGTAGAAGTCGAAGTCGATCTTGGAGAGCCGGCTCTGGATCATGGCCCAGATGCTCCACCACAGATCGGCGACGAGCTTGTGGAGCATCATGCGGCTGTAGCGCCGCTCGTCCATCTCGCCGCAGTACCAGGTGAGGATCGCCTTCTCCTCGTCGGCCGACAGCGGGTGCTCGACACAGAAGTCGCCGAGGTCGAAGTAAGGGTCGGTCATGCCGCCGTATTCCCAGTCGATGACCCACATCTTGCCGTCGCCGTCGAGGATGAAGTTCTCCGACAGAAGGTCGCAGTGGCAGGCGGTGGGGGAGGGCTCGTCGCGCTCCATGGCCGCCTCGATCGTCTCGCCGATCGAGAACATGCGGTCGAGCTCGGGCGGCCGCGGCGCCCCGACGTCGCGCGCCATGACCGCGTACTCACGGATCATCTCGAACACGCGGATCTCGTTGTCGAAAACGGCGCGGTCGTGGTAGGTGCGCACGGCTCTGGCGATCTTCTCNNTCGCGTTCGCGGTCGATGAAGGTATCGGTACCCAGGCCGGGGATGCGCAGCACGTACCTGCCGGCCTCCGCGGCCCCTCCGGCCGCGCCGGCGACGGTGACCAGATAGTTGAAGTTGGTGATGCCGCCGCCGAGCACTTCCCAGCGGATGTCATTGCCGTGCCAGTCCTCGATCTTGCCGATGACCTCGTCGGGTGTGATGGTAGCGCTGGTCATGCGTGATCCCCTCGTCGTGGTGCTGCTCGAGCCCCGACGCGCGGCCGAGCCGCGGGCGGCGGTGGCGGGCGGGTCGATTCGGTGGCGATGGGCCGCGAGCGCAAAAGGCCTAGAGCCGCTGCCTCACTCGGGCGGCACTTCGAGGAAGGCATAGGAGATGTCTATGCCCTTGCCCTTCTGGTAGTAGCGGCCGATCCAGTAGATGACCACGCTGAAGACGAAGATGCCGCCCACGATCGCGTAGGTGAGACCCGGTGAGGTGCCGGTCAAACCGTAGGCCGGCTTCACCAGGAACGCGACCACGGCGGCCCCGCCGGCGACGAAGCCGATGAGCCCGAGGATGGTCACCAGCGGGATGCCGGCGAGCGTGTACTTGGCTCCCGGGGAAGCCTCGTACAGCGCCTTGGCGCGGTAGGGCAGCAGGGCGGCCGCCAGGCAGCTGAGGACGAACACATAGCCGCAGGCGAACGTCACGCCGAGCGTAATGGTGTACCACTTCGTCACGTAGCTGTAGCCGACGATCGCGCACACGCCCAGCAGGAAGTAAACGAGGTGGGCGTTGACGGGAGTGCGGTAGCGCGAGTTGACCTTCGAAAACCACGCCGGCAGCGTGCGGTCGAGCGACATGCCGACCATGACGCGCGTCATGCCGATGTAGCAGTTGCAGGTGATCTGCAGCGAGGCCAGCATGAAGCTGACCGCCGCCAGCACGGTGATGATCGGGTTGGGCGAGATGATGATGGCGAACATGCCGGGGAAGGGGTACACCTTGCCGATGCCGGTGCCCGAGGCGCTGATGGCGCCGTAGTAGGAGGCCGAGGCGGCGTTGAAGAAGCCGGTGCCCACGGCGCGCTGCTCGGTCCAGGCGATGAGCGCCAGCACGACGCCGACGGCGATGAGCGAACCGACGATGATGAACATCTGGTTCTTGAAGACGCGGGCGCCCTTGATCTCGCCGCCCTGCTCGACGCTGTAGGTGGCCCACTGGGTACTGGTCCAGGCGATGGGGGCGGCGAGCAGCGTGGCCCCGAGCGCGAACTTCGGGAACAGCTTGAAGCCTGTCGAGGATACGTCGTGCTGCAGCCAGGTGTAGTAGGCGGGGTTCTTGTCGACGATCCCGTTGAAGTGGTTGATCGCCACCGCGAACTGGGCCGGCGAGGTGCGCAGGAACTGGGCGAGCATGATGACCACGAGGATGCCGGTGCCGGCGAACATGAAGTACTGCAGACGCACGTAGTTCTTGAAGCCCGTCACCAGCAGGATCGCCATGAGCGCCGCGCCGATGATGCTCGTGACCACGACACCCTGGTGGCCCTCGGCCCAGACGCCGGCATTGATCAGGCCCGTGCTGTTGTAGTGCACGCCGAGACCGAGGAACAGCGGCGCTAGGCCGAGGTTGGCAAAGAGCCAGCCGGCCAGGGCGACCCACTGCAGGATCCAGATCACGAAGCCGCTCATCACGATCGGGAAGCCGATGGCCCCGCCGAGCACGCGGCTCTGGAAGACGTAGTCACCGCCGCTGCGGGGCATCGCCGTCGCCATCCACACATACGCCAGGGCGATGGGCAGCTCGAGCAGGGTGGCAAACAGACAGGCCATCCACACCGCGACGCCCGGGAACGCCTCGGGCGCCCAGACGAACGTCCAGGGGAAGATGACGCCCATGGTGAGGAAGTTGTAGATGAACGCCGACCAGGGCGACATGACCCTGGACAGCCCCGACGCCTTGCGAGAGAAGACCTCGGGCTTTGCGGCCGTTGCTTCCATCTCTACCCCCATGTCAGTTGAAAGACCGGATGACAGTACCAGTGCAGTGAAGAGCCGGGCCCCTTAGCCCGACGTCATTTGATAGCCGACCACCTTGCCGGGCTGCAGCGTGAAGATGCAGCCCCGGATGATGCCCTCGCCGTACTCGCTGCCCGGGTTGATGACCGTCGTGCGGCCGATGGTGACCAGGCCGCGCGACTCGTGGATGTGGCCGGTCAGGGCCAGGAGAGGCTTGTACTTTTCGATGACCTTGCGCACGGCGGTGCTGCCCGCGGGCGCCGACTGCGCGACGCCGGCGACCACGATCGGCGAAGGCGGGTCGGTCGACCAGTCGAGCTTGGGACAGTCGTCCAGGGTGCAGTCGTAGGGCGGCACGTGGAAGTTGAAGATGGCGCTTGTGAAGTCGTCGATACCCTGCACGGCCTCCTCGAGGATCTCCTCGAGTGAGTCCTCGTCGACCTCGCGCGGGGTGTCCCACGGGGTCGGGTTGGAATACCCGCAGTTGGCAGTGGGGTAGAGATCGTCGACCATGACGACCCGGCCCTCGCAGTTGACCACATGCTCGCTGCGGACCTCGTCAAAGACGGTGAGCACCTCGGGCTGGTCGTCGTTACCGCCGGTCACATACCACTTGACGTTGGTCCCCTCGAGCCGTTCGTCGGCCAGGGCGATCCAGCGTTCGATGCGCTCGCGGGCCAGCTGCCGGAACTTGGCGTCGATCTGCGCCTGGTCGGCCTGCATGGCGTGCAGCTCGTCTTCCTGCACGGTGACGTGGTAGAAGCCGAGCGTCTCGATGCGCTCCTTGATGGCCGCCAGGGCGTCGGCCCCGTCGATCGTCTCGGTCGTGCCCTGCAGCGTCACGCGGTAGTGGCTGTCGTGCTCGTGGACGATGGGCACGAGGAACTTGCCCATGATGTCGCCGCCCATGATGATGTGGTCGACCTTGTAGAACTTGGCGCAGTTCAGAAACTTGCGAAAGGTGCGCTCCGAGCCGTGGATGTCGGTCGCAAAGAAGAGTCGCGATTGCTTGTATCCGGCGCCGTCTTTCTTCTTGAAGAGTGCCATCCTGCCATCCTGTCCTTACGTCGTCCCGTGGCCTAGTCGATCTCCTTGTACCATTTGACCTTGTCGCCGACCCTGGCCCGCAGGCGCCACTTCGTGCCTTTGGGATACTCGTCCATGGCGCTGAGCAGCTCGCCGACGCGCTGGGCGACGACGGCCCTGTCTTCGTCGCTCAGGTCGACGTGGGGGAGATAGCCGCGCACCTTCTCGAGGTTCATCGAGGACGTGCGCCACAGACCCCACTCGCCCGCGCACAGCTCGGCGATGCGGGCGGCGTTCACGTGGTCGTCGTCGTCGGCGGTCACGGCGTGCTCGCGCAGGAGCATGATCGTGTCGATGATGTCCTTCTCGTTGATCTTGACGATCTGCATCTTCTCGAGGACTAGCTCGGCGAGGGGGATGGTGGGGTCGTCGATCTCGAGCCTGTTCTTCCAGGGGATGGGGTGGCAGAAGTCGAGCCTGTCCATGAAGACGTCGACATGGATGTGGTTCGTGGGGTTGTTGAAGATCAGCCTGCCGCCCTCGGCGTGGAAGGCGTTGATCTCGAGGTCCTCGTCGTAACCCAGCGAGACGAAGAGGTCGCGGATCTGCTTCGACTGCCTGCCGTACGCGGCGAAGTCGATGTCGGTGTACACGCGGTTGAGCTTGGCCTGAATCCAGCCGAACTGCGGGCAATGATGGTGAAAGGCGAGGGCGCCGATAATGCGCAGGGGAATACCCTTCTGTTCGCCGGCCCGCACGACACGGAGAGCCTCGTCTTCGAACACCCTGGCCAGGTCGGCGTCGGGGCGACCCAGGCCGACCTCTGCACCGACCTCGCCGGCCGCACGTGCTGCTTCGTCGCTCATGCCTTGCTCCCGAGTCGCTTGCCTGGTTCATGGTGGTGCCGCCCGTAACGCCTGGTGCCCATCGTCGACCTAGATCACTTCACAGCGGGGCCCGGCCCGCCGGATCCGTTCACAGACCTCCGCGTCGATACCGCCGTCGACCAGCACCACGTCGACCTGGTCGAGGGGGCAGATGACGACGGCGCCGACGAGGCCGAACTTGCTGCTGTCGGCCAATACCACGACCTCGCCGCGCGTGCGCCGGATCATGGCGAGCTCGATGGCCGCGACGGCGATGCTCGGTGTTGTCAGACCCGCTCTGGCGTCGAGACAATCCGCCCCCAGGAACGCCTTGTCGGCGTAGAAGTGGCCGATCATGTCGAGCGACCACGAACCCTCGACAGCGTCGAGCGCGGGACGGTAGAGGCCTCCCAGAAAGACGAGCTCGAGTCGCGAACCGCGGGCTTCGGCAGCGGCCGCCAGGCTGTGCGTGACGACACGCGCCTCGAGGTGCGGGTCGATGTGGCGCAGCAGGTGCACCACCGTCGTGCCCGACCCGAGGAACACCGTGTCGTGCGGCTCGATCATGGCGGCGGCGGCCCTGGCGATGCGGTCTTTCTCGGCCGCGTGCGTCACGTAGTTCTCTTCGTAGCGGGGCTCGTCGGCCGGCTGCTGGCGGCGTACGGCGCCGCCATGAGTGCGGGCCAGCACGCCTTCCTGCTCGAGCAGCCTGAGGTCGCGGCGGATCGTGATCTCTGAGACGCCGAGGTCTTCGCTGAGTGTGGCGACCCGTACGGCCCGCCGGTTGCCGAGCGCCGCGACGATGCGCGCACGCCGTTCGGCGGGAAGCATCTCGCGAACGTCTGAAGCGGACAAACGACTCCTTCCCCCCGCGCTTCATCGATCATGACCGGCCATGACCGTTCAAAGATGATCAGATTTTAGGATCGCTTTTCGCGTTGTCAAGCGAGCGTCGCGGCGCCGGCGGCGGCGTGTGCGAGGGGGCGCGGCGCGAAAGCGCCGCGCCCCCTCGCCGTGGTGGTTCGGGGACCCGGCGTCAGACGCCGGCCAGCCACGCGGGGTAGTCGGGGTCGGCGACGCCGCGCTCACCGCGCGCCAGGCGCTCCATGCCCCATTCCATGTAGTCGAAGTCGATCTTGGAGACGGTGTGCTGGATCATCGCCCACACGCCCCACCACACGCCGGAGACGATCCTGAAGAGCATCATGCGACCGAACAGCCTTTCGTCCATGGCGCCGCAGTAGGTCTCGATGATGAGGCGCTCCTCCGCGCGTGTGAACGGATGCTCCATGACGAAGTCGCCGAGGTCGAAGAACGGATCGGTCATGCCGCCGTACTCCCAGTCGATGATCCACATCTTGCCGGCGGCGTCGATGATGAAGTTCTCGGAGAGCAGGTCGTTGTGGCAGGCGACGTCGCGCGGCTTGTGACGGGCCGTGGCCTTCTCGATGTCGTCCATCACGGCCAGCATGGCCTCGAGACGCTGGGGCATGGGGGCCTTCAGGTCGCGGGCGATCCTGGTGTAGTCGCGCAGCATCTGAAAGACGTCGATGGGGTGGCCGAAGACGGCGTTGTCGTGGAACACGCGGATCGTCTCGACCGCCTGGCGAAGGTGATCGGGATGGCCGGCCATGGTCTCGGGGTGCAGGAGCTCGCCGTCGACGAAGACGATCACCATGGCCTTCTCGGGCTCGATCACGTAGGCGACCTCGGGCGCCACACCGACCCGGGCCGCCTCGATCATGCACTCGCGCTCGACGTCGCGGTCGATGAACATGTCGGTGCCGACCCCGGGCACCCGCAGCACGAACTTGCCGCCGCCGGGGTTACCCCAGCCACCGTTCACGGTGACGATGTAGTTGTGATTGGTGATGCCGCCGCCGAGCTCCTCCCAGCGCACGTCCTTGTCGTTCCAGTCGACGATGCGCTTGATGGCCTCGTCGGGGGTCAGCCCATGTGCCATGGCGTCTTCTTTCGGTCGAGCGTTGTCGCTGTGCGGGAACAAAGGCGGGCGGCGCTGACGCGCCGCCCGCCCTGCGTGCTACCCGATGTCTCGTTTGAACCGAGCGGTCACTCAGATACTGAGCTCGCGCTCGATGGCCGCCAGTTCCTCAGCCGAGCCCTGGACCTTCGGGCCCTTGAACCACTTACGGGCCGAGATCGCATACCAGACGCCGGCGCCACCGATGACAATGGCCAGCACGATCGGCGTGTAGTTGAACCAGGCGTTGAAGCTCGCCGCGCCCTTCCAGGTGAACTGCGGCAGGCACAGGATGATGCAGATGAAGACCACCCACACGATCGCTACCCAGCCGATGAGCGGGCCCCAGGCCTTGCTGAGCACCCAGGGGCCGGGCACGAACGCCTTGCCGTTGATGCGGCGCAGGAACACGGGGATCAGGTAGGCGATGTAGAGACCGATGACCGCGATGGAGGTGACGGCGGCGTAGGCGACCGGGCTGAACAGGTACGGCGCCGAGAGGATGAACGCGCCGACCGCGCCGAACCAGGCGGTGCGCACGGGCACGCGATGACGCTTGTTGACGTGGTGCCAGAAGTTCGAGAACGGCACCGCGCCGTCGCGCGAGAAGGCGTAGATCATGCGCGAGTTGGCGGTGACCGACGACATGCCGCAGTAGAACTGGGCCCCGATGACGATCAGGATCAGCAGTTCGGCGGCGACCTTGCCGACGGCGAACTCGAAGATGGTGGCCCACACGGTGTAGATCACGGCGAGGTCGCCGTAGCCGCTGTACTTCGTGCCGCCGATCATGACGGGGAAGACGTGCGGGATCGCCAGGCTGACGCCGGCGAGCAGGATGAAGCCGGCGATGAGGGAGATGAGGATCGAGTTGACGATGCCCTTCGGGGCGGCGATGCGGGCGTTGATCGTCTCCTCCGAGACGTGCGCCGAGGCATCGTAGCCGGTGAAGGTGTACTGCGCGTTCAGCAGACCGACCAGGAAGATGTAGAACGGCAGCGAGAAGCCTGACAGCCCGGCAAAGGCATCCCAGCCCTTGGCACCAAACAGAAAGCCCAGGCTCTGGTGGGAGTGCGACGACGGCGCCCAGAACAGCACGATGACGATGACCGCGACGCCGATGAGGTGCCAGTACACCGAGACGTTGTTCAGCAGAGAGACAAGACGGATGCTGAACGTGTTGAGCAGGCCCTGGACGAAGAGGATGACGGCCAGGAGCGCGATGACGTGGCCGGGCGACGTCCAGTACGGCTTGCCCGTGAAAATGGCCAGGAAGGCCGAGACGGAGTAGGCGCAGCCGAAGGAGATGCCGGCGGTGACGGCGACCTGCCCCACGAGGTTGAACCAGCCGGTGAACCACGACCAGATCGGGGCGCTGTTACCTGGGGCGAGTTTCGCCGCCCAGTAGTACAGACCGCCGGCGGTCGGATACGCCGAGCAGATCTCGGCCATCGAGAGGCCGGCCAGCAAGACGAGCCCGCCGACCAGCAGCCATCCCCAGAGCATGGTCGGCGGACCGCCGTGCTCGAGGCCGAACGAGAACAGCGTCAGGCAGCCCGACAGGATCGAGATGATGGTGAAGGAGATGGCAAAGTTCGAGAACCGGCTCATGGAGCGGTTGAGCTCCTGGGCGTAGCCCATCTGGTGGAGGCGCTCTTCGTCGGTCAGCTCGCGCGCCGGAGCCGCCGGGCCGGCCGGCGGCGGCGCGGCGGCGCCTCCGCCCGCGTCGGCGGGTGGTATGTGCAGGTCGTCAGCCATGGCTGCCCCCGTAGTCCAAGATGGCCCAACTCTGTCGCACGTATCTAGCCTGTGCGCCACGCGAGATGTCAATGCCTGAGGCGAGGAGATTTGCGCATTTGCGCTGTCGCGACGGCCGCGACTTGGCGTTTCGGCAAGGTCGCGGCGTCGGCGCGCCGCTGACCTACGGGCGATCGGCCCCTGCGATGAGAATCGCCCGAAGATCGTTGACGTTCGTCAGCGTGGGCCCGGTGACGAAGAGGTCGCCGAGGCGCGCGAACAGCGTGTAGGCGTCGTTGCGAGAGAGGATTGTGCGCGCGTCGAGACCGGCAGCCACCGCCCGCCGGAGGGTGTCGGGGCCGATGAAGGCGCCCGCGTTGTCCCGGCTGCCGTCGATGCCGTCGGTATCGGCCGCCAGGGCGTCGATGCCCGGGCGGCCGTCGAGGGCCAGGGCCAGGCCGAGGAGGTACTCGGTGTTCCTGCCGCCTTGGCCGTCTCCACGGACGGTCACCGTGGTCTCACCGCCGGACAGCAGCACCGTGGGCGCCCGATCCACCGCGCGCCGATCCAGCAGGGCCGCGACGAGCTCGGCGTGCCGGCGGCCGACGTCGCGCGCCTCGCCTTCGATGGCCTCGCCTATCACCACGGCCCGCAGGCCGCGGCGGCGAGGGCATCGGCGGCGGTCGCCAGCGTGACCGTGCGGGCGCGGCTGAGGCGCCGGTCACCGGGCTTGAGGGTCTCGCGGGGCGCGCCGGCGCCGCCCGCGGCCCCGGCGCGCAGATGGGCCACAACGCCGGGCGGCGCCGCGATCGCGTAGCGTGCGATCACGTCGAGTGCGGCCCGGAAGGTCGTCGGATCGGCGATCGTCGGCCCCGAGGCGACCACTGCCGGGTCGTCGCCGGGGACGTCCGAGATGATCAGAGTGTGCACGGGCGCCGGCCAGGCCGCGGCCGCGAGACGTCCTCCTTTGATCGCCGAGAGGTGTTTACGGACGCAGTTGATCGCACTTATCGGGGCGCCGCTGCGCAGCAGGGCCGCGCTCACCTCGCGCTTATCTGCGAGATCGACGCCGGCAGCCGGCAAGGCCAGCAGCGGCGATGCCCCGCCGGAGAGCAGGCAGAGCACGAGGTCGTCGCCGGTCAGCCCCGCAACCCGGGTGACGATGTCCGCCGCGGCGGCCCGGCCGGATTCGCCGGGCAGGGGATGGGCGGCCTCGACGACCAGGACGCGCCGGCAGGGTACGGCGTGGCCGTAGGGGGTGACGACGAGTCCCGACAGCGGGCCGCGCCAGTGGCGCTCGACGGCCCGCGCCATGGCCGCCGCCGCCTTTCCGGCGCCGACGACGACCGTCCGGCCCCTGGGCGGCGCCGGCAGCCCCGAGGGCACGACGGCGTCGGCCGAAACGGCCGCGACGGCGGCCTCGAAGAGCGCTCGCAGGCACGACCGC
>PLTW01000054.1 GCA_003164655.1 Actinomycetota bacterium
TCGAGAGCCTGCCGTTCCTCGAAGCGATCCGCCAGTTCCGCAAAGACATCGGGCGCGACAACGTGCTCTACGTTCTGGTCACCCTGGTGCCGGTCATCGGGGTGGTCGGCGAGCCCAAGACCAAGCCGACGCAGCACAGCGTGGCCGAACTGCGCGAGATCGGCATCCAGCCCGACATCATCGTGGCCCGCTCGGCGGAGGCCCTCAGCCGCGGGATCCGCGACAAGATCGCCCTCTTTTGCGACGTCGAGCCCGAGGCTGTGATATCGGCGCGCGACGCCGACGACATCTACAAGGTGCCCCTGCTCATGCACGACGAAGGGCTCGACGAGCTCGTGGTGCGCAAGCTCGGCCTTGCCGACGGCGAGCCCGACCTCGAGGAGTGGCGCTCGCTGGTCGAGCGCATCGACGCCTGTCGCGAGCCGGTCACCATCGCCCTGGTCGGCAAGTACGTCCAGCTCCACGAGGCCTACCTGTCGGTGTGGGAGGCCCTGAAGCACTCGGCCATCCATCACGGCCGGCGCTTGCGCATAGTGTGGGTCGACTCCGAGGAGCTCACCCCCGAAACCGTGGCCGAGCGACTCGGCGGCGCCGACGGCGTGATCGTGCCGGGCGGCTTTGGCATGCGTGGCATCGAGGGCAAGATCGAGGCCGTCCAGTTCTGTCGCGAGCGCAACGTGCCCTACCTGGGCGTGTGTCTGGGCATGCAGTGCGCGGTCATCGAGTTCGCCCGCACGGTCTGCGGCATGAGCGGCGCGAACTCGTGGGAGTTCGACGAGGAGACGCCGTTTCCAGTGATCGACCTGCTGCCCGAGCAGAAGGGCGTCAAGGACATGGGCGGCACCATGCGCCTCGGCGGCGAGACGGTGCGCCTGGTCGCCGGCACGCGGGCGCGCGCCGCCTACGACTCAGACGAGGTCCGCGAGCGCCACCGACATCGCTTCGAGGTCAACAACGCGCTGCGGCCGCAGATCGAGCGCGCCGGACTCGTCGTCTCGGGCACTACGCCCGACGGCCGCCTCGTCGAGATCGTCGAACTGCCCGGTCACCCCTTCTTCGTGGCTTCGCAGTTCCACCCCGAGTTCAAGTCGCGGCCCAATCGTCCCGCGCCGCTGTTTCGCGACTTCGTCGGCGCCGCCGCCCGCCGCCATAACGAACGCGAGGGCGAACTGGAGGAGTCGTGGGCGCAGTCCTAGACGATCTCCTCGACCTGTTCGTGAAACTGGTCGAGATCCCCTCGCCGTCGGGTCACGAGCGCGCCGTGGCCGACTTCATCATCGCCTTTCTGCGCGACGCCGGGCTTGAGCCCAGCGAAGACGACAGCGCCCAGGCGACGGGCGCCGGCAGCGGCAATATCTGCGTCCGCCTGCCGGGTACAGGCGCCGGTGTGCCGATCGTCGTGGCGGCGCACATGGACACCGTGGCGGTGAGCGGCCCCATCAAGGCCGTCGTCGAAGGCGGCGTCGTGCGCAGCGCCGGCGACACCATCCTGGGCGGCGACGACAAGGCCGCCTGCGCGGTGCTTCTGGCGGTGCTGGCCGACCTGTCCGGCGCACCGCCGGCGGGCGGACTCGAGGCGGTCTTTTCGACCTGCGAAGAGGTCGGACTGCTCGGCGCCGGGGCGCTCGACCTGTCGGGCCTGGCGGCGCGCGCCGGCTTTGTGTTCGACAGCACGGGGCCGGTCGGAGACGTGATCACGCGGGCGCCGTCGCAGAAGATCGTGACGGCCGAGTTTCATGGGGTCGCCGCGCACGCCGGCATCGCCCCCGAGAAGGGGCGCAGCGCGATCGCCGCCGCGGCGGCGGCGGTGGCCGCCATGAACCTCGGACGCATCGACGAGGTCACGACGGCCAACATCGGCCTGATCAGCGGCGGCAGCGCCCTCAACGTGGTGCCCGAGCGCTGCCGTATCGAGGGCGAGGTGCGCAGCCACGACCCGGCCCTGCTGGCCGCGCAGACCGCTCACCTGGTCGATGCGGTGCAGCTCGCTGCTGGTCTCGCCGGCATCGACGTCGAGGTCACGGTGCGCGACGCCTTCACGGGTTTCGCGCTGGCCGACGACGCCCTGCCGGTGCGCATCGCCTGCGCGGCCCTGCGCGAGCTCGGTATCGAACCGCACGTCACGGCGAGCGGCGGCGGCTCCGACGTCAACGTCTACAACGCGGGCGGCCTGCCGAGCGTAAATCTGAGTGTCGGCATGGAGCTGGTCCACACGCCCGACGAATACCTGCCGGTCGAGCGGCTCGACGACGCCTACCGGTTGCTGCACGCCCTGCTGCGGGCGGCCGCGACCGCGACCCGGTGAACGCAGAGGCGGCCAGCGCCGCGCCCGCCGGGCCCGCGTCGCCCGCACCCGATCCGGTCGTCGAGGAATACCTCGCCTACCTTCAGTTCGAGCGTACGCTGAGCGCCAACACGGTCGCCGCCTACCGCCGCGACCTGGCCCGCTTTGCGGCCTGGCTCGAAGGCCAGACGGTCGCCCCGGCGGCCGCCGGGGCCGGTCGCGCCCCAATGCCTGGGCCCGGCCGGGCGACGGTCCTCGAGGCCAGCGACGACGACGTCTACCGCTATTTCGTCGACGCCGGCGGCGACGGCGCCACGACCAGCGTGGCGCGCCGCATGGCGGCCGTGCGCGGCCTCTACCACTATCTGGTCCGCGAGAAGAGCCTCGCCGCCGACCCGGCCGCGCTGCTCAAGACCCCGAAGCATCCCCACAGCCTGCCTCGTGTTCTCGACGTCGGCGAGATCGAGCGGCTACTGGCCGGCGTGCCTGTCGACGGGCCGCTGGCCGAGCGCGACCTGGCGCTGTTCGAGCTGCTCTACGGCTGCGGTCTACGAGCCACCGAGATCGTGACGCTGCGGGTGGCCGATGTCGATCTCGAGGGCGGCCTGGTGCGCTGCCTGGGCAAGGGCGACAAGGAGCGCGTGGTGCCGCTCGGCTCGCACGCGGCGGCGGCCGTGAGCCGCTATGCGGCTCACGGCCGCCGCCGCCTCGCGTCCGGCCGCCGCCACGACGAGCTGTTCCTGAACGCCCGCGGCGCTCCCCTGACCCGTCAGGGGCTCGACTACGTGCTGCGCCGCACGCTCAAGCGCGTGGGGCTGGAGGGAAGGGCCAGCGCCCACACCTTCCGCCACAGCTTCGCGACGCATCTTGTCGAGGGTGGCGCCGATCTGCGCAGCGTCCAGGAGATGCTCGGTCACAGCGACATCGCCACGACCCAGATCTACACCCACGTGACGGCCGACCACCTGCGCGAGGTGTTCTACAGCACCCACCCGCGCGCCCGGCGCCGCCGACGCGCGGAGCACGGCCCCGACACCTCCGGCGCCGCCGCTGGCCCGGGCGAGGCGGGCTCATGACTAGGGTTCTGGTGACCGTGCTCGACGGCGCCGGCGCCGGTGCGGCGCCCGACGCCGATGTCTACGGCGACCGCGGCTCGGACACCTTGCGCCACGTCCTGGAGCGCAGCGACGCGGCGCTGCCCAATCTGGCGGCCCTCGGCCTCGGCGAGGTTGTCGGTCTGGCGCTTGGCAGGCCGCGTCCGGGAGCCACGTACGGTCGCCTGCTCGAGCGCGGCGCCGGCAAGGATACGACGACCGGTCACTGGGAGCTCATGGGCCTCGCGCTCGAACGCCCGTTTCCGACCTATCCTGACGGCTTTCCCGCCGAGGTGATCGAGCCGTTCGCGCGGGCCATCGGCCGTGGCGTGCTGGGCAACCGGCCGGCGTCGGGCACGGCGGTCATCGCCGAGCTCGGTGACGAGCACCGGCGCACCGGCCGCCCCATCGTCTACACGTCGGCCGACTCCGTCTTTCAGGTGGCCTGCCACGAAGATGTCGTGCCGGTGGCGCAACTCTACGAGTGGTGCGCGATCGCGCGCCGCATCCTGAGCGGCCGGCACGCCGTGGGCCGCGTGATCGCGCGGCCGTTCGCCGGGACATCGGGCAGCTACGAGCGCACGTCCCGGCGGCGCGACTTCTCGCTGCCGCCGACCGGCCCCACGTATCTCGATCTGCTGCACGACGCCGGGGTGCCGGTGATCGGCGTCGGCAAGATCGGCGAGATCTTCGCGCAGCGCGGTGTCGACGTCGACGACCACACGACCGACAACACGGCGGGTCTCGCCGCCTGCCGGCGCCACCTGCGGACGATGTCGCGCGGCCTGCTGTTCGCCAACCTCGTCGATTTCGACCAGGTCTGGGGGCATCGCAACGACGTCGCCGGCTTTGCCGCCGGCCTCGAGGCAGTCGACGACGCCATACCCGGCCTGCTCGCCGAGCTCTCCCCCGGCGATATCGCGATCTGGTGCGCCGATCACGGCGTCGACCCGACGACGCCGAGCACCGATCACTCCCGGGAGTATGCGCCGCTGCTGGCCTGGGGCCTGGGCGGCGGCCGCTACGACGGCCTGTTCGAGGACGTCGGGGCGACCGTCTACCGATGTCTGACCGGACGTGAGCCGTCGCTGTCGGGGTCGGTCATCCCGTGACCGTCGCGCGGTCATCGCCCGCGGGTGCGGCCAAAGGCGACGCGCGCGCAGCCAGGCGACCGTGACCATGCGGCCGCCACCGGCCGACCTGGCGATCGTCTTCGGCTCGGGCCTTGCCGTGGTGCCCGACGGCGCCGAAGTGCTCGACGAGATCGCCTACGCCGACCTGGGCTGGCCGACGACCGCCGTCGCCGGCCACGCCAACCGCCTGCTGCTGGTGCGCTGGGCGGCGGACGGACACACCGCGCTGCGCGTGCTGCTGGCCTGCGGCCGTCCTCATCTGTACGAAGGCTGGAGCGCCGCCGAGCTCTCGCGCCCCATCGACGACCTGGCCGACCGTGGCCTGCGTGGTCTGCTTCTCACAAACGCGTCGGGAGCTCTCGATACGACCCTCGCCGCGGGCACGGCGGTGGTCGTCACGCAGGTCGTCGATCTGCAGGTCGAGCCCGCGGGCGCACCGCCGGTGCTGCCGGTGACCGGCGGCGGCGCGGCGCTGCGTCTGGCCGCCGCCCTGGCGCCCTTTCTGGCGGTGCGCCCAGGGCGCTACGTCGCCGTCCCGGGGCCGCAGTACGAGACGCCGGCCGAGGCGTCGTGGCTGCGCTGTTACGGCGAGGTCGTCGGCATGTCGACCGCGGCCGAGGTGCGCGCCGCAGCCCGCCACGGGCTGCCCGTCTGTGTGCTGTCGCTCGTGGCCAACGCGGCGGGCGCGGCGCTCGACCACGCCGACGTCCTGGCCGCCGGGGCCCTGCTGACGGCCGGACTGGGGCGCAGCCTGAGTGCATGGGCGACGGCCTTCATGACGGAACTCGAGGCGCCGCCGGTCGGCTCGCGGACAGGCGGCGAGGCGGTGCTGTGAGCCTCGACGTGGTGAACGACATCATCGCCCGCAAGCGCGACGGCGGTGAGCTCGACGAGGCGCGGCTGCGGGCCTTCGTCATCGGCGTCGTCGACGGCTCGATCCCCGCCTACCAGGCGAGCGCGCTGCTCATGGCGATCGTCTTGCGCGGGTTCTCGCCAAGCGAGACGCTCGGCCTCGCCCGGGCCATGGTCGACAGCGGCAAGACGCTCGACCTGTCGGTGCTGGGCCGTCCGGTGCTCGACAAGCACTCCAGCGGCGGGGTCGGCGACAAGGTGACTCTGGTGCTGGCGCCGCTGGTGGCGTCGTGCGGGGCGCTGTTCGGCAAGATGTCCGGTCGCGGCCTGGGACATACGGGCGGCACGCTCGACAAGCTCGAGTCGATCCCCGGCTTTCGGGTGCGACTTTCCCAGGGCGATTTTGTGCGGCAGCTCGAGCGCATCGGGGTGGCGGTCGTCAGCCAGAGCGAGCGCCTCGTGCCCGCCGACCGCATTCTCTATGCGTTGCGCGACGTGACGGCCACGGTCGACAGCGAGGGTCTGATCGCCGCCAGCATCATGGCCAAGAAGATCGCCAGCGGCACGTCGGCCGTGGTGCTCGATCTGACCGTCGGTGCGGGCGCCTTCATGCAGACCGTGGCGCAGGCCGCCTCGCTGGGCGCCCTGTGTCGACTGATCGGCGACAGCTACGCCCGCAAGGTGACTTGCGTCTATACGTCGATGGCGGCGCCGCTGGGTCGCAGCGTGGGCAACCGGCTCGAGGTCGAGGAGGCCTGGGAGGTGCTCTGCGGGGGTGGGCCGGCCGACGTGCGCGAAGTCGTGCTGGCGCTGGCCGCCGCGCTGCTGCCGCTGGCCGACCTCGGTCTCGACGGCAGCGAGGCGCGAGCGCGCGCCGAGCGCGCGCTCGACGGCGGGCAGGCGGCCGAGTGGTTCGAGCGCTGGGTGGCCGTACAGGGCGGGCGCTTCAGGCCCGGCGAGTTCCACCGGCTGGCCTGCGACGAGATCACGGCCGGACGCGACGGCTGGCTGAGCTCGGTCGACGCACGGGCCGTCGGTCACGCGGCGCAGGTGGCAGGGGCAGGGCGCCGCAGGGTCGACGACGAGGTCGATCCTGCGGCCGGTGTCGTGGTGAGCCGCAAACCGGGCGAGGCCGTGGTCGCCGGCGAGACCCTGGCGCGTGTCCACGCCCGCAGCCGCGACCTGCGCGCCGCGGCGGCGCTGCTGCTGCGGGACGCCTTCGTGATCGCCGACGAGCCGCCGGCGGTGTGCCCCATGGTGCTCGGCCGCGACTGACGGTGGTGCGGCGATCGAGGCGACGACGTACACGAGGGTACGCTGATGCGCGTCGTCGGCGGCGCCTGGCGCGGCCGACGCCTGACGGCGCCGGCCGGCCGCGCCACGCGGCCCACGTCCGATCTCGTACGCGAGGCGATCTTCGATGTGCTGGCGCCGCTGCTGGCCGCCGCCACGCCACCGGCGACGCCGCCCAGCGATCCGGGCACGGGTCCGCTCGACGGCCTGACCGTCCTCGACCTGTTCGCCGGCAGCGGCGCGCTGGGCATCGAGGCGCTGTCGCGCGGCGCCGCCGCGAGCACGTTCGTCGAGCGCGCGCCGGCCGCCATCCGGGTGCTGCGCGCCAATCTCGCCCGAGTGGGCGCCCCCGCCGACGCCGTGCACGTGCGCCCTGCCGACTATCGTCGGGCGCTCAAAGCTGACGCTGCCGGCGCGAAACGGTATAATCTCGTCCTCGTAGATGCGCCGTACGCACTGTACCCGGCGGTCGAGCTCGAACTTGCGGGTCGACTGCCGGCCGTACTGGCGCCGGGAGCGCTGGTCGTGGTCGAGACGGCCAGGGGTCAGGCCGTGAGCCTGTTGCTTGCCGAGAGGAGCGTCAAGCTCTACGGCGATACACGGGTCACTTTCTTGCAGGCGAGGTCTTGAGCGTGCCGAGTAACGTCACCGCCATCTGTCCGGGGACCTTCGATCCGGTCACGGTGGGTCACCTCGATATCATCACGCGCGGCGCGCACACGTTCCGGCGGGTGGTGGTCGGGCTCATCGAGTACCCCACGCGCAAGCAGACGATGTTCACCTCAGCAGAACGGGCCGCGTTTCTGCGCGAGGCCCTCGCCGACTATCCCAACGTCTACGTCGATCGCTTCAACGAGCTGGTCGTCGAGCTCGCCCGGCGCTGGGAGGCCAACGTCATTCTCAAGGGGCTGCGCGCCATTTCCGACTTCGAATACGAGTTTGCCATGGCCCAGCTCAATAGGAAGCTGGCCCCCGACATCGAAACTGTCTTCATGATGGCTTCGCCCGAGCACAGCTTTCTGAGCTCGAGCGGCGTGAAGGAGATCGCCACGTTCGGCGGGTCGGTCGACGATCTGGTGCCACCGGCGGTGGCCCGGCGCTTCGCCGAGCTGTTCCCGCGAAAGGCGTAAGCGCCTCAAGGAGAGGTAGGTCCGCATGGATGTGCTGGTTCTGATCGACAAGTTGGACGACCTCATCCACAACGCGCGCTCTGTTCCCCTGACCGACAGCGTGATGATCGACCGCGAGGCGATCTACGACCTGCTCGACCAGATGCGCTCGACGATCCCCGAAGAGGTCAAGCAGGCGCGCTGGATCGTAAAGGAACGTCAGGAGATGCTGGCCGAAGCCAAGCAGGAATCCGAGCGTGTCGTCAGCGAAGCTCGCGAAAAGGCCGGGCAGATGGCGGCCCAGGAGGAGATCGTGCGCGTCGCCGAGCGCCAGGCGCACGAGATCGTCGAAGACGCCCGCGATCGCGAACGCGAGATACGCCTGGGCGCCGAAGACTATGCCGACGAGGTGCTGGGCAACCTCGAGGTGAACCTCGACAAGTTTCTGGCGGCGGTGCGCCGCGGGCGCGAGCGCCTGCAGACGCCGGCCATCGGCCCCGAGCCGCAGGACTGACCGTGACGGCCGGCCGTGCGGCCGGCCGGAGCACCGGCGGACATGCGCCGTTTCAACCTGCGATCGCTCTCGTTCGGAGAGCGCAACGAGGCCGAGCGACGGCTCTTCTGCGACGTCGAACCCTTTCTTCTGGGCGGCGTTGAGTACGAGCTCGCCGACGCCGGGGTCGATATCGAGTTGCGGGCCTCGCGCGTGGGCGGGCGGCTGACGCTGCACGGCGTCGGCGTGGCCGTGGTGAAGGGGCCGTGTCAGCGGTGCCTCGGCGAGGCGTCTCTCGACGTGCCCGTGGCGTGCGTCGAGTATGTGACCGACGGCGAGTCGGTGGCCCGCGACGACGAGCCCTACGTGCAGGGTTACGTGCTCGACCTCGAGCACTGGCTGCGCGACGCCGTCGCCGAGGCGCTGCCGCCGCAGATCGTCTGTCGGCCGCAGTGCCGCGGACTGTGCCCGGTGTGCGGCGCCGACTTGAACGAGGTGGGCGACGGGCACGGCCACTGAAGGTCGTGAGTCGCCGGCGCGCGGCATGACTGTTTGGACAGATCGGCGCGGCAACGGTAGAGTAGAGTGTCGGCGAATCGAGAAACGAGACACGATGCCAGTTCCCAAGAGAAAGACCTCAAAGAGCAAGCGCGACTCGCGCCGCGCTCAGCACAAGCTCAGCGTCGAGACGGCGAGCTTCTGTCCACAGTGCAAGAGTCCCAAACTGCCCCACCGGGCCTGTCCTAAATGCGGCACCTACAAGGGCCGCGAGGTCGTCGCCCTCGACGTCGAGAAGAAGAAGAAGTAGACCGGCGCGGCCTGGTCCCTTCCGCATTCTCGAGCCGGGGGTTGTCGACATGAGATCGCTGTACATCGCCTCGACCGAGGGCAGCGGGGGCAAGACCACCCTCGCGGTCGGCCTCTGTCTGGCTCTGCGCGCCCGCGGCCTCGACGCCGGTTACTTCAAGCCGATCGGCGTGCGGCCGCAGGGCTCGTCCGGCGCCCTGGTCGACGACGATGCGCGCTTCGTGGCCGACGTGCTCGGTCTGAGCGGGCCGCTGTCAGACATCTGTCCGGTCGTCCTCGACGAGGGTGCACTGCACGAGGTCCTCGGAGGCTCCGACGTCGACACCCTGGCGCGCGTGGCAAGCGCCTTCGAACGTGTGCGCGAAGGGCGCGATATCGTCGTCTGCGAGGGCCTCGGCGAGATCTGGCAGGGCCGCTTCCTCAAAGCCAGCGGCGCCGACGTCGTGGCCCGGCTCGAACTGGGGGCGATCATCGTGGCCCGGTTCGCCGGCGCGCGGCTGCTCGACGATATCTGCCACGTCAAGGACGGCCTCAAGCAGCGCCTGCTGGGGGCGGTCTTCAACATGGTCCCCGAACCGCGGCTGGCGCTCGTGCGCGGCGAGTACGCACGATTCCTCGAAGAACAGGACATCACCACCTACGGGGTGCTGCCGGCCAGCCAGCGGCTGGCCGCGGTGACGGTGGCCGAGATCGTCGGGGCGCTCGGTGCGACCTACATCTGCGGCGAGGAACACGGTGACCAGACGGCCGAGACCTACCTGATCGGAGCGATGAGCCCCGAGCATGCCATGCCCTACTTTCAGAGCGCCGCCAACAAGGTCGTGGTGGTCGGCGGAGACCGCGCCGAGATCATCCTGGCGGCCCTCGAGACCTCCACGGCGGCCATCGTGCTGACCGGCAGCTACGTGCCCAGCCCGGCGGTGCTTGCCCGCGCCGAGGAGCTCGGCGTGCCCATCGTCTCGGTGGCGACCGACACCGTCACCGCGATCGACGGCATCCGCCGCCTGTTCGGTCGGCTGGGTGCGCACGACAAACGCAAGATCGAGTTCATCGTCAACGAGATCACGGCCAACATCGACCTCGACCGCCTGGTCGACGATCTCGGCCGGTAGAGCGCTCTTTGGGCAGAGTCCTCACCCCGCACGACATCCACGCGGCGATGACAGCCCAGAAACCGGGCGTCGTCGTGCGCGTCGCGGTCGACGCCCTGGGCGGCGACCGCGCCCCCGAGGTGGTCGTCGAGGGCGCCCTCGAGGCGGCCGGCGAACTGCTCCACGTCCTGCTGGTCGGCCCCGAGGACACGCTGCGCGACCTTCTGCCGGCGGGTGGCTCCCCACACATCGAGATCGTGCCGGCCACCGAGAAGATCGGCTCGGGCGACGAGCCGGTGGGCGCGGTGCGCGGCCGTCCGCAGTCGTCGCTGGTGGTCGCCGCTCGCCTCGTGGCCGACGGCCGCGCCGACGCCTTCGTGTCGATGGGCAACACCGGCGCGGCGCTGGCCGCCGGCCTGCTGCATGTGCACCGCATCAAGGGCGTCCTGCGGCCGGCGCTTTGCACCCTGCTGCCGGCCGTGCCCCTGCCCGTTGTCTTTCTCGATGCCGGCGCCAACGCCGAGGTGCGGCCCGAGTCGCTGCGCCAGTTCGCCATTCTCGGCCAGGTCTTCGCCCAGGAGGTCCTGGGCATCGACAAGCCCAGCGTCGGCTTGCTGTCGATCGGCGAGGAGCCGACCAAGGGCACCCAGGTCGTGATCGAGGCTCACAGGCTCATGGCGGCCGACCCGCAGATCAACTTCTTCGGCAACGTCGAGGGGCGCGATCTTACGCGCCACACCGTCGACGTCATCGTCGCCGACGGCTTCAGCGGCAACGTCGCTCTGAAGGTGTTCGAGGGCACGGCCCGCACCATCGTCGGCGAGATCCGCAACGCGGTCCTGGGCTCGCTGCGCGCTAAGATCGGCGCCGCCATCATGGCCCCCGACCTCAAGCGCATCGGCGCAGCTCTCGACCCCGAGCAGTACGGTGGAGCCTACCTGCTGGGTCTGCGGCGGCCGATGATCGTCGGCCACGGCAGCTCTCACGCCCAGGGGGTCGCCAACGGCATCCGCACGGCCTCGCGGGGCGTCACGAGCGACCTGCTGCCGGCGATCGCCCGACGCCTGGGCGCCGGTGCCGAGTAGTCCGCCGCGGCCGGGCCGTTACCTCGGCGCCGCGGCGGCTGAGCGTGTTGCACCGCCTTGGGGTTCTGGTAGAGTAGGCTCAAATATTGAGCCGGAGGTCACTGCATGACGAGGGAAGAAGTTCTCGAGCAGGTCAAGTCGATCCTCGTCGAGACGCTGAGCGTCGACGAAGACAAGGTCACGCCTGAGGCGCGCTTCCAGGAGGATCTCGAGACCGATTCGCTCGACCTCGTGGAGCTCGTCATGACCATGGAAGACAAGTTCGGCATCAAGATCTCAGACGAAGAGGCCGCCGGCATCAAGACGGTCGGCGACGCCGTCGACTTCGTCATGGGGCGGCTGAGCTAGTTTTCGCGATCGGCTGCCGGCCGGTCACACCGCAGCGGCGGGGGCTGCCTCCTCCTTGGCTAGTCGGGAGTCGGCCCTCTTCCATAGGGGAGAACAGACAGATGGGATGGCGTCTGCTGGCCCTGGCGGAGCAGCTCGACGACGGGCTGTTGCGCCAGGTCTTCACGCACTCGTCGTGGGTGGCGGAGCGTGGCCGCTCGTACGAGCGCCTCGAGTTTCTCGGCGACAGCGTGCTCAGCCTCGCCGTCACGACAGAGTTGTATCGCCGCTTTCCGGATCACTCCGAAGGCAGTCTCGCGCGACTGCGCGCCTACGTGGTCAGCCGCGCCACCTGCGCCAAGGTCGCCACCCGACTGGGACTGCCGGCGTTCGTGCGCCGTTTTGGCGTCGGCCACGACCAGGCCGAGCTCGACCAGCTCGTCGGCAACGAGAACATCCTTGCCGACATGACCGAGTCGCTCATCGGCGCCGTCTATCTCACGTACGGCCTCGATGTCGTGCGGCCGGCCGTCATCGAAGCGTTCACCGAGCATATCTCCTTCGCCGAGCGCAGCTACGTCGACTTCAAGACCGAGCTGCAGGAGCAGCTCGCCAAGACGGGCCGCTCGGTCGCCTACCGGCTGGTCGACACGATCGGCCCGCCGCACGCCCGCGAATTCGTGCTCGAAGCGGTGGTCGACGGTGTCGCGCTGGGGCGCGGCGTGGGCGCCAGCAAGAAGCGCGCCGAGCAGGATGCCGCCGCCGAGGCGCTGCGCGAGCTGAGCAGCGCCGACAGACCAAAGCGGCGGCGCGTGCGCCTGCGCGGCCGCCGCAGGGACGGCGGGCACAGTGCGACGGCTGGGCCGCTCATCGAAGGCAACGAGGGTGAGGCGCAGCCGCCCGCAGCCGTGGCCCCCGACGACGATCGGCGCCAGGGCCCGCAACCTGCGCGCGATCCGTCAGACGGTGGAGTGTAACCGAGGGTGTACCTGCGCTCGCTGCGCATGAAGGGCTTCAAGTCGTTCTCGCGGCAGACCGAGCTGCTCTTCGAACCCGGTGTCGCGGTGGTCATCGGGCCCAACGGCAGCGGCAAGAGCAATATCGCCGACGCCGTCATGTGGGTCCTGGGCGAACAGAGCCCCACGACCATGCGCGGCACGTCCATGCAGGATGTCATTTTCGCCGGCAGCGACGGCCGGCGCGCCGCGGCCGCCGCCGAGGTCGAGCTCACCTTCGACAACGCCGACGGCGCGCTGTCGGTGCCGACTCCGCAAGTCAGCATCGGACGGCGGGTCGTGCGCGGCGGCGAGACCACCTACACGATCAACCGCGCGACCTGCCGTCTGACCGATGTCATCGAGCTCACCGCCGAGCTCGGTCTGGGGCGCGAGATGCACTCGATCATCGGCCAGGGAAAGGTCGAGACCCTGCTGGCCGCCAAGCCGGACGAACGGCGCGCGCTGGTCGAAGAGGCCGCCGGGCTGGGCCGCTACAAACGCCGTCGCGAGCGCTCCGAGATCAAGCTGCGAGAGGTCCGGCGCAACCTCGAACGAGCCCACGACCTGGAGCGCGAGGCCAGCCTGCAACTGGCGCCCCTGCGCCGTCAGGCAAGCGCCGCCGAAACGCTGCGCGCCATCGAGCGCGAGATCGCCGAGACCCGTGGCCGGCTGCTATGCGGCGAGCTCGAGACACTCGACGAGGGCCTCGCCGCGGAGCGCGCTACGCTGGCCGAGGTGGCGGCCCGCAGGGCCGCCACCTCGGCCCGGCTGGCGCAGACCGAGACGGCGCGCCTGGCCGAGGAGGAGTCGTTCGCGCGCGACACGCGCGAACGGGAGCGGCGCGCCGGGCGCGCTCTGCGGGCGCGCTATCTGGGCGACCGGCTGGGCGGCTGTCGCAGGTTGATCGAGCAGCGTGGCGCGCTGCTCGACGAGGTGCGTCGCGCGGCCGCGGCGGAGCGCGAGAGCCTGATCGCCGAGCTTTCGAGCGGCGTGGCGCCGGCCGAGCCCGATGGGGCTGCCGGCCTGGAGCTCTTCGAGCAGACGCTGGCCGTTTGCGAGGCGGCCCAGACCGCCGCCGCCGAGCGACTCACGACAGCGCGCAGCGCGCTCAGCGAGCAGCGTGGCGCCGGCGCGCGTCTCGAGCTCGAGCTCGAGACGGCCACGGCCCGGGGCGAGCGCGCCGGCCGGCGGCGAGCCGTGGTCGAGGCCGAGCGCGAGCGGCTGGTCGCCGAGGTGACGGCGCTCGAGGCGGCGCGCAGCGCGCTCTCAGCCGACGAGATCGCCTCTCACGACGCGCTCGTCTCGGCGGCGGCCGACATGACGGCCGCCGAGACAACTGCCGACGCGGCCGCCGACGAGGCCGGAGCGACTGCCGCCACGCTCGCTGCTGCCGCGGCGGCGTGGCAGCAGGTCGCCGCCGAGCGGGCGGGGGTCGAGGCCGATCTCGAACACGCCGGCGCCTCGCTGGCCGAGCTGCGTGAGGTCGACGCCGACGTGCTGGGCGTGGTCGAGCGCTTCCCGGGCGTGGTCGAGCTGTCCGCGGCGTTGAGCTGCGAGCGCGGCTACGAGCTGGCGCTGGGCGCCGCGCTCGCCCAGCACCCCGGCGCTCTTGCCGTCGAGGGCGACCACGACAAGTGGCCGCTGCTCGAGGCGCTGCGCTCGGCGGGGGTGCGTCTGGTCCGTCTGCTGGCGCCGTCGAGCCGCCCGCGGACGTCGCCGGCGACGCCGTTCCCGGGCGCGCTGCCGCTCGCCGACAAGGTGACGGTCGAGGCCGGCGAGCACCTCGAGCAGATGCTCGCCGACGTCGTCGTGGTCGACGACCTGACGGCGGTGCCCGATTCCTTCGATGGCCTCGCGGTCACGCGCGACGGCTCCTATTACCGGCCGTCGAACGGCCAGCTCGGCCTGGCGGCGGGCCTGCCGGCGGCGCTTCTGATCGCCCGACGGGCGCGTCTCGAGGGCCTGGTCGAGCGCCGCGACGCGCTCAAGGCCACCGAGGCGCGCGAGACGGCGGCTCTGGCGCGGGCTCGGGCGCGCTCCGAGGCGGCGGCCGCCGCCCGC
>PLTW01000236.1 GCA_003164655.1 Actinomycetota bacterium
TGTTCGTCCCCGCGCATCCTTAGCCACCTCCGCTCGCCCTTCGACAGGCACGCTACCACCTTTCAGGCGCGCGCGGGCTTCTCCTCCGCCAGGCTGTCAGTAAGGTTGAGGCGGCTGCTTTTTCAGCAGCCTGCTAGGGCGTCGCGATCGGGTGGGCGACTCAGCCCTCCTGGCCGGTCGGCCTGATGAGGATCTCGTTGAGCGATACCCGGTGCGGCTGGCCGACGGCAAAGGCGATCGCCGCGGCGATGTCGTCTGCCTGCAGAGCGCCCACCGAGTCGTAGAAACCCTGCATCCCCTCGCGCAGGCGATCGTCGCTGATGTGGTCGGTCAGTTCGGTGGCCACGGCGCCCGGTTCGATGACGATCACGCGCACGCCGGCCTTTACGAGCTCCTTGCGCAGCGCGTCCGACCAGGCAGTGAGGCCCCACTTGGTGGCGTTATAGACCGAGGAGTTGGGTCCGGTCGTGCGCCCGGCGACCGAACTGACATTGACGATGTCACCCCGGGCGGCGACGACCTGCGGCAGAAAGACGTCGCTGACGAGCAGCGCGCCGGTGAGGTTGGTGTCGACCATGGCCCGCCACTCGTCGACCTTGCCGGCGGCAAACGGCGAGAGCAGCATGACGCCGGCGTTGTTGACGAGGGTGTGCACGGGGCCCAGCGCGGCGCCGATGGCCTCGGCGGCGCGCTGGACGGCGTCGCGATCCCGCACGTCGGCGACGCAGGCGACCGCCTTGCCGCCGGCGCCGGCGATCTCGGCCGCCAGCGCCTCGATGCGCTCGCCGCGGCGCGCCAGCAGCGCCACCGACGCACCCTCGGCGGCCAAGGCCCGCGCCGTCGCTTCGCCGATGCCGCTGGAGGCGCCGGTGATGACCGCCGTGCGTCCCGCAAGATTCTCGCCCACGTCGTCCTCCACGTCTCGGTTGGGGATGGGTTGAGCCTGCCCGCCGGCAGGCACGAGCGAAACGCGCGGGCGTTCAGGCGGGCGCTGGAACGAGTGCCGCCGCCGGTAGCGCAGAGCCGAAAGGCCGCTGCCGGCGGGCGCCGCAACGCCGCGATGGGGGCGGCAATCGCGCGTGCCGCGAAGGCAGATCGCAGCCCCGAGCGGGGCACCCACCTGCCCTGGGAACGACTTGGTGCCGGAGGCGGGGGTCGAACCCGCACGCCGCGTGAACGGCACCGGATTTTGAGTCCGGCGCGTCTGCCAGTTCCGCCACTCCGGCCTGGTCGCGGAGGCGCCGCGCTACGAGCCCCCGCGTACACCCACTCACCCGCGGCCTGGGCGGCGGCGGGCAGCGAGTCATTATAGCGGCTTCGCCGCCCGGTTGACTCGCTGCCGCGGCCGCCCGACTGACTGCCCGCCGCCTGACTGGCTGCCCGCCCGCGCCCAGCCCGACGCCGCGCGCCCACCTCCCCGCCTCAGCTCCGCTTGCGACGAGCCACTCCGTGGGATACTCGGACTATATTGATCTTGTTTATGGTTCGAGGAGGATCTCGATGGCACGTTACGACCTCGCGGTGATCGGCGGCGGACCGGCGGGCCTGTCGACAGCGATGTACGGCGGTATGCGCGGGCTTTCGACCGCGGTCCTGGAGGCCGAGGCCTTCGGCGGTCAGCTCATCAACCTCTACCCCACCAAACCGGTGACCAACTTTCCGGCGCACGCCGAGATCGCCTCGGGCGACATCGCCTTGCGGCTGGCCGAGCAGGCCGGCCGCTTCGGCGCCGACCTGTTCGAGTGGCGGCCGGTGCAGTTCGTAAGCCGCGACGGCGACGACTTCGTGATTCGTACCGGCAACGGCGCCCACTCGGGTGGCGGCGAGGCAAACGGCGACAGCGAGGCAAACGGCGGCGGCAGCGAGGCGAACGGCGACAGCGCCAGCGACAGCGACGGCGGCGAGATCAGAGCCAGGACCCTCGTGCTCGCCCTCGGCCTGGGGCGCTTCATGCCGCGCCGGCTCGGGCTGGCCGACGAGGAGCGCTTCGCGGGCAAGGGGCTCGCCTACCGGCTGCCGCCGATCGACGAGATCGAGGCTCGGCACGTGGTGGTCGTCGGCGGCGGCGACTCGGCGCTGGACACGGCGCTCTCGTTGCGTACGGTGGCCGAGGACGTGACTATCGTCCACCGCCGCGAGGCCTTCAGCGCCTATGCGTTCTCCCAGCAGCGCCTGGCCGAAGCCGATATCAGGCTGATCACCAACGGCGAGATCGTCGAGTTGGTCGGTCTGGAGCGCCTGGAGCGCGTGATCGTGGCGCTGGCCGACGAGACCACGGTGGAGTGTCGCGCCGACCTGCTCATGGTGAGCATCGGCCAGGTGCCCGAGCTGCGCGGCGTCGAGCTCTGGGAGCTCGGCATCGACGGTTCGAAGCTGCCCGTAGGCTCGGCCATGGAGACCGCCACCCCGGGGCTGTTCGCCGCCGGCGACTTTGCCCAGTACCCCGGCAAGGTCAAGATGATCGCCACCGCGGTGGCCGAGGGCTCGACCGCCGCAGCCTCGGCCGAACGCTACATCATGAGCCTGAGCTAGACATGGCCGGGGCGGCGGCGGAGTGCTCGTACGAGCACTCCGCCGCCGCCCCGTCTGGCCACGCCGCTCCTAGAAGGCGCGCGGGTAGGTGTTGGGCCACATCTGCCGGCCCATGCCCCGGCGGATAGCCAGCGCGGTGGCGCGGATCTGCGCCTCGCCGTCGTACAGCGACGACCCGCGCCAGGGGTTCCAGGCGGCCCGCCACGTCGACCAGCAGTATTGGTAGAGGCCGTGGAAGCTGCCGTTCTCGGCGTGGGCGCGACCACCCGATTCGAGCGACATGAGCCGTCGCAGGCCGGTCGCGCTGATGCGATTGCGGTGCGCCGCCTCGCGCACGATCGGCATCCAGTCGCCGTGCGCCGCCGCCCGGCGCAGAACGAGCTCGTGCCGCAGCCGGCCGACCAGGGTGGTCAGGGCGCGCACCCGATGCTGCTCGCCGCGCACGGCGCGCAGCAGGCGGACCAGGTTCGCGGCAGACGCCGTCGCGGGCACCGGTAGCGGTGAGGCCGCTGCTGCGCCGGCGGGTACCGCCGCGGGCAGGGCCGCCGAGGTTGTGGGCGCGGCGCTCGGGGCCGCCGACGTTGCCGCCAGCGCCGCCGCGTAGGCGAGACGGTCGTGGCGCAGCGCCATGCGGGCATGGCGCAGCTCGCGGCGGGTGTGGGTCAGGCGGGCATCGAGGCTCGCGGCGCGAGCCTGGCTAGGAGAGGCGAGAAAGAAGGCTGAGGGGATCGAAAGTGCGCTGATGATGATGAGGAGTGCGAGGATTGTCTTCTGCCATCCGGTCACGTGGTCCCTTCGACGTCGTGTGTCCGGCGGCAGCGGACTGACCTGTGCCGTCGGACCTGGCCGCGCTGTCGGACCCCCCCACGGCCCGCACCTGCCCGGCACACGTCGCAGGTGTGCTCGAAGAGCAAAGGAAAGGGAGGATGAGGGGGGAACCGCAGCGCTTGTCGGTCGCTGGTGGCGTAGTAGACCACAATTCGAGCGCTCGGGCAACCCGAACCGCTCTGTGCGAGCCTAGCGGCGCGCCTCGAGTTCCACGATCCAGCCCCAGAGGTGGTCCCGACGCCGCTGCACCGTGAACCCGGCCGCCTCGAGCAGGCCGACCGTATCCTGGTCGAGCCTGCAGCCCTGGGCGGCGCGCCGCCAGGCGGGCGCCGCCAGGCTTTGCAGCCGCCGGCCGGGCTGCCAGGCGAGGTGCACGTGTTCCAACAGCAGCAGACGCCCGTGCGGGCGCAGGACCCTGCGCACCTCGGCCAAGCCGGCCGGCGGATCGGCGACGCTGCACCAGGTGAGCGCGGCGATGGCGCACTCGAACGATCCGTCGGCGAACGGCAGATCCTCGACACTGGCGGCCACGAACGTGACATCGGCGGCGGCGCGGGCGCGGGCCCTGGCCCGCGCCGCCATCGCCGCCGACGGCTCCACGGCCACGACCTCAGTGCCCGGCGCATAGAAGCGAAAGCCCGCGCCGGTGCCNNGCCAGCGCCCCACGAACAGCTTCTCGGCCGGCCACATGACGGCGTCGTACAGCCGAGCAAACAGGCCGTCGTAGTTCGCGGTACGCGCCGTGCCGGCCCCGAGCGCCATGCGAGCGCCGGGCGCGGCGCCGGCGCCGTCTCCCGCACGTGTGCCGTCTGCCGCTGTCGCCTTCGGGTTCGGCTCGGTATCCATCTCGCTCCCCAGGATACCCGCCGCGCGCCGCCGCCCATCGTGATAGATTCGCTCGGGCTGCGAACATAAGAGCTGCGACGCGAAAAAGACAGCGGCACGCAGAGACGGCAAAGCGGGGCGCACACCACTCCCCCACCTTCTGGAGGAATCATGGCGAACGTACGGCGGATCGGCATTCTTACGGGCGGCGGCGACGTCCCCGGTCTGAACGTGGCGATCAAGGCGGTCGTCGGCCGGGCGGCCGACCACGGCATCGACGTCGTCGGCCTGCGCCGCGGCTGGGCCAGCGTCGTCAACATCGACCCCGACGACCCATCGACGGCGGCGCGCTACACCGTGGCCCTCGACCGCGAGGCCGTGCGTCGCATCGACCGCACAGGCGGCACGGTGCTGCACAGCTCGCGCACCAACCCGGTCGCGGTCAAGGCCGGCGACGTGCCGGCGTTCGTGCGCGCCACCGATCGCCTGGCGCGCGACGACGGCAAGGTCGACGTCACCGCCCACGCCGTGCGCGTGCTGGGTCACCTCGAGCTCGACGCCATCATCCCGATCGGCGGTGAAGACACCCTGTCGTTCGCCGAGCGCCTCAGCCGCGAGGGGTTTCCCGCGGTGGCCATCCCCAAGACGATGGACAACGACGTGCTGGGCACCGACTACTGCATCGGCTTTTCGACCACGATCACGCGCTCGGTCGAGATGATCACCAACTTCCGCACCGCGCTGGGCTCGCACGAGCGCATCGGTATCATCGAGCTGTTCGGGCGCCACTCCGGCGGGACGAGCCTTTACGCCGCCTATCTGGCCGCCGTCGACCGCGCCATCATCCCCGAGGTGCCCTTCGACATGGAGCGGCTCGCCGGTTTTCTGGCCGCCGACCGCGAGGGCAACCCTTCGCACTACTCGATGGTGACGATCTCCGAGGGCGCCGTGCCCGAGGGCGGCGACATCACCGAGGCCGGTGAGGCCGACGCCTTCGGCCACCGCAAGCTGGGCGGCATCGGCCTCGCGGTCTCCCAGGAGATCAAGCGCCTCACCGCCACCAATGTCATGTTTCAGCAGCTCGGCTACGTGATCCGCTCCGGGGCCCCCGACACACTCGACCGCATGGTGGCCACCGCGTACGGCACCCTCGCCCTCGACGAGCTCGTCCAGGGCCACACCGGCCGGCTCGTCGCCCTGCAGGGCGGCAGCTACACCTCGGTGCCGCTCGACACGGTCGCCGGCGGCCAGCGCAAGATCGACGTCACCGAGCTCTACGACGCCCAGGAGTACCGGCCCAAGGTGCGCGACATGCTCGGCAAGCCGATGTTCCTCTACTAGGCGCGAAGACCGCACACCGGCAGCGGCGGGCACGGCGGCGGGAGGCACAAGATCAAGGCGCTGCGCAGGATCATCTTCTTTCTTCTGATCGTCGTCGTTTTGTACCTGCTGCTCCCCCGCCTCGTGGGTCCCGAACGGGCCCTGGGCCTGTTGCGCCGGGCGCGCTGGCCGCTGCTGCTGGTGGCGATCGTGGCCGAGGCCGTGTCGCTGGTCGGCTACGCCGACCTCTTTCGCCACATCCTGCGCGTGGTCGACATCCGCGTGGCCTTCCGCGCCGTCATGAACATCGTCCTGGCCGGCCTGTCGTTCAGCCATCTGTTCGGCGCCGGCGGCGCGGCCGGCATGGTGGTGAGCTACAACGCGCTGCGCAAACGCGAGGCGCCGCACGGGCTGATCTTCGTGGCGATCGCCGCCCAGAACTTCTTTACCTACGTCGTGCTCTGGGCGATGTTCCTGGTGGCCCTCGTGTCGGTCGTGTCGAGCGGCCGGCTGCAGCCCTGGAGCTACGGGCTCGCGCTGCTGCTGATCGCGGCCCTGCTGTGGCTGACCGGCTACGGGCTGTATCTGTACCATCACAGGGCCAAGATGCGGCGCCGCGTGTCGCAGATCGCCGCCCTCATCAACCGCGTCGCGCGGCGCGAGCGCATCCGGCCCGAGAACATCGACGAATGGCTCGACAGCCTGTTCGCCGGCATGCGCCACATGAGCACGCACCGCGGCGCCAAGCGCACGGCGATCGCCTACTCCTGCATGTTCTGGATCTTCGACCTGCTCTGCCTCTACCTCGTCTTCCTCGCCCTGGGGTACCACGTCCCCCTGGCGGCGCTCACGGTGAGCTACGCCGTGGCCAACGCGGTGGGCAGCCTGGCGCCTACCCCCGGCGGCCTGGGCGCCGTCGAAGGCCTGCTGATCACGCTGCTGGTGAGCTTCGATGTGCCTTCGCCCGAGGCGGTCGCGGTGGTGCTCGTCTACCGGCTGATCAACTTCTGGCTGCCCATACCGGTGGGCTTTGGCAGCTACCTCGCGATCAGGTGAGCGCCCGCAGCAGGGTTGGCGCCGAGCAGCGGCCGACCGGCCGCACTCAGACGCGCGAGTGGCGCAGCGAAGCCAGCGTGAGAGTCGGCGGCAGCCGGTAGACCGTGATCACCGGGCCGCGCTCGCCGGGCCGCGGCGCGAAGGTCGCCATGAGCCGTCCGTGGCGGCTGAGCTCTTCGTAAAAGGCGACCTGCACGGGGTAGGTCGCCCGCGCCGCCAGCACCCGGCTGTCGACGTCGGAGCTCAGCACTACGTAACCGACATCGTGCTCCACGAGAAACCGCAGTCGCGCCTTGGGATCGCTGGCTCCCGGCAAGGGCAGAGGCAGACGGTAGATCACGTAGCTCGGCGTGGTCAACCTGGCCTCGGCATAGAAGCGCAGGTCGAAGCGCGGCACCAGCGGCGGCCCATACGGCTCCATGGCGATCACCGCATTAGCCGGCAGATGCTGTTCGAGCCACGCCTTGGCGACCGTGCGCACGTCGGTGCCCTGGAGTGAGCGCGAGTAGTTGATCGAGGCTCGCGCCGGCAGCACGATCGCCCCCAGGAGCAGTCCGGCCGCGACGGTCACGACCACGGCGCGGCGGCGGACCACGGGCACCGCGGCCAGCGCCACGCACGCACGCACGGCGAGCACGATCAGCAGCGGCACGATGGGCAGCAGGTAGCGGTCCATGAGCTCGTGCCAGGAGCTGACGTAGAGATAGTAGACGACCACGTAGGGCACGAGGATGAGGTCGGCGCGGGTGCGCTTGACGAGCGCCAGCACGAGACCGGCCAAGCCCAGCCCGAGCAGCACGGCCCCGAGCGAGCCGGCCAGATTGACGCTCAGGTTGAACCAGTAGCCGTTGTGCACGTTCTCGAAGCCCAGCCAGCCGTGGGCGACGATCTGGTTCTGGCGGTAGAAGTTGCCGAGGAAGCGCACCGGGTCGAGCACCGCGAAAGGCGTGCTGACCAGAAAGGCAACGAACATCGGCAGGGCGACACGGCGCAGCGATCGGACAGCCAGATCGCGGGCCCGGATCATGTCCGGCTGGTCGCGATAGACATACCAGCAGGCGATCGCGCCCGGCAAGAAGAGCATGCCCAGGTTGTACTTCGTGCCGGTGGCAAGACCGGCGGCCAGGGCGCCCAGGAGCAGGGTGCGGACCTCGCGCCGCTGCGCCGCCCGCACGAACAGAAGCAGCGCGAGCAGGCCGAACATGGTGGCCGGCACGTCGGTGACGGCCACGTGCGAGTAACGCACGTGCAGCGGCTCGACAGCCAGGAACAGCGCCGCCAGCAGACCCACCGGCCGCGAGAAGGCCTGTTTGCCGAGACGGTAGACCAGATACACCGACGTCACGCCGCAGGCGACTACCACGGCGCGCCCGATGAGGTAGTACGGGGTGGGGTCGGTGACAAAGGTGACCGGCGAGATCAGCGTGGCGCCGTGAGGAGCGTAGAACTTGCTCACGGCCCAGGTGACCGTGCCGATCATGTAGAACAGCATCGACGGGTAGTAGAAGAACTCGGGGTTGGGGTGGCCGCGGGCAATGCGGAAGGCCCCCAGGAGCACGACCTTTTCGTCGGGGTTCTGGTAACTGTAGGGCAGACCCCAGCTGATGCCCTTCAGCCGCAGATAGGCGGCCACCACTAAGATGGCGGACACCACGACGCCGGTCCAACCGATCGCGGCGGGCAGGGCGGCCACGGCGGCAAGGGCGCGACGACCGGCGCGCCGGGGGGCGGTTTCAAGCGGCGTGTCTGAGCGGGTACCCATGAGTCTGCCGCGCGTCATTCTATTCTCTTCGCAGCTCGGGGAAGGCCGTTAGCGCCGGCGACGACGGCGCTCAGCCGGTCTCTTGAGCGGCGAAGAACTCGCGCATGATCTGGTCGCCGGCGCTGGTGCCGATGCGCGCCGCGCCGGCGTTGATCAGCCGCAGCACGTCGCCGTAGGTGCGCACGCCACCCGAGGCCTTGACGGCGACACGCTCGCTGAGAGCTTCGCGCAGCAGCTCGACGTCGTGGACCGTGGCGCCCTCGGGGCCGAGCCCGGTTGAGGTCTTGACGAAGTCGGCGCCTGAGTCTTCGACGATCCGGCAGGCCATCTTCATGAGCTTGTTGGACAGATAGCAGGTCTCGACGATGACCTTGACGAGCACGAGGCCACGGCCGTTGTTGACGCCGGCCATGCGTACCGCACGCACTACGCCGGTGAGCTCGTCGCGCACGTAGGTGAAATCGCCGGAAAGCATCGCCGGCACGCACATCACGACGTCGATCTCGTCGGCGCCGTGGGTCACCGCTTCTTCGGCGGCGACGACCTTCGAGCGCATGCCGTCGGCGCCGAAGGGAAAGCCGACCACCGTGCACACCTTGACGTCGGAATCGACCAGCAGCCGGGCGCAGAGCTGCACCCAGTGGGGCAGCACGCAGACGGCGGCAAAATGGAACTGGGCAGCCTGCTCGCAGAGCCGCTCGATGTCGTGCCGCGAGGCGTCGGGCAGCAGGAGCGTGTGGTCGATCGTCTTGGCGAGTTCTTCAGCGTGCACCGGGCAGCCGTCCCTTTTTCGTGCTTTCGGCCGCGCCGGCCGCGCCCGCCATCGGCCCGAGTATATCAAAGCGGCCCGCCGACGCCGCGCCGGGCGGCGCCGGGCGTCAGAGCAGTTGGTCGAGATAGCGGTCGTCGCGCCGCCAGTGCTTGCGCACCTTGACGCGCAACCCCAGAAAGACACGGGCGCCGAGCACCGTTTCGATCTCGCCGCGCGCCCCGCTGCCGATGGCCTTCACGACGCTCCCGCCCTTGCCGATGAGGATCGCCTTCTGGGACTCGTGCTCGACGATGAGATGGGCCTCGATCTCGACCAGCGAGTCGCCGGGGCGCTCCGTGATCGACTCGACCTCTACCGCGACCGCGTGCGGCACCTCCTCGCGGGTGACGCGCAACGCCTGCTCGCGGATGAGCTCGGCGACCAGCAGCTCGAGGGGCTGGTCGGAGACCTCACCCTCGGGAAAGTAGACCGGACCCTCGGGCATGGCGGCCACCAGCACCTCGACGATCTCGGCGAGACCGTCGCCGCGCAGCGCGCTGATCGGCCGCACCTCTCCCCCGCCGAGCAGCTCCTCGGCCGCCGCCCGGCGCGCCGCCAGGACCTGGCGGCTGACGACGTCGATCTTGTTCAGGACGGCGACGTACGGCGTGCGGGCCGAGGCGACCGCCTGGGCGATGTAGCGGTCGCCGCCGCCCGGCGCCTCGGCGGCGTTGAGCATGAACAGCGAGGCGTCGACCTCGGCCAGGGTGGAGTCGACCGTGGCCTGCATGCGACGCGTGAGCGAGTCGAAGGGCCGCTGAAAACCCGGCAGATCGAGCAGCACGAGCTGGTAGCCCGCGCCGGTGACCACGCCGCTGATGCGGCGCCGCGTCGTCTGCGGATGGTCCGACACGATGCTGACCTTGCGTCCGACGAGCCGATTGACGAGCGTCGACTTGCCGACGTTGGGGCGGCCGAGAACAGCGACGAAACCCGAACGAAACAGCGCGGCGCTCATGGCGCCGGGCGCGGCAGTCGAAACGGTGTGCGCAGCAGATCGCGGAGCTTAACGACACGCAGGCCGGCGAGCTCGTCGGCGCGCTGCCCGCGGAGGGCGGCGTCGGGCGCCGCCGAGCTCACGACGATGTCGATCTCGCCGAACTCGGCCAGAGCCTGCAGGCAGGCGCCGCAGGGCAGGATCGGCGCGCCTGAGTCGGTGGCGACGGCCAGCGCCGTAAAGAGGCGCTCGCCGGCCGTGACGGCGGCGGCCAGGGCGGCGCGCTCGGCGCACAGACCGACCGGATACGAGGCGTTCTCGACGTTCACGCCGCGAAACGCCGCCCCGGCGGCGCTCGCCAGCGCCGCCCCGACGCGCCACCCCGAGTAGGGTGCATATGCCTGGGCGGCGGCAGCCTTGGCCTGCAGCCAGAGCCGGCGCTCCGCGTCGCCGGCCGCGCGACCGACGATCGTGTCCTCCATGTCCTCCTCGATCCCTAGTACAACGGATAGAACAGCCGAAAGACGAGCACCGTCAGCCCAGCGCCGAGCAGTCCGCCGAGCGTCACCTCGAGCCAGGTGTGAATGCCGGCCTGCACGCGGCTCTGGGCGGTGAGCACGGCCATGACCAGGGCGACCACCGAGATCGGCAGGTCGAACGGCGTGCCCGAGGCGATGAATGTGATCGCCACCCAGCCGCCGAAGGCGACGGCGGCGTGGCCGCTGGGCAGGCCGCCGCGCAGGGGCGTGCCACGCCCGGTGACGGCCTTCACGGCGATCACCACGACCAGGAGCAAGAAGACGGTGATCGCGGCCACGTCGATCGGCGTCTGACGCACCTTGGTCAGGACCGTGTAGGGCACGCCGGTGACCCTGTCGTAGAACACCAGGTAGGCGACGGCCAGCGCGTTGAGCGTGGCCACGAGCACCGCTCCGGCGGCGATGTCCTTGGCGAGCTTGGCGCGCGGGTCGTAGCGCGACGTGAAGAT
>PLTW01000050.1 GCA_003164655.1 Actinomycetota bacterium
TCGGCGGCCTGCTGGTGGCCGCGCTGCGGCCGCTGGGCCGGGCGGCGCGCGACGCCGACCGCGGCCTGCTGGCCGCCCTACAGGCCGCGATCGTCGCCTTCGCGGCCCACATGACGATCGACTGGGACTGGGACATGGCCGCCGCCGCGCTTGCGTTCCTGCTGCTCGCCGGGGTGGCGGCTGCCTACCTGCGGGGCCGGCGGGCCGACCTTGCGGCGGCCGGCTCGCCCGACGCCTCCGACGCCCCCGCCGCGCGCGCCGCGCCCCGCGCCTTGCGCTTGGGCACCGCCTCGCGCGTGCTGGCCAGCGGCGTGCTGGTCATCGTGGCGCTGAGCTTCCTGTCACCCTATCTGTCGCAGAGCGCTCTGGCGCGGGCCATCGTTCTGGCCAGCGGCAACCGCACGGCGGCGGCGGCCGTGCAGGCGCACCGGGCCCACCGCTTCGACCCGCTGGCGGTCGACCCGCTGTTCACGCTCGCGCTGATCGAGCAGCAGGAGGGCCAGGCGAGCGCGGCCGTCGCCACGCTCGAGCAGGCGGTCCGCCTGCAGCCGCAGAACTACCTGACCTACTACGAGCTCGGCGACATGCAGTTGAACGTGCTGGGGCTCAGGACTGCGGCGGCGGCGTCGCTGCGGCACGCCTTGGCGCTCAACCCCAACGACGACAACTCGAGCGCCGATCTGAGCGCCGCGCTGGCTGCGCCGGCTACGCCCTGAGCGCTGCGCGCGGCCGTCCGGCCAAGCGATCCACGGCGCCCGGCTGCACCGGGCGCCTATGGTAGACTAGGCGCCCGCCAGCGCGAGTGAGGGAGCAGGGGCATGGTGCCACAGACACAGCGGCCCGTCGGGGTCATCGGGGTCGGGTATGTGGGCCTGGTGACGGCTGTGTGCATCGCCCATCTCGGTCACCGCGTCGTCTGCCTCGACGTCGACGAAGCCAAGATCGAGAAGCTGCGCGCCGGGCTCGTGCCGATCTACGAACCGGGTCTCGACGAGCTCATGGCCGGCGCCCGCGAGCGCCTGTCGTTCACGACCTCCTACGATGAGCTCTGCGAGCGCTCGCGCGTGCTGTTCATCGCCGTCGACACGCCGCCGTCGCCGTCGGGCGACGCCGACCTGTCGCGCGTCGAACGGGTCGTGAGCGACGTCAGCGCCCGCGGCGGCGAGCGGCTGCTGGTCATGAAGAGCACCGTGCCGGTGGGCACCGGCGAGCGCGTCCTGGCCGAGCTCGAGAGCGCCGGCGCGACGGCGATCGGCTACGTCTCCAACCCCGAGTTCCTGCGCGAGGGCGCCGCGGTCGACGACGTGCTGCACCCGGACCGTATCGTGATCGGCGCCTACCGCGAGCGCGACGGCGACGAGATCCAACAGCTCTTCGCCGGCATCGAAACGACCGTCGTGCGCACCAGCGTGCCCACCGCCGAGATGATCAAGTACGCCTCCAATGCGTTCCTGGCCACGAAGATCTCGTTCATCAACGAAATCGCCAACGTCTGCGAGGTGGTCGGCGCCGACGTGCGCGCCGTGGCCGACGGCATGGGTCTCGACGAACGCATCGGGCCGCACTTTCTGCGAGCCGGCATCGGCTACGGCGGCTCCTGCTTTCCCAAAGACGTGCAGGCCCTCAAGCAGCTCGCCGGCAACTCCGGCTATCACTTTCAGCTCCTGAACGCGGTCATCGAGGTCAACCATCTGCAGAAACGCCGGGTGGTGGGCAAGCTGCAGGAACGACTGGGCCGCCTGCGCGGCAAGCACGTCGCGCTTCTCGGCCTCACATTCAAGCCGCATACCGACGACCTGCGCGAGGCGGCCTCGATCGTGCTCGCCGCGCGGCTGCGGGCCGAGGGCGCCCGGGTCTCCGCTTACGACCCGATGGTGGCGCCCGGCGCGCGCGCCGACCTGTTCCCGGGTGTCGCGATCGCCACGAGCGCCCTCGCCGCCCTCGAAGGCGCCGACGCGGCCGTTCTGGTGACCGAATGGCCCGAGCTCGTCGCGCTCGACTGGACCGTGGTCCGCGACGTCATGCGCGGCGCCTGCGTCATCGACGGCCGCAACGCGCTCGACGCGGCCCTGCTGGCCGCCGCCGGCCTGTCGTGCGACGGCATCGGCACCGTCGCACCGGTCGCGATCGGCGACTCGGTCACTTCCGACGAGGCCAGGTAGGGCCCGCGCCGTGGCCGGCGGCGCGTGCTGCGCTCAGGCGGTCGTCCTGGTCGGCGGTGAGGGCACCCGGCTGCGGCCGATCACGTCACGCGTCCCCAAGCCGGTCGTGCCGCTGGTCGGCCGGCCGTTCGTCGGCTACATCCTCGAAAATCTCGCTCGTCACGGCGTGGAGCGGGTCGTCTTCTCGGCCGGTTATCTGGCACATGCCCTCGAAGATGCGATCGGCGACGGCAGCCGCTACGGGCTCGACGTGCGCTACGTGGTCGAAGATCGGCCGCTGGGCACCGCCGGCGCCATCAGAAACGTGCAGGCCGAGCTCGACGACGGCTGCCTGCTGGCCTTCAACGGCGACGTGCTGACCGATGTCGACCTCACGGCGATGAGCGCCTTCCACAGGGAGCGGGGAGGACTGGCGACGATCCTGCTCACGCGAGTCGACGACCCGCGCCGCTACGGCCTCGTCGAGATCGCCGACGACGGCCGCGTGGCCGAGTTCATCGAGAAGCCGGGGGCCGAGTATGCGGTGCCGACGCGGGGTGCGCTGATCAATGCCGGCGTGTATCTGCTCGAGCCCGAGGTGCTCGCCATGATCCCGGCCGGCAGGCAGCTCTCGATCGAGCGGGGAGTGTTCCCCGAACTGGCGGCGGCCGGCCGCCTTTACGCCTTCGTCTCCAATGCCTACTGGCGCGACATCGGCACGCCCGAAAGCTATCTCCAGGCTCATTTCGATCTGCTGCGCAGCGCCATCGCAACGAGTGTCTCGCGCGACGTCGGCCCTTCGTATCTGTACGTCGCCCCCGNNGCCCCCGGCAGCCGCGTCGGGCCGCTCGCCGTGATCGGCTCCGGCTGCACCGTCGCGGCCGGCGCCGAGATCGTCGAGTCGGTCGTGCAGGACGGGGTGACGGTCGGCCCCGGGGCCACGATCGAGCGCAGCGTCGTGGTCAGCGGCGCCTCTGTCGGCGAGAACAGCTACCTTGCCAACGCCGTGGTCGGCCACGGCTGCCGGATCGGCGCCGACAACGTGATCGCTAACGGCTGCTGCCTGTATCCCGATACGGTGCTGGCCGACGGCGCCATGAAGTTCCGCGAGTTCGACGGAGTGGAGGGTCGATGACCGTCTCGCCCGATGTGTTCAAAGCCTACGACGTGCGCGGCCTCTACCCGCAGGAGCTCGACGCCGAGGGCGCCCGGCGTATCGGCGCCGCGCTGGCCGCGCAGCTCGGGGCGCGGCGTCTGGCCGTGGGTCACGACCCGCGTCTGTCGTCGCCCGAGCTCGCCGCGGCCTTCGCGGTGGGGGCCGAGTGGGCCGGCGCCCGGGTGACCGACTTCGGCATGGTCCCCACCGAGATGCTCTACTTCGGCGTCGCCGAGCGCGGTTTCGACGGCGGCGTGGCGGTGACGGCGTCGCACAACCCGCCGCAGTACAACGGCATGAAGCTGGTCGGCGAGGGGGCGCTGCCCCTGTCGGGCGACGCCGGCATCCCCGAGCTCAAACGCCGCGTGCTCGACATGGATCCGGTTCCCGGCCCGGGTGAGCCGCACTTCACGCCCGAAGACCTCTACCCCGACTACGTCCGCCACCTGCTGGCCCAGATCGACGTCGGCCGGCTGCGGCCCTACCACGTGGTCATGGACGCCGCCAACGGCGCCGCCGGCAGGCTCGCGCCGCTGGTCTTCGACCGCACGCCGATCGACCGGGTCGAACTGTATTTCACGGTCGACGGCCGGTTTCCCAACCACTCGCCCAATCCGTTGCTCGAAGAGAACAACCGCGAGCTGCGTGAGCGCGTCGTGGCCGAGAAGGCCGCCCTGGGCATTGCCTGGGACGGCGACGCCGACCGCTGCTTCTTCATCGACGAGGCGGGCGCCTTCGTGCCGGGCGACTTCGTCACTGCGCTGCTCGCCGAGGCGCTGCTGGTCCGTCACCCGGGGGCGCACATACTCTACGATCTGCGCGCCAGCCGGGCCGTGCCCGACACCATCCGGGCCGCTGGCGGCGTGCCGCTGGTGAACCGCGTCGGGCACGCCTTCTTCAAGCAGCGCATGCGGCGCGAGCCGGTGCTGTTCGGGGGCGAGGTCTCGGGCCACTACTACTTCGAGGCCAACCACAACGCCGACTCCGGGTTCATACCGGCGCTGCTCATTCTCGAGCTTCTGTCGCGCAAGCAGGCGACGATGGCTGAGCTTCTCGCGCCCCTGCGCGCCGCCTACTTCATCTCGGGTGAGATCAACTCGCGGGTCGCCGACGTGCCGGCGGCCCTGGCGCGCCTCGAGCAGCGCTTCGCCGACGGCGCCGTCGAGCACCTGGACGGCGTCTCTGTCGACTACCCCGACTGGCATTTCAACGTGCGGCCCTCCAATACCGAGCCGCTGCTGCGCCTCAACCTGGGCGCGGCCAGCGCCGCGCAGATGGAGGAGAAGCGCGACCTGGTGCTCTCGGTCATACTTCGGGATGGCGACTCGTGAGCGCCGGCGACATCGCCGGCACGGGACCGCGCCCGTTGGGCGACGACCTCAGCCCCGCCCGTCTGGCCGAGATCGACACCACGGGTCAGTTCGACGTGGCCGTGCAGTTGTCCGGGCAGCTCGAAGCGGGCTACACGCGCGCCGTGGCGGCGCTGACGGGCAAGCGGCTCGTCTCGGCGGAACGGCCCGACGGGGTCGTCGTCTGCGGCATGGGAGGCTCGGCGATCGGCGGCGACTTCGTGGGGGCCTGCCTCGGCGGCTTGCCGGTGCCCTTTCAGGTCGTGCGCGGCTACGAGCTGCCGGCCTGGGTCTCCGAGCGCTCGCTGGTTGTGGCGGTGAGCTACTCCGGCAACACCGAGGAGACGCTCGCCTGCGTCGAGCGCGCTCTCGCGCGCGGCTGCCGGCCGGTGTGCGTGGCCTCCGGCGGGAGGCTCGCCGAGCTGTCGGCACGGCATGAGCTGCCGCTCGTGGCGGTGCCCGCCGGCCTGCAGCCGCGCGCGGCGATCGGCTTTCTGGCGACGCCGATCGGCGCCGCTCTCGAGGTCGCGGGCCTGGCGCCCGGGTTCGACGAGCAGGTCGCCGAGGCCATCGAGATCATCGGCGAGCTCAGGACTGAGCTCGCGCCCGAGGTCGCCGACGACGACAACGAGGCCAAGAAGGTCGCGCGCCGGCTGGTCAACTGCCTGCCGGTCGTCTATGGCGCCGGCGTCACGACGCCGGCCGCCCGGCGCTGGAAGGGTGAGTTAAACGAAAACGCCAAGACGCCGGCGTTCTTCAACGAGCTGCCCGAGCTCGACCACAACGAGCTCGCCGGCTGGGCCACCAACCCCGGCGTGGCCGGGCGGGTCGTGCTCGTGCTGCTCGACGACCCCGCCGGCGACGAGCGTCTGCGCCGCCGGCTGGCCTTGACGGCCGCGGCAGTGCGACCCCAGGTGGCCGGTGTGGTGCGGGTCGTGGCGCGCGGCGTCCTGCCGCTGGCCCGCCTTCTGTCGAGCGCCTACGTGGGCGACTTCGCCTCGCTTTACCTCGCCGTGCTGTACGGTGTCGACCCCGGGCCGGTCACCGTCCTCGAAGGGCTCAAGGCACGCCTGTCGGTCGAGGGCGGCGCGGGGCCGTCGTAGACGGCGGCGCGCCGCCGGCCACGCTCTTGGAGCACCCGGACCTGAACCACCCGTCGTCGCCGCCGGCCGACCCGTACGTAGCGCCGCTGCTGGTGGCCGCGCCGCTGGCCGCCTCGCCGCTGCCGGCCGAGCTGTTCCCGGGCGTCACACCCGTGGTCGTGGCCCTTGATGCTCTGCGCGTGGCGGTGCCCTGGGAGGGCGAGCTGTTCGAACTGCTGGGCGCGGCCGCGGCGGCGGCGCCGGCGGACGTCACGCCGACCGTCGGGCTGCTGGTACCGCTGCGCTGGACATCCGCGCAGCCCGCCCCCGAGGTCGTGATCGTGAGCGACCACGTGAACGTGAGGCTGCGGGGACCGCTCACGGGGCGGCGCCCCGTGAGCGGTCCCCGCAGCCTGGGTCCGCAGCCGTTCCCCTCGGTGACCGGCATATATCAACCGGCGACGATTCGTCGTGCCGTGGGCCGCCGTGTATACTCTGTTGTCGCCGTAGCGGGGGTCGCACGGGTCGCCGACATCACGCCGTTCGAACGGCGGGCCGCCGCCGCCGCCGGGTGTCCGGCGGTCTGCGATTGCCTCGTCGACGCGACGATCATCGCCGCCCTGCACGGCCTCAAGGTCGCCGCCTGCGGTGTGCCGAGCGGCCGACAACCTCCGACCGGGAGAAGCCCGTGAGCGCCACAGCCCAGTACGACATCAAAGACGAGTCGCTCGCGCCCGACGGCGTGCTGCGCATCGAGTGGGCCGACATGCACATGCCGGTGCTGGCCGCCATCCGCGAGCGCTTCGCTCGCGAGCAGCCGCTGGCCGGCGTGCGCGTCGGTGCCTGCCTGCACGTTACGACCGAGACGGCCAACCTCATGCGCACGCTCAAGGCCGGCGGCGCCGACATCGTGCTGTGCGCCTCCAACCCGCTGAGCACGCAAGACGACGTCGCGGCCGCCCTGGTCGTCGAGTACGGCATCCGCGTCTATGCCATCAAGGGCGAAGACGACGACACCTATTACGCCCACATCAACGCCGCCGTCGACCACCGTCCCAACATCACGATGGACGACGGCGCCGACGTCATCGGCGTGCTGCACGGCGCGCGCCCCGACATGGCCGCCGGCATCATCGGCGGCACCGAAGAAACCACCACCGGCGTCATCCGCCTCAAGGCCCTCGAAGCCGAGGGCCGCCTGCTGTTCCCGATCGTCGCGGTCAACGAAGCCAACACCAAGCACATGTTCGACAACCGCTACGGCACCGGCCAGTCCACCCTCGACGGCATCGTGCGCGCCACCAACATCCTGATCGCCGGCACGACGGTCTGCATCGCCGGCTACGGCTGGTGTGGGCGCGGCCTGGCGCTACGCATGAAGGGCCACGGCGCCGACGTCATCATCCTCGAAGTCGACCCGCTCAAGGCCATCGAGGCGGTCATGGACGGCTACCGGGTCATGCCGATCGCCGAAGCGGCCAAGCTGGCCAAGCTGTTCGTCACCGCCACCGGCGACATCCACGTCATCCGCAAGGAGCACTTCGCGGTCATGCCCGACGGCGCCATTGTCGCCAACACCGGGCATTTCAACGTCGAGATCGACATTCCGGCGCTCGAGGCGCTGTCTACCGGCAAGCGCCGCGTGCGCGAGTTCGTCGACGAGTACACCATGGCCGACGGCCGGCGCATCTACCTGCTGGCCGAGGGCCGGCTCGTCAACCTGTCGGCCGCCGAAGGTCACCCGGCGGCCGTGATGGACATGAGCTTCGCCAACCAGTCGCTCGCGGCCGAGTACCTGGTCGCCAAGCACGCCGAGCTCGACAACAAGGTCTACGTGGTGCCGGCCGACATCGACGCCGAGATCGCCCGCGTCAAGCTCGAGACCATGGGCCTCGCCATCGACACGCTCACCGACGAGCAGGCCAAGTACCTGGCCTCCTGGGACCAGGGCACCTGAGACCTGCCACCGGCGGGGCGGCGCGGCGGGGCGTTGTCGGCCCCGCCGCGCCGCCTTTCAAGCGCCGGCGCCCGCGCTGGGGCGCCGGCCGGCGCAAGGACTGCTTCGCTGAACGCTGACCGCCCGCAGCACAAGTTGCGAATCAAGACCGTCGAGATCCGGCCCGACGCGGTCGTGCTCATCGACCAGCTCGCGCTGCCGGGCGAAGAGCGCTACGTCACCTGCACGACGTGGCGCGAGGTCGCCAAGGCCATCCGCGACATGACCGTGCGCGGCGCGCCGGCGATCGGCGTGGCCGCCGCCGGCGCCCTCGCGCTGGCCGCTCGCGAGGCGGCTTTCAGCCACGCCGGCGATCGCGTCGGGTTCGACGCCGCCCTCGACGAAGCGGCGGCGGGCCTTGCCCAGACGCGGCCCACCGCCGTCAACCTCAGCTGGGCGATCGGCGAGCTGCGCGCCCTCTGGCAGCGCTGCGAGGCCAGCCCCCAGGAGTGCTGGCTCACCCTGCTTGCCCGGGCCCGAGAGATTCACGACGACGACATCCGGCGCTGCTATGCGATCGGGGCTTTCGGCGCGGCGCTCTTCGCGGCCGGCGACACCATCCTCACCCACTGCAACGCGGGCGCCCTGGCCACCGCCGGGTACGGCACGGCGCTGGGCGTCATCCGCGCCTGCCATGAGCGCTACGACGGCGCCGTCTCGGTCTTCGTCGACGAAACGCGCCCCTGGCTGCAGGGAGCGCGCCTGACCGCCTGGGAGCTCTCGGTCGAGGGCATCGAGTACTGGCTGATCAGCGACAGCATGGCGGGCCACTTCATCGCCCGGGGCGAGGTCGACGGCATCGTCGTCGGCGCCGACCGGATCGCCGCCAACGGCGACACCGCCAACAAGATCGGCACCTACACGCTGTCGGTGCTGGCCAAAGAGCACAGCCTGCCGTTCTACGTGGCGGCGCCGCTGTCGACGGTCGACCTGGCCGTCGCCGGCGGCGCCGACATTCCCATCGAGGAGCGCTCCGCCGACGAGGTCACGCACTTCCGCGGCCTGCGCGTGGCGCCCGTGGGGGCCAACGCCCGGCATCCGGCCTTCGATATCACGCCGCAAGGCAACATCAGCGCCATCATCACCGAGGCCGGCGTGTTGCGGCCGCCCTACGACAAGGCGCTGCGTCGCGCCTGCGGCGCCGCGCGGCGCGCCTCATGACGGCCGGCGAGGCGCCCAAGGCCCACATCATGGCGGCCGGCCTCGGCACCCGGCTGGCGCCGCTCACCGATCGCACCGCCAAGCCGATGGCGGCCGTCGTCAACCGCCCGGTCATGGCCCACATCGTGCGCCTGCTGGCCGGTCACGGGGTGACCGAGATCTGCGTCAACCTGCACCGCCACGCCGGCCAGATCGAAGACTACTTCGGTGACGGCGCGGCGTTCGGCGTGCGCACCCACTACCGCATCGAAGAGACGCTGCTGGGCACGGCCGGCGGCACCGGCGGCTTTCGCGAACTGCTCGCCGGCGGCACCTTCGTGGTGGTCAGCGGCGACGCCCTGACCGACGCCGACATCTCCTCGCTTCTGGCCGCCCATCGGCGGCGCGGCGCCATCGCCACCCTGGCCGTCAAAGAGGTCGACGACCCGTCGCACTACGGCGTCGTGGTCCACGATGACGCCGGGCGCATCACGGGCTTCCAGGAAAAGCCGGCCAAAGCCGACGCCCTGTCGTGTCTGTGCAACTGTGGCATCTACGCCTTCGAGCCGGCGATCTTCGACCTCATCGCGCCGGGCGCCTTCGTCGACTACGCGCGCGACGTGTTTCCGCGGCTGCTGGCCGACGGCGAGCCGTTCTACATTTGGCGCCTCGAAGGCTACTGGAACGACGTCGGCAGCATCCGCGAGTACGTGCGCGGCAACTTCGACGCCCTGCTCGGCCGCGTCGCCGTGGCGTTGCCCGGCCGCGAGCTGCGGCCCGGCGTGTGGCTCGGCGACGGCGCCGAGGTGGCCGACGACGTCGAGATCGTGCCGCCGGTGCTGATCGGCGACGGCTGTCGCGTGGCCTCGCGAGCCAGGCTGGTCGGGCCGCTGGTCATCGGCGACGGCTGTACCATCGCCGAGGGCGCCGTGCTCGAGGGGGCCATCCACTGGAACGACACGGTCACCGGGCGCGGCGCGGCGCTGCGCGGCGGCATCGTCGGCCGCGGCGTGCGCATCGGCGAGCATGCCGTCGTGCACGGCGGCGCGGTCATCGGCGAGGGCTGCGTCATCTTCGACGGCGCCGTCGTCAAGGCCGATGCCCGGCTTGCTCCACAGACGGCCGTGGCGGTCGCATCCGCCGCGCCCAAACCGCTCGCGTGACCTCGCTCGGCCGGCTGGCCGACGGGGTCGTCGACCTCTTTCTGCCCAAGCGCTGCGTCTGCTGCGGGCGCGCCGGCCGCTGGCTCTGCGAGACCTGCGCGCCCGCTCTGGCGCCGCTGCCCGACACCGTGTGCGGCCGCTGCGGGGCGCCGCTCGCGCGGCCGCGGCCCGACTGCCGCGAGTGCCGCGGCCGCGATCTCGCCTTCGCCTCGGCGCGCGCCGCCTACGTCTACGACGGCCCGGCGCGACGGCTTGTGACGACCTGCAAGTTCCGCGCGCTGCGGTCTCTTGCCGGCGAGATGGCCGGTCTCGCCCGGCTGCCGTTCGAGCAGACCGTGGCGGACCTGGGCGGCGTCGACCTCGTCACCTGCGTGCCGGTGCACCCCGATCGCGATCTCGAGCGCGGCTTCGACCAGGCGGCGCTGCTCGCACGGCGCCTCGCCGAGCTCGCCGGCCTGCCCTTCGCCTCGCTTCTGGTGCGCACGCGCCGTGGCCGGCGGCAGAGCGGGCTCGGCGCCGCCGAGCGCGCCGCCAACGTGCGCGCCGCATTCAGGCTCGACGACAGAATGGCCGATAAAGCGGGTAGAGTGAGTACCGTGTTAGTGGTTGATGACGTCTACACGACGGGTGAGACACTACACGCGTGTTCCAGCGTTTTGAGACACGCGGGCTGCGAGCCGCATGCGTTCACGTTTGCGCGCGCCGCCCGCGCTTTTCGTTGCCCGACCGCTGCGGATGGCAGGGAGTAAAGGAGCCGCCTTCATGAAGATCCAGGTCAAGGGTCGCCACGTGGTCGTCACCGAACCATTGCGGGACTACGCCGAGGAGAAGCTCGCCAAGCTTCACCGCGTGCTGAGCGAACGTCACATCGACGAAGTCACCCGGGTCGAGCTCGAGCTCATCGTCGAGAAGGGCCACACCAGCGCCGACTCGCAGATCGCCGAGGCGACCGTGTTCACGCGTGGTCCGGTGATGCGCGCCAGGGAGTCGTCGCCCGACATGTACGCCTCGATCGACCTCGTGACCGAAAAGCTGCAGCGCCAGGCCAAGCGGTACCACGACAAGGTGCACCACAAGGCCTTGCGCCACAGCGCGGCCAAGGCCGTGCCGCCGGCGGAGTTTCTCGAAGACCAGGACGGCGCCGAGGCGGGCGCCGCGAGCGGCGCCGACGTGGGCGCCGAACTCGTTGCCCTGGCGGCCGAGCCGCAAACGGCGCCACAGCCGGTCGCCGGGGTGGAAGTGCCGGGAGCGCCGGGCGGCAACCATCTCGACGAACCGCGCGTGGTCAAGAGCAAGCAGTTCGCCCTCAAACCCATGTCGGTCGACGAAGCGACCCTGCAGCTCGAGCTGATCGGACACAGCTTCTTCGTCTTTACCAACGCCGAGACCAACGACACCAACGTCGTCTACCGGCGTAACGACGGCGACTACGGTCTGATAGAGCCGGCCCGGCAGTAGCCGCGCGCCGCGGTCTCGCCGGACGTCCGCGGCGGCGCCCGGCGGGCGCCCGGCCGGGGTCATCGTCACCGTCACTATCGGCCGGCTGATAAGGTACTCTGGAGCGTAGCCGACCGGAACGACCAAGGAAATCAGGATAACCCATGGCCAATATCGTCGAACGAGTCCTGCACGCCGGCGAAGGCAAGCGCCTGAAGGTGGTCGAAAAGCAGGTCGTCGAGATCACCGCGCTCGAACCCGAGATCAGCCTGCTCACCGACGACCAGCTGGCCGCCAAGACGATCGAGTTCCGCGAGCGGCTGGCCGACGGCGACGAGCTCGACGACCTGCTCTACGAGGCCTTTGCCGTCGTGCGCGAGGCCTCCAAGCGGGTGCTCGGCCTGCGGCCGTTCGACGTGCAGCTCATGGGCGGCATCGTCCTGCACGACGGCGACATCGCCGAGATGAAGACCGGCGAGGGCAAGACTCTCGTGGCCGTCATGCCCATGTACCTGAACGCGCTCGCCGGCAAGGGCGCTCACCTGGTCACGGTCAACGACTACCTGGCCCGCCGCGATGCCGAATGGATGGGCGGCATCTACCGCTTTCTGGGTCTCGAGGTCGGCGTCATCCAGGCCAACATGACCCCCGAGGAGCGCCGGGTGGCCTACAACGCCGACATCACCTTCGGCACCAACAGCGAGTTCGGCTTCGACTACCTGCGCGACAACATGGCGATGCGTCTCACGGACTGCGTGCAGCGCGGCCACTCCTACTGCATCGTCGACGAAGTCGACTCCATCCTGATCGACGAGGCGCGCACGCCGCTCATCATCTCGGGGGCGCCCGAAACGGCCGCCGGCACCTACCGCGATTTCGCGCGCATCGTGCCGCGGCTCAAGCCCGGCGACGACTACGAGGTCGACGAAAAGCAGCGCACCGTGGCGGTGACCGAGTCGGGCGTCGCCAAGGTCGAGAAGGCGCTCAACATCGACAACCTCTACAAAGACGCGAACGGCTCGCTCGTCAACCATCTGTTGCAGGCTCTGCGCGCCCAGTCGCTCTACCAGAACGACAACGAGTACGTCGTCAAGGACGGCGAGGTGCTGATCGTCGACGAGTTCACCGGCCGCATCCTCGAGGGGCGCCGCTATTCCGAGGGTCTGCATCAGGCCATCGAGGCCAAAGAACACGTACCGATCCGCGAAGAAAACCAGACCCTCGCCACGATCACGCTGCAGAACTACTTCCGTCTTTACAAAAAGCTGGCCGGCATGACCGGCACGGCCAAGACCGAAGAAGAGGAGTTTCGTACCATCTACGCGCTCGACGTCGTGCAGATCCCCACCAACGTGCCGATGGTCCGCCTCGACCGCAACGACTTCATCTTCACGACCCGCACAGAAAAGCACGCGGCCGTGGTCGACGACATCGTGGCGCGTCACGAGAAGGGCCAGCCGGTGCTGGTCGGCACCGTGTCGGTCGAGGTCAGCGAGCTGCTCTCGACCCTGCTCGAGCGCCACGGGGTGCCGCATAGCGTGCTCAACGCCAAGCAGCACGAGCGCGAAGCCGAGATCATCAAGAACGCCGGCGAGAAGAATGCCGTCACGATCGCCACCAACATGGCCGGCCGCGGCGTCGATATCAAGCTCGGCGACGGCGTACCCGAGCTCGGCGGGCTGTACGTGCTCGGCACCGAGCGTCACGAGAGCCGGCGCATCGACAACCANNTCGACAACCAGCTGCGCGGCCGCTCGGGGCGCCAGGGCGACAACGGCGAGAGCCGCTTCTACCTTTCCGCCGAAGACGACCTCATCCGCCTGTTCGCCGGCGACCGCATGTACCGCGTGCTCAACCGGCTCGGCCCCGGCGAGGGCGAGGCCCTCGAGCATCGCATGCTGTCCGGCGTCGTCGAGCGCGCCCAGAAGAAGGTCGAAGAGCTCAACTTCATGCGCCGCAAGAACGTGCTCCAATACGACGAGGTCATGAACGAGCAGCGCCGCGTGATCTACGAGCAGCGTCGCCGCATCCTCGAAGGCGAAGATTTCGGCGACCAGATCCGCGAGATGGTCGAGCAGGTCGTGGCGGGCACCGTCACGACCGCTCTGGCCGACACCCAGTACGCCGAAGACTGGGACATCGACGCCTTGCTGATCGCCCTGCGGGCCGTCTACGACCCGGCGCTTTCCAAGGTCGACATCGAGACCGCGAGTGCGGCCGACGAGGCGGCCCAGCTCGCGGTCGACGACGCTCTCGCCCAATACGACGAGCGCGAAAAGCTGATCGGCGACGAGCAGATGCGGGCCGTCGAGCTGGCCGTCATGCTGTCGATCGTCGACGTCCGCTGGAAGGACCATCTGCTCGACATGGACTACCTGCAGGAGGGCATCCACCTGCGGGCGCTGGGCCAGCGCGACCCGCTTGCCGAGTACAAGACCGAGGGCTTCACGCTGTTCGAGGACATGCTCGACGGTGTCCGCGAGAGCGTGGTCATGACGCTCATGAAGAACCTGCCCGAAGACCTCGCCCACTTTGCCGCCATGACCTTCGACCAGCCCATGCTGCAGCTCAATTACACCAGCGGCGACGAGCTCGCCTACGAGACCTCGTTTGCCGGCGCGGCGGTGGCGGCCGGCGCGGTCACCTCTGCCGGCGCGGTCTCAGCGACCGGCGGCGGCGCCTATAGCGCGCCGGCATCTGCCCAGGGCGCGCCGGCCATGGCCGCGCAACCGCAGCAGGCCCAGCAGGCCGTGGCCGTGCAGCAGCGCCACGTCGAGCAGAAGCTCGGCCGCAACGACCCCTGCTGGTGCGGGAGCGGCAAGAAGTTCAAGAAGTGTCACGGCGCATAGGGCTTCGCCCGACCCGGGCAACGCCATCGCCCGGGAGCCGGCCGAATCTGGCGGGCAGAGCCTGCGAGTGGGGTATACTGCCTCATCATGACGACGACCGTACCCGACGCATTCGACGAGCTCGACTCGCTCCGCGAGCGGCTGCGCGGCGCCTCCGAGCGCCTCAGCTGGCTGCGGAGCTATCTTTGACCCCCCTCGTCTGACCGCCGACATCGCCGCGCTCGAAGAGCGCATGCGGGCCGCCGACTTCTGGGACGATGCCGAGGCGGCGCAGCGTACGTCGGCCAAGTACAGCCGCCTCAAGCGCCGCCTCGACGACTGCACCTCACTCGAGAGCCGCTTCGGCGACCTCGAGACTACCGAGGAGCTCGTGCGCGAGGAGCTGGCCGGCGACGAAGTCGACGAGGCCTTGTTCGCCGAGCTCTCGCGCGGTCTGGCGGCGCTCGAGGGCGAGCTCGACCGCGGCGAGGAGCAGCGCTTCTTCAGCGGCCGCTACGACGAAGGCGGGGCCATCGTCACCATCCACCCCGGAGCCGGCGGCACCGAGTCGCAGGACTGGGCCGAGATGCTGCTGCGCATGTACCTGCGCTGGTTCGAGAACCGCGGCTTCAAGGTCGAGGTCAACGACGTGCAGGAGGGCGGCGAGGCCGGCATCACCAGCGCCACCATCTCCGTCGAGGGCGACAACGCCTACGGGCTGCTGGCCTCCGAGAAGGGTGTCCACCGGCTGGTGCGCATGAGTCCGTTCGACTCGGCCAACCGGCGCCACACGAGCTTCGCGGCGGTCGAGGTGAGCCCGCTCGTCAGCGACGACGTCGAGGTCGACATCGACGAGGACGACCTGCGGATCGACACCTACCGCTCGAGCGGCGCCGGCGGCCAGCACGTCAACAAGACCAGCTCGGCGGTGCGCATCACGCACGTCCCCACGAACATCGTCGTGCAGTGCCAGAACGAGCGTTCGCAGATCTCCAACCGGGCGACGGCCATGCGCATGCTCAAGTCGCGCCTGCTCGAGCTCGAGGAGCGCAAGCGCGCCGAAGAGCTCGCCCGCGAGCGCGGCCAGCAGCTCGACGTGAACTTCGGTTCCCAGATCCGCAGCTACGTGCTGCATCCCTACCAGATGGTCAAGGACCTGCGCACCGACCACGAGACCGGAAACTCGCAGGGCGTGCTCGACGGCGATCTCGACCCGTTCGTCCACGCCTTTCTCATGTGGCGTGCCGGCCACGACCACAAGCGCGGGTGACCGCCGCCGAGGCGCCGCACTGCGCGTCGGGCGAACCTGACGCGAGAGGCGGCCCCCGCGTCGCCGCCGGCGATCCCATCCTGCGCGGCGACCGCGTTGTGCTGCGCCCCCTGACCGACCACGACGCCCCGGCGATACTGACCATTCTGGCCGAGCCCGGCGTCGCCGCCTGGTGGCGGCGGGCCGAGTGGGAGCAGGTCACCGAAGCGGGTGCGACGGTCTTTGCCGTCATGGTCGGCGATGCGATCGCCGGCTGCATCCAGTTCACCGAGGAGACCGACCCCGACTACCACAGCGCGTCGATCGACGTCTTCGTGGCCGACGCCTGGCAGGATCGCGGCGTGGGCAGCGACGCCATGCGCACGCTGATCGCGTACCTGGTCGGCGGGCGCGGCCATCACCGTCTCACCGTCGATCCCGCGGCCGCCAACGCGCGCGCCATCCACGTCTACGAGCGCCTCGGGTTTCGGCCCGTCGGCACCATGCACGCCTACGAACGGGTGGCCGACGCCACCTGGCGCGACGCCCTGCTCATGGAGCTCGTCATCGACAAACGCGACTGACGCGCCGGCGGCGGCCTTGCGCGGCGCCCGGTCTGCGCCGGCCGCCGGACTTCGCCAAGGGCGCGTTTTCGCTAGCTGCCGGAGGCCGAGAAGTGCTGGTAGTCGCGGGGGGAGTGCCAGGTGCCGCCCCAGCCCCAGCCGACGGCCGCGAAGGCGCGCACGACTGGTCCGCCGGCGACGATCATGCCGGGCAGACCGAGCGTGCGATCGGCGTAGCGCTTGGCGTTGGTCGGGTAGACCTTGCCGTCGCGGATCTCCGGGTTCTCCAGGGGGTCGAGGTCGAGCGCCCGGCCAAAGGCGTGCTGCGACCACACGTGCGAGCCCGCTACGAAGCGTCCGTTGAATGCCGAGGTGTTGTCGGCCTCCATCGAACGCTCGTCGCTCGCGCCATAGGCGTCGACGGGCGTCATGCGGCGGATGGGAAAGCGGTCCCGGTAGAGCCGGGACAGGGCGCCGACAATGGCGGCGACGGCGTCGCGGTTGACGACGAGTCGCCCCGTGTGTCGCCGTCCGTCGAACCCCCAGTACGTCAGTGTGACCAGGCGCAGGTCGTCGAGCGCAACGGGGCAGCGCGGCGACCACGAGCCCGACTTGATCATGGCCGCGCGACGCGCCCGGCTGAGAGTCGCGATCGAGTGGGCGAAGGGCGCCGCCGCCGGGGCAGCGCTTGGTGACACGGTGCTCGTGAGAGTGGGGCTCGGCGGCGTGGCGGTGGGGGAGAGGGCAGGCGTGGCGGGGGCGGTGGCCGGCGACGAGCGCCGCCGCGAGTGTGATGAGCGCCGGCCTTGGGTGCGCGTGTCGACGGTGGCCCATGGAGGCCGTCGGTCAGGCCTTGACGGCGCCCATGACCAGCGGGGCGAGGCGGCGCTCGACGACGTCGAGCGCCGCCTCGCGGTCGAACGCCAGCCAGTCGAGCGCCGCGGTGGCGATCATGCCAAAGACGGTCGAGGCGGTGGTCTGCACGTCGAGGTCGGCGCGAAAGGCGCCCTCGGCGATGCCGCGCGAAAGTGCGCCGGCAAAGACCCCGACGTACTCCTCGCGCAACGTGCCCAGGCTGTCGCGCCAGTCGCGGTCGGCGTGCCACATCTCGGACATCACGAGCTTGGCGAAGGCCTGGTAGCGCTCGATGTAGGCCAGCTCGGCGTGGACGAGGGCGCGCAGGGCGGCGGCGCCGCCCTGCGCGCCCTCGATCTCGCTGCGAAACGAGGCGGCCAGGCGCCGCAGGCCGTCGTCGAGCAGGGCCGAGACCAGCTCGGACTTGCTGCGGAAGTGGTAGTACACGGTGCCCTTGGCGATGCCGGCGCGCTCGACGATGTCGTCGATGGTGGCGCCGGCGTAGCCGCGCTCGCCGAGCAGCTCGACCGCCGCCGAGAACAGGCGGTCGATGGTGGCGCTGTGGGCCTGTGGCACGGTGTCGTCCCTTCGCCTTGCCGCTGTCGAGCTGGGCGTCACTGCAACGTCACGACGGGCTTGAGGCGGGCCATCGTCCAGGTCCGCCGACGGTGCGCGGTCAGTATAGTCCCGCAGACGCCCAGCGCGGCGAAGCCCAGCAGGACCANNGCGACGAACTTGCCGGCGGTGCCCAGCGCCGCCGACAGGAACTGCAGGATCGCCGTAAAGGCAAACGCCGAGACCAGCGCGAACAGCAGCAGCGCCGCCGGTTCGACCGGACGCAGGCCGAGCGTGAGCTCGAGCACGCAGACCAGCACCACGGCCTGCACCGACGTCACCACGACGCCGGNNGTCATGAGCGCGCCGACCCACAGCGCGAGCGGAATGAAGTAGGGGGCAAAACCGGTGCCGTAGTCGGGTACCGGGTCGACCCGCTGGGTCTGCAGGTTCACGGGGTCGCTCATCGCTTGGGCACGGCTGGCGCGCTGCCGGCGGTCGTAGGCCGGCAGCGACGCGGCGCCCTTCGTGAGGCTGCGCGCCAGGAGGCTGCCGCCTGCCTGGGCCTTCTGCAGGCCGGTGCTCAGCCGGCCGCCGCCGGCGAGAAGCCGGTCGAGGCCGGTGACGAGCGTGCCGCCGCCGTTGCGGGCCTGGGCGGCGCCCGCCGCCAGGCTGCCGGCGCCGCCGGCCAG
>PLTW01000168.1 GCA_003164655.1 Actinomycetota bacterium
CGACACCATGATTTTCAGTCGGGTTTGTTCGGGTCATCAGGCAGGAAACAGCTGGGCTTGTGTCAGTTTGCGTCAGCGAATCGGCTAGCGTGGTCCAGGGCAATACGCCGTATTGCAGCCGCTTCTCCAGCTCCAAGCCCTCAGACAGACACGTTTCACTGACGCAAAACGCCTCGTTTGGTCCCGCAACGTCCGCCGCACAGCAAGGGAAACGTCACGTCGGCAGCGATGTCGGCACGAAGGCGGCGCACCTCAGATGTCGTGGGGCTCTGCGATCTGATCGCCAAGGGCGTCGCGCAGGTAGGCGAGCGGCACCGCCAGCTCGCGCGCCAGCGATTCAAGGGACGCGCCGGCCTGGGCGCGTCTGCGCAGCTCCTCGATCTGCCACGGCTGTATGGCGGCGAGTTGCCCGGGCACGGGCCAGCTGTCTTTGCGGGGCCGGGTGGCCTCCAGGTAGGCGCGCCTCATCGACTGCCAGGTCTTGTAGGGCTTCTGCGGGTAACGCCGGTTCCACAGGGCGCGTAGCTGGCTCCACGGTAGGAGGCTATTGCCGGAAACGACCGCCTGGCGCTCCTGGGAGACGAAACGCACAAGCTCAAGCGTCCAGGGACGCATCGGCTTGGCCTCGCGACCCGACGGATAGCCCGAGTAGGTGGAGCGCGCGGCGTCCCGGTCGCGCACCGCACGATACAGCTCGGCGACCTCGGTAGGTGGCACGAGATGGCTGAAGACCGTGATCGTATAGTAGGTGTGATCGAGGTGGCGCGTGGCAAGCACGCGGGGCCCCAGATAGTGGCGCACCGTCAGGCCGAGCTCCTGATCGAACTCTTCGCGAAACTCATCGTCGTCGTAGGCGAGCTGGGCGGCCTGAGCACGAGCCCCGGCCAGTGGCAGGGCCGGCGGCACGTTGCAGACCAGGTAGGCGACGGCCTCTGCCTCGCTGCAGCCCGTCTCCCGGGCGATCCTCAAGGCATGCTCGCGCAGGCGTGCGAGCGGCTTGCAGGCAGTGGCCGTCCACAGATCCTGGCCCTCGATTAGGTGATCGGGCCCGAGATCTTCGGGCAGGTGGTAGCCCAGGTAGAACTTCACCTGCCCGCCCAGGGGGGTCTCGATCGTCAGGCTCTCGCCTGTCTTAGGACAGGCACCGGCCACCTCGACCAGGTGGCGCGCAACCGCCCGCGCGTCATCTTCGTCGCGTAGCGCCATGGGCCGGTCAAGCCCCAGCAGGCCAAGCACCTCGCGCTGCTGGTCGCCGTAGCCGCCAAAGAGTCGCGCGACGAAGGCGGCCTGATAGCGGCGCCACCGGTCACCGTTTAGCTCAGAGCCCTCCGGCGGGCCCACCGCGGTGACCGTTGCCGACTTCGCCCGCGCAGGTTCGTAGTTGGCCCTCAGAGCCCGGACTGCCGCCACCAGCTCGATGAGGTCGCTGGGACCAGCGCTGTAGGGATCAAGCGCCGCGACGGCCGGTCCCATCACCTTCCACTCGCGCTCGCTTACGGGTCTCTCGCCGGCCCCTGCCAGGACGTCGTCAAGCCATCGGCAGCCTTGTGACATTTTCTTATCCTTTCTGACTACACATACCGTCAAGCTTGCCATGATCAGCCACTGTCGTCCACCACCTGGGATCCGCGACGGCCATCCGCCCTTCGCACCGTTTCCTACCTCCCGACCCCAGAGGCACGTCATGACAAACACAGATCCCACATCGAAGAAGACCCTCAGCGTGCGCTGGCTGCCTACCGAGCAGGTCACACCGTATGCGGACAACCCGCGTACCTGCCCCCAGGACGCCATCGACACCGTCGCTACGAGCATCACCGAGTACGGCTTCGTGCAGCCCATCACCACCGACGAGCGCCTCGTCATCCTCACCGGCCACACCCGCCGCCTGGCCGCCCTGCAACTGGGCCTCGCCAAGGTGCCCGTGATCGTGGTCGCCGGTCTCACGGCAGCCCAGGCCCGCGCCTACCGGCTCATGGACAACAAAAGCCACGAGGCGACCAGCTGGAACGTCGAGCTGTTGGGTAGCGAGCTCGCNNCTTAGGACTGTGTGACCCCGACGAGTTAGTCGAGCCGCCGGCCAAGCCCACTACCAGACCCGGTGAGGTGCGCCTGCTGGGTCGCCACCGCCTGATGTGCGCAAGCTCCTGCGTAGCCGAGAACGTAAGCCGCCTGATGGCCGGCCGGCGGGCCCACCTGATGGCCACCGACTGGCCCTACGGCGTGAGCTACGACGGCGGTAACCATCCCACCACCTGGAACAAGGCTGGGCGGCGCATCAGCGCAGAACAAAAGACGCGTCACTGGGACGACTACCGCGACACAGACGAGCTCGGCACCTTCTACAGCGACTGCCTGCGCATCGCCCTCGACTACGCCCTGGTGAGCCGGCCCGTCGTCTACACCTTCTTTGCCATGATGAAGGCGCCGGTGGTCTTTGCCGCTTGGCAACAGGTCGGCCTGCTGCCCCACCAGGTCTGCGTCTGGCAAAAGAGCCGGCACGTGCTCTCGCGCTGCGACTACATGTGGAACTACGAGCCGCTGCTCTACGGCTGGATCAAGGGCAAGCGGCCCCAGCCCGAGCGCCGGCCGCCGGCCGCGGCCACGGCGGTCTGGCAAGTGGGATCTGCCATCGAGGACGGCCAGAGCGGCCTGCATCCCACGCAAAAGCCGGTCGAGCTCATCCGCCGCCCGATCGACTACCACACCCGTGTCGGCGAGCTCATCTACGAACCCTTCAGCGGCTCGGGCACGGCCCTGATCGCCGCTGAGATGACCGGCCGGAGCTGTTATGCGATGGAGCTCTCCCCCGCCTTTTGCGACGCGGC
>PLTW01000087.1 GCA_003164655.1 Actinomycetota bacterium
TCGAGCCGAGCACGTTGCCGAAGCGGACCGTCATCATCCTGGTGTCGGAGGCCTCGCGGGCCATCGTCTCGACGATGCGCTCCGAGAGCGCCTTTGAGAGGCCCATCACCGTTTCGGGCTCGACGGCTTTGTCGGTCGAGATGTACACCAGCCGATCGGTGCCGAAGCGCAGGGCGTTCTCGATGATCGACACGGTCGCGAAACTGTTGTTGTCGAAGGCTTCGGCCGGATTGTGCTGCATCATGGGGACGTGCTTGTAGGCGGCAGCGTGAAAGACGATCTCGGGACGGTGGCTCTCGAACAGGGCGCGCAGCTTGATCTTGTCGCGGATGTCGAGCAGGCAGGCCGCCAGGTCGGCGAAGTGCCGTTCGGTCTCGAGCTCGTGTTCAATCTGAAAGAGGTTGCCCTCGGAGTGGTCGACCAGCACCAGCAGGCGCGGGCCCATGGTGGCCAGCTGACGGCTGAGCTCACTGCCGATCGAGCCGCCGGCGCCGGTGACCATGACCACCCTGCCGGTAACGTAGCCGATGCTGTTGTAGTCGACCGAGACCTCGTGGCGGCCCAGGATGTCTTCGACCTGCACTTCGCGGAGCTGCTCGATCGTCACCGTGCCCTTGATGAGCTCGTAGACGCCGGGAAGGGTCTTCACCGGCACGTTGGCCTTTTTGCAGGACACGGCGATGTCTTCGATCGGCCGGCCTCCCACCGACGGCATGGCGATGATGACCTCGTCGACCGAGTACTCGGCGATGAGCGCCGGCAGATTTCGCGTAGTGCCGACCACGCGCACGTTGTGAATGCGCAGGTTCTTCTTCTTGGGGTCGTCGTCGACGAAGCCGACCGGCCGGTAGCGGAGGCGGCGCGATCGCAGCATCTCCCTCACGACGAGCTCGCCGGCGTCGCCGGCGCCCACGACCAGCGCCTTCTTGTGGTCGCGGTTGAGCTCCTCGCGCCAGGGCCGCTCCCAGGCGAGGCGCGACAGCAGACGGGCGCCGCTCAGCAGCCCGAAGCACAGTACCCAGTCGAGGGCGATCACCGAACGCGGCAGCGCGTCCGCGGTGATGACGTTGTGCCAGTGGCCGTAGATGGGCGTCTGCAGCTTGAAGGCCACGACCTCGCCGACGACCATCGACAGGGTGACGCCGGCCAGAGTGCCCCAGAAGAGGCTGGTCAGGTCGCGCACGCCGGCGTAGCGCCACCACTTGTTGTACATGCCCAGCAGGACGAACACGACGAGCTGCACGATGACGATCGGCACGATGACCTGCAGAAGCTGATGCCAGTAGGCTCTGGGAACGTCGAAATCGAAGCGCAGCAGATACGCCGCGGTGAGCGCGACCGACACGAGCACGGCGTCGATGGCGATCTGCCAGATGCGATGGCGGCTGACGAAGAGGCGCTCTCTCACGGGGTCTCCCGGCCCTGGTGACCCTGGGTACGAGCCGGCCGGCGGCGCGCCGCGCCGCGGCCGACGCCGTCCATCATAGCACCGGCTCCAGTGGCCGGCGGGTCAGTCGGCGGCGCGCCACGCTCAGGATCTCATCGACGAAGAGCTGGGGATCGCGGCGTTCGGCCTGCACGGTGTGGCGACTCTTCTTGCGGACGGCCACGTCGTCGGCCGACGAGGCGCGGCCCAGGCGGCCGACGGCGATGAGGTGCTCGTCGACCGCGCCGAGCCGGCCGGCGAACATCGTGTAGGCGGGCGTTCCCAGAGCGACGGCTTCGCGATTCATGGTGCCGCCCGCGCCGATGACGAAGTCGGCCGCGGCGATGAGACTGAGCCCGTCGACCGCTTTCTCGGGCACGATGACGTTGGCCAGGCCGAGCGAGGAGTAGTGGCGCCGCTGCTCCTCGGTGCGCGGCGTGATGACCAGAGTGACGTTGCGCTTGCCGGCGAGGCCCTCGACCACCTGGTCGAACAATGGGTTCTCGTGGCGATGGTAGAGCGTCACGTTGGGCGCCGGTCGCATGACGCCCACGACCAGCCGGGTGTCGATACCGAGCTGCTCGAGCACGGTCGGGTCGGGCTGAAAGTCGTACAGGTAGTACTCCTCCTTGAGCCCCGGATAGCGAAACACCTTCTGCGGCGTGGCCCCGTAGGGTGCGAGGCGCGCCAGTGGGATCGCGTCGGGCACCACGATCTCGTCGACCAGGCGCACGTTCAGGTGGTGAGAGACCGTCGCGTATTCGTAGTCGAACATGGTGAGCTGCGGGATGCCGAGGGTCCAGGCGGCCACGGCCAGGTCGTTCGAGTTGTGCCCGACCGCGACGTGGAACCCGGCCGAGCGCGCCTGGGCGATCAGGTGCGTCGAGCGGTTGAACAGACCGACGGCTTTGGCCGGCAGGCTCTTGCCGGCATGCTGCCCGGTGATCACCGCGGCGAGGCCGTAGCGCGACAGGAGCTGCTCGGTCTGGGCGTACTTGCGGGCCGTCAGAGTGACCGTATGGCCCTGCGCTTCGAGGCGTCGGATGATCGGCGCGAAGAACAGCACGTGCGGTGAGTTGGTGATGTCGATCCAGACGCGCACGGTGGGCTCGTCAGGCACGCGCTCCGACGAGCGCGCGGGCGACTTCGGCAACCTGGTCCTGGGTGAGATGAGGGTGCATCGGCAGCGCCAGGTTGGTCGCGGCCGCCTGTTCGGTGGCCGGAAAGTCGCCCGGCCGGTAGCCCAGGGACGAAAGGGCCGGCTGCAAATGCAGCGGGGTCGTGTAGTAGGCGGCGCAGGCCACGCCGGCGCTCTTGAGGACGGCGGCGATGTCGTCGCGCCGCGCCGTGCGCGCCACGTAAAGGTGATAGACGTGCGTGAGGCCGTCGGGCACGACCGGCCGGCGCATGTCGGCCGGCAGGCAGGCGTCGTACCAGGCCGCGACCTGGGCCCGCCGCGCGTTCCAGTCGTCGATCTTGGTGAGGCCGACGCGCAGCACCGCCGCCTGCAGCTCGTCGAGGCGTGAGTTGTAGCCGATGTAGTCGAAGTCCTTCTTGTCGCGACTGCCGTGGAAGCGCAGCAGGCGGGCCATCTCGACGAACTCGGGGATGCGCCCGGTCACCAGACCGCCGTCGCCGTAGCCGCCCAGGTTCTTGGTCGGAAAGAAGCTGAACACGGCGAGGTCGCCGAGGCTGCCGGCGCGCCGCCCTTTGTAGCTCGCGCCGAACGCCTGACAGGCGTCTTCGATCACGGTCAGGCCGTGCTCGCTGGCCACCGCGCTCACGGCGTCGGCGTCGGCCGGCAGGCCGAACAGGTCGACCGGCACGACGGCTTTGGTCATGGCCGTGATGGCGCCGGGGATCGCCGCCGGGTCGATGTTCAGCGTCTCGNNATGACCTCGTCGCCCTCGCCTATGCCGGCCGCCTTGAGGGCGATCGTCAGCCCATCCGTGCCGTTGGCCACACCGACCGAGCCGGCGGTCGCCAGGTACTCGGTGACCTCCCCTTCGAAGGCCTTCACGTTGGGCCCCAAAATGAACTGGCCGCTGCGCACGACGGAGAGGACGGCTGCCTCGACCTCGTCCTGCACGTCGGCGATCTGCCCCTTGATGTCCATCAGACCGATCGGCACGTCAAACGCCTCCTGGTAGCCTTTCGTCGCTGCCGGCGCCGCGCGCGGGCGCGCACGGTCGAGCGGACACTGAACGCTAGCACAGCGCAGGCCGACGACCAACACGCCGACGATCGACGCGCAGACGACCAACACGCCGACGATCGACGCGCCGACGACCAACGCGCCGACGAGTGCACGGCCGCGGCCCGCCGGCCTGTGGTAGGGTACGGCGACGTCATGCAGCACATCATCAATCCCATCGTCACCTTCTGCACGAATCTGATCGGCCAGTGGGGGCTGCCGGCCGTCTTCGTCCTCATGCTCCTCGAGAGCGCCTGCATCCCGATCCCCAGCGAGGCGATCATGCCGTTCGCCGGCTTCGCTGTGAGCCAGGGCCACATGAGCCTCTTGGGGATCGTCGTGGCGGGCGTGGCTGGTAACCTGTGCGGCTCGTGGATCAGCTACGCCGTCGGCTACTACGGCGGCCGGCCGTTCGTCGAGCGCTACGGCCGGTACGTGCTGCTGCGCATGCACCACCTCGTTCTGGCCGAGCGTTTCTTCGGGCGCTACGGGCCGATCACGGTGTTTTTTGCGCGCATGGTGCCGATCGTCTGCACCTTCATCTCGTTGCCCGCCGGCTTCGGCCGCATGTCGTTCTGGAAGTTCACTCTGTACACCCTCCTGGGTTCCGCGATCTGGGTGCTGATGCTCGGCTTCGTCGGCGAGAAGCTGGGCAGCAACTGGGAGAAGATCCAGCCGCTGCTTCACTACCTCGACTACGCCGTCGTCGTGGCCGTCGTCGCGCTGGTCGTCTGGGCGATCGTGCGGCACCGGCGGCGGGGCGGCCGGCCGGGAGCGGCCGGCGGCGCCGCCGGCGACGCGTGACGACGGTGAGTGCGCGCGCTCACGGACGCTGCTGATGCCCCCCTGCGGCATCGCACCCGACGCGGTCAGGGTCGTCGCCCCGGCGACCACGGCCAACCTCGGCCCCGGCTTCGATTGCCTCGGTCTGACGCTCGATCTGTGGAACGTCGCGACCTTCACGCTGGCCGGCGAGGGTGTCGAGGTGCGCGTCGCTGGCGAGGGCAGCGACGTGCTGCCACACGGCGCCGAGAATCTTGTCGTGCGCGCCTTTCGGCGGCTCGTCGACGAAGCGGGCGCGCCCATGCCGGCCGGGCTGCGCATCGACTGCGAGGTCGCCGTGCCGCTCTCCTCAGGCCTCGGATCGAGCGCCGCGGCGATCGTGTCTGGTCTTCTCGGCGCCAACGAGCTCCTCGGCCGGCCGGCGAGCGCCGCCGCCATTCTGGCGCTGGCCACCGAGGTCGAGGGCCACCCCGACAACGTGGCGGCGGCCCTCGACGGCGGCCTGGTCGTGGTGGTGAACGGCGAAGAAGGCCTGCTCACGGAGCGCATCGAGGTGCGGCCGATCGAGGTGGCGCTCGCCGTGTCGCAGATCGAGTATTCGACGAGCGCCGCGCGCGCCGAGCTGCCGACCTACGTGGCCCTGGCCGACGCGGTCTACAACATGGGCCGGGCCGCCCTGGTGGTCGAGGCGCTGCGGCGCGGCGACCTGGAGCTTCTCGGCAAGGCCATGGACGACCGTCTCCATCAGGCGCAGCGCCTCGAGCACATGCCCGGCGGGTTCGCCGCCATGGCGGCGGCCCGTCAAGCCGGCGCCGCCGCCGTCGCGGTCTCCGGCTCCGGACCCAGCCTGATCGCCTTTCCGGCGCCGGGCGCGGCGGTCGGCGACGTCGCCGCCGCGATGGTCGCCGCGCTCGCCCAGGTGGGTGTGCGCTCCCGGCCATTTACGCTGGCCACGACCGACCGCGGCGCGTCGGCGGGTCCCTGGCCCGCCGCCGCGGGCGTCGAGACGGCGGCCGGCTCGCCGTCCGGCTGAACGATCGCCCGGGCGGCCGCTGCCGCCGACGGCCGTGGGCGGCCGCTGACGCCGTTGCTCGCGGGCGGTCGCTGCCGCCGTCGGTCGCTCGCTACGAGGTGAGTTAGGAGTCTCCCGGTCCTCGGTTGCAACAGAATGTTCTGTGCTATTCTAGACGAAGAGAACTTTCGGCTGGAACACTGTCTACAGCCGGAATCGACGACGGGAGGCGGGGTGGACGAGCTCGACGGCGAGATCCTCGTAGCGTTGCAACGCGAAGGGCGCATGTCCAATCTGGCGCTTTCGCGGCAGCTCGACCTGTCGCCCTCGGCCATGCTCGGCCGCGTGCGACGTCTCGAAGAATCCGGGGCGATCCGCGGCTATCGCGCGATCGTCGACCCCGCGGCGCTCGGCATCCACGTGCAGGCGCTCACGGTCGTGAAGCTGCGCGAGCACAGCGAGCAGGCCATCGGCGAGTTCGAGGCGGCGGTCAAGGGGGTGGTCGGCGTGCGCGCCTGCTACCACGTGACCGGGCAGTTCGACATGGTCATGGTGCTGGCCCTGCGCGATCTCGCACACCTCGCCCAGATGATCAGGGTCGACCTCGCCAGGATCCCCGGCGTGATGCAGCTCGAGACGATGCTGATCATGGCCGAGTCGGTGGCCGACGAAGGCTGGCCGGTCTTTCCCGAGCAATGACAAGGCGCCGGCGCGCGCGCCGGCGCTTCGTGAGATTCGCAGAAACGAGGAGGTACGAGCATGCCGGCAAAGAAGGGCGTCCTGGAGCTTCACGAGATGAAGCGCGCGGGCGAGAAGATCACCTGGCTGACCGCCTACGACTACCCGACCGCGACCTTCGAGGCGCAGGCCGGCATCGACATGATCCTGGTGGGCGACTCGCTGGGCATGTGCGTCTACGGCTACCCCGGCACCGTGCCGGTCACCATGGACCAGTGCATCGTGCACTGCGAGGCCGTGCGCCGGGCGGCGCCCGACGTCTTCGTGGTCGGCGACATGCCGTTCATGAGCTACCAGACGTCCGACGAAGAGGCCGTGCGCAACGCCGGGCGCTTTCTCAAAGAGGCCGGCGTCGATGCCATCAAGCTCGAGGGCGGTGTTCGGGTGATCTCCCGTATCAAAGCGATCCTCGACGCGGGCATCGTGGTATGCGGCCACATCGGCCTGACGCCGCAGAGCTCCGGACAGCTCGGCGGGCACAAGGCCCAGGGCCGCACCCTCGAATCGGCGCAGGCCGTAGTCGAAGACGCGCGCGCGATCTACAATGCCGGTGCTCAGTTGCTCTTGCTCGAGGCCGTGCCGCCCGAAGTCGCGGCTTTCATCCGTGATGAGCTGCCGATCCCAGTGCTCGGCATCGGCGCCGGCGCCGAGGTCGACGGCCAGCTGCTCATCGTCAGCGACGTGCTGGGCACCTTCCAGGCCTTCACCCCGAAGTTCGTCAAGAAGTACGCCGACCTGGCCGGCGTGGCTACCGCTGCCCTCACCGAGTACGTCGCCGATGTGCGCGCCGGCCGGTTCCCCGAAGAGCAGCACTGCTACCACATGCTCGAGGGCGAGCACGAGCGCTTCCTGGCTTACACCGGGGAGGACGGTTGATCGCAAACGCTGCCCGCGCTGCTCGCGCCGCCCGGGTCGACGACCTGGGCACCGAGACGGTCTTTGCCGTCGCGGCCGAAGCGGCAGCGCTGGCCGCCAAGGGCAGAACGGTCTACCCGTTCCACCTGGGCGACCTCAACCTCCCTACGCCGGCAAACATCGCCGAGGCCGCTTCCCGCGCCCTGCGCGACGGCAAGACGACCTACTGCCCAAACGCCGGCATCGCGGAGCTGCGCGAGGCGATCGCCGTCGACGTCGGCCGGTCGCATGGCCTCAGCTGCGGCGTCGAGAACGTGAGCGTCCAGCCGGGCGGCAAGCCGGTCATCGGCAAGTTCCTGCTGGCGTTTATGGACCCCGGCGACGAGGTGCTCTATCCCAACCCCGGCTTTCCGATCTACAGCTCGCTCATCGAGTTCTTCGGCGGTCGTGCGGTGCCCTACACCTACGTCGAAGGTCGCGACGGCTTTGCCCTCGACCTGGAGCAGATCGAGCGCGCCGTCACGCCGGCCACGACGCTGCTCATCCTGAACGATCTCCACAACCCGACAGGCGTCGAGTGCTCGGCGCGGGAGCTCGAGGGCCTGGCTGAGCTCGCCCGCCGGCACGACCTTCAGGTGCTCTGCGACGAGGCCTATTTCGACGTGCGCTACACGGGCAGCAGCCGCTCGCTTGCCTCCCTGCCCGGCATGGCGGAACGCTGCGTCATTCTCTACACCTTCTCCAAGAAGTACGCGATGACGGGGTGGCGGCTGGGCGCCGCGATCGGGCCGCGCCGCTTTATCGACATCTGCAACACGCTCAACGTCAACGGCGAATCGTGCACCAACCAGTTCGTGCAGTGGGGGGGTGTCGAAGCGCTGACCGGCGACCAGAGCGGCGCGCACGAGATCCTCGAGGTCCTGCGACGCCGCCGCGACGCCGCCTGCGACATCCTGAGCTCCACCGCCGGCGTGCGCTGCCTGCAGCCCAACACGACCTTCTATCTCTATCCGAACGTCACCGAGGCGATGGCGCGCAGCGGGCTCACCGACTACGAGGGCTTCCGGCGCGCGATCCTCGACTACACGGGCGTGTCGATGTGCACGCGCCTGCATTTCGGACCGGCGCTGCCCGGCGAGACGCAGCGCTACCTGCGCTTTGCCTACTCCGGCCTGCACACCGAGCAGATCCGGGAAGGCCTCGGACTGCTCAAGCACTTCATCGAGAGCTACGTGTGACCGCATCCCGACGACACGACAGCTGGAACGCCCGCGTCCCCAGCGATCACCGACCCGGAATCATGACCATGCGGAGGAGACAAGACGATGAAAGAAGTGCGTGACCCTGTGATCACCGGGCGGCTGACCATGCTGTCCGAGAAGGGCAAGAACGACATCTATGACGCCGCCGTGCGGATCGCCGGCGAGATCGGCATGCGCGTGCCGCACGCCGTCGCGCGCGAGCTGCTCGTCGGCGCCGGCGCGACCGTCGAAGACGGCGATCTCGTGCACGTTTCGCGCGAGATGATCGAGAAGGCCCGTACGACCGCGCCCGCCGCGTTCGCCGTGTACGACCGCGACGGTGAGCCTGCCATGGAGGTGGGCCACTACCACAGCTACTTCGGCACCGGCTCAGACCTCATGACCATCTACGACCTCGAGACCGGCGAGGTGCGCCCGAGCGGCCTGGCCGACGTGGCGCGCGCGGCGCATGTCTGCGACGCTCTGCCCAACATCGACTTCATCATGTCGTGCGCCTACCCGCACGACGTCGAACCCGCTTCCCGGGCGTACCTCGAAAGTTTTCGCGCCATGGTCAGCAACACGACCAAGCCCATGGTGATGACCGCCGAGGGCGCCGCTGACCTCGAGGTCATGTGGAAGATCGCCTGCGAGCTGCGCGGCGGCGCCGAGGCGCTGCGCGCCAAGCCCTACTTCATCATGTACGGCGAGCCCGTGAGCCCCCTGAGGCACGCCAGCGAGGTCCTTGATAAGCTGCTCTTCTGCGCCGACTGGGGTATCCCGGCGATCTACTCGCCGGCGCCGAGCGCCGGCGCGACCGCGCCGATCACCCAGGCGGGCCACATCGTGCTGGCGGTCGCCGAATCGCTCTTCGGCCTGGTCATCCATCAGCTCCGCAAGCCGGGGGCGCCCTTCGTCTTCGGTATGGGCCCCGTCAAGATCGACATGTCCACCGTGCAGGCCCTCTACAACTCGGCCGAGTACTACACGACCATCCTCGGCATCACCGAGATGGCGAAGTGGCTCGACCTGCCGAACTGGGGCTACGCGGGTTCGAGCGATTCGCACCTGGTGGACGCGCAGGCGGGCATGGACGCCGCCGAGCTCACCCTGCTGTCAATGCAGGCCGGCTCCAACTTGAACCACGACATCGGCTACCTTGCCTTCGGGCTCGTCGGCGCCCTCGAGCTGGTCGTCATCACAGACGAGATCATCTCGCTCAACCGTCGCACCCTCGAGGGCATCGAGGTGAGCGAAGAGACGCTTGGTGTCGAGGTGATCGCCAAGGTCGGTCCGGGCGGCGACTTTTTGCGCGACAAGCACACCGCCAGGCACGTCCGCAGCCAGCAGTGGATGCCGACGCTCCTCAACCGCAAGACCCGTGAGAACTGGATGAGCGACGGTTCGCCCGACCTGCGCGAAAAGGCGCGCCGCAAGGCGCTCGGCATTCTCGCCGACCACAAGCCGGCGCCGATCGCCGCCGCCGTCATGGCGACGATCGACAAGCTCACCGACGGGTACAGGCCGGCCCAGTGACGGCCGCGGGCCCGGCGCGCCGGCTGCCGGCGGCGGCCCGAGCGCTGCTTGAGTGCGGGGCGGGACGGTAACTGAGATGATCGCCCCCGGAGGCGTCGAGGCCATTCACGAGGGTGCGCTGCGCCTGCTGGCCGAGGTCGGCTGCGCCGTCCTCGAACCCGAGGCGCTCGGCCTGCTCGCGGCGCACGGCGCCGCGGTCGACGGCCAGCGCGTGCGGATCGGCGAGCAGCTCGTCGCAGAAGCTCTGGCGACGGCGCCGGCCGGCTACACGGTAGCCGGCCGGCGCCCCGAGCGCGCTCTGGCGGTCGGCGCCGGCGCCGATCCCGTGTTCTGCACCGCCTCGGGCCCCGCCTTCGTACTCGACGGCGGCCAGCGCCGGAACGGCAACCTCGCCGACGTGCGTAGCGCGGTGGCTCTCACCCACCAGTCGGCCAACCTGGGCGTCTACGGTCTCGCTATCGCGGCGCTCGACGTGCCCGAGGAGCGGCGTCCGCAGGTCGTCGCCCACGCTGTCGCGACCGGCACCGACAAGCCGTCGAGGGTCGACGTCACGACGCCGCTCGAGCTGCAGGTGGCGCTCGACGTGGCCGAGATCCTGTACGGCGGCGAGTGGCATGACAGACCTCGCCTGTGGACGGTCATCAACACGACCTCGCCGCTGCAGCTCTCGGTCGAGGCGGGCCGTGCTCTGCTGTGTCTGGCCCGCCTCGGCCAGCCCGTGTGTCTCACCGCCTGCGCGATGGCCGGCACGACGGCGCCGCTCACGCTGGCCGGCCTGCTCGCGGTCCAGCACGCCGAGCTGCTCACCGGCCTTGTGCTCACTCAGCTGGCGCGGCCGGGGTGCCCCTTCCTGTACGGGGGTACGTCGTCTGTGTCGTCCATGCACAGCGGCGCCCTGCTCATGGGCGCCCCCGAATTCTGGCCACTGGTCGAGGCGACGGTCGAGCTCGGCCACCGGCTGGGCTTGCCGGTGCGCGCCGGCGGCGCGCTCACCGACGCCCACGTGACCGACGCGCAGGCAGGGGCCGAATCCGCCCTTGCGCTCGATGCGGCCCTGCGGGCCGGAGTCGATTTCGTCCTGCATGCCGCCGGCATCCTCTCGTCGTTCAACTGCTTCTCGACCGCCAAGTTCGTGGTCGACGACGAACTGCTCGGCGCGCTGCGGCGCGCGCACCGGCCGCTCGCGGTCGACGACGAGACACTGGCCCTCGACGTCGTCGCGGCTGCCGGCCCCGGCGGCTCGCTGCTGGGTCAGGCCCACACCAGACGTCACGCCCACGAGGCCGCCCGCGACTCGCTCATGAATCGCGATCCCTACGAGACCTGGCGCGCGCTGGGCAGCCGCGACCTCGCCGCCAGGGCCGACGCGCGCGTCGCCGAGCTGCTCGACGGCTACGTGGCGCCCGACGACCTCGACGCACTCACGAAACGCCAGCTCGAGGAGTACTGCCTCGGCTGACCGTGGCGTCGCAGGGAACGACGCAAACGGCGGCGTGGCGCAGCGCGTGGCGCCGGCCGCCCAGACGACCCGGATGACAAGTTAGAAAGAGAAAGAGATTCCCTAAGGAGGACCTGGTGACCGAGGAAA
>PLTW01000052.1 GCA_003164655.1 Actinomycetota bacterium
TGCTGCGCTGCTAACAGTGATTCTGTCTACTGAGTAAAGTCGGAAACAGCCTACGCTTTTGTATGTAATGGCGGGAAGGGCCTCGTAACGTCTCTGTATATGCAGTCTGCGTAACAGAGGGTCAAAGGGTGTCGATGGGGCTGCGAACGCCGAAGCCGCCGCTGTTCAGGACGTGGGCGTAGACCATCGTGGTGTTCACATTGCGGTGACCGAGCAACTCCTGGATGGTCCTGATGTCGTAGCCCGACTCGAGCAGGTGGGTGGCAAAGGAGTGGCGCAGGGTGTGGCAGCCGGCGAGCTTTGTCACGCCGGAGCGGCCGACGGCTTCTTTGAAGGTTCGCTGGATTACGCTGGCGTGCACGTGGTGCCGGCCTTGCTGCCCGGTTTGCTCGTTGCGCCATCGCCGAGCCTGCGGGAAGACCCATTGCCAGCGCCACTCAGTGGAGGCTGCGGGGTACTTGCGGTCGAGGGCGCCCGGCAGGGCCACGCTGCCCCAGCCATCGGCGAGGTCGTGGCGGTGGACCCAGCGTGCCCTCTCGAGTTGTGTTGTCAGCGCACGATCGAGCGAGCGGGGGAGCATCGTGTGCCGGTCCTTGTCGCCTTTGCCGGCTCGCACGGTGATCTCGTGCTGATCGAAGTCGATGTCTTTGACGCGCAGGCGGAGGCACTCGCTGAGGCGCAGCCCTGTGCCGTACATCAGCGCCGCCGGCAGCCGGGATTCGCCGTCGAGTTGCGCAAGGACGGCGCGCACTTCGCCGCGGGTCAGCACGACGGGCACTCTGTGGGAGACTCGGGCGCGCACGACATCGCCGAGGTCGCCGGCCTCGCGCCCGAGGACGTTGCGGTACAGGAACAGCAGTGCCGAAAGCGCCTGGTTCTGAGTCGAGGCGCTGACCTTGTCGGTGACCGCCAGGTGAGTGAGAAAGGCGTTGATCTCGGGCTCGGCCATCTCGGCCGGGTGGCGCAGGTCGTGAAAGTGGATGAAGCGGCGGACCCACAGGCAGTAGGCTTGCTCGGTCCGCTTGCTGTAGTGGCGCGAGCGCAGGGCCAGGCGCAGCTGGTCGAGGAGCCGGGGCGGGCCGCCGGGAGCGGTCGGGCCAGGGGAGACCGCCCCGCGAGCGGCCGCCCCGCGAGCGGCCGCCCCGCGAGCGGGCCCTTGTGCTGGCCTTCCGGGCGTGGCGGCGGTATGGGCGATGGCGATGAGTGAGTCGGCACCGCCTCATCTTCGGCGCTGTCGCCTGCTGGTCAAGGCCGTGCGGCCGAGCGTCACCTCAAGGCGGCGCCGGTTGTCACCAAGCCCCGCCCCGACGCCGCCGGCTTGCCTGCGGCGCCTCGGCCCTGAGGGTTGGTCCGAGTCGGGCTAGATCCCCAGCGCCGTCCGTTTTGCCTCGATGTGCGCCAGCATGGCGCTGACGGCCTCGGCCGGGTCGGTCTCGACGGCGAGCTTGCCGCCGGTCACGCCCGGCAGGTCCTCCGTGAGGAGCTTGACCAGGCGCGGGGCGCCGGTCACGAACGGCACCGGGTTGACGTGGACGTACATGCCGAAGGCCAGAGCCGCGACGGCGTCGATGGTGGCCTTCTGCTCCATGTACTCAGGGGCTGTTGCCACCACAGGCAACGCCGGCACATCGACCCCGAGGGCGTCGGCGATGGCGCCCACCAGCAGCATGATGCGGCCGGTGTCGGTGCAGGTGCCGAAGCTGAGCACCGGCGGAATGCCGAGCTGCTCGCAGACGGCTTTCAGGCCGGGGCCGGCGAGCTCTTTGGCTTCGGGCGCCTCGAGGCCGGCGACCTGGACGGCGGCGTTGCCGCAGCCCATGGCCAGTACGAGCACGTCGTTCTTGATGAGCTCGCGGGCGACGGCGACCGTGTTGCTGTCCTGGCCCGAGTCGCGCAGCGTGGTGCAGCTCACCAGGCCGGCGACGCCGCGCAGCGTGCCCTTCTTGATCACGTCGAGCAGCGGCTCGAGCGAACCGCCCAGCGCGGCAAGGATGCTCTCGGTCGAAAATCCGGCGACGGCGTCGCCGGTGCGCAGAGCGGGCTTGCCGTTGCCGCGGGCGGCGCGTTGCGGGTAGTTGCCGATCGCACTGGCGATGAGTTCCCGGGCCTGCTCGCCGGCCCTGGCCGGATCGAACACGATGGGCGGCTCGGCGCCCGGAATGCCCATGAGATCGCTGACCGGAATGAGCAGGGCGCCGTGGGCGGCGCAGGTAGCGGCCAGGGTGGGCACGGTGCAGTTCATGTCGGCGGCAAAGACGTCGACGGCGCCGGTGGCGATCGCCACCTCCTGGTTGAGCCAGTTGCCGGTGAGCCCGACGAAGACCTCGTCGACCGGGAAGCGCTGGACGAGCTCCTGGCCGGTCTCGATGCTGCCCACGATGCGCAGGCCCTTGGCGCCCGCGTCGCGGGCCTTCGCCTGCACGGCTTCGGCGTGGGCGGCGTCGATCAGGGCGGCGCCGATCATGGGCTCGTGGCCGTTGACCACGATGTTCACGTAGCCGGCGTCGAGAATGCCGAGGTCGACCTTGATGGCGTGCGGCGTGGGCGTGCCGAACAGGGCGTCCTGGGCGAGCTCGAGCGGTACCTGCGAACCGTAGGCGGTGGCGATGCCCAGGCGCACTGCCTTGAGCGCCAGCGAGACGTAGTCGCCGTCGATGTTTGTCATGCAGCTCGTGGTGGCGCGGTTGTTCTCGTGCAGCACGCCGCCGGGCATGACGCCGAGCTTGCGCCAGGCCTCGACGCGGGGCGCCGGGGCGAAGGCGGCGACGAGTGGCGACTCCTCGTGGTGGTCGCGGTTGAACTCGGCCCAGATGGTGTCGGCGACGCGCTTGGGCAGCGTGTCCCTGGGCTCGAGCGCGACGCCGGCGGCGCTGGCCAGCATCTCGAGCTTGCCCCAATCCTTGATCTCGTAGGTGCCGCCGGGCTTGGCTTGCGCCAGGGTCTTCATGACTTCGCCGGCGTGGTAGGTGTAGGCGGCGGTGCCCATCGTGTTCTGCAGCAGGAAGCCGCGCATGGCCATGCCGTCGGCGTCGATGCCGCACACTCCGCGCGGCGCCTTGCTCGTGATGCGGCAGGGGCCCTGCGAGCAGATCGAGCAGCGGATGCCGCCCTCGCAGAACTGGCAGCGCCGGTCGCCCTGCGCCTGCATGCGGTCGAAGACGGTGTCCTCGCCGGCGGCGCGGGTGCGCTCGAGCATGGTGTTCACGGAGCTGTGCAGGCTATCGCGTGTTGCGGTGGGTTCCATGGTCCTCCTTTGTCGGGGTGATCGGCCGGTCTCGCTCGTCTGAAGCTCGTTGGCGCCGGGTTCGGTCGGGTTGCGACTGCTCGCCCTCGGCGATCGTCAGCCGTGGATGAGCTGTGGCAGGCACTTGACGCACACCCAGGCGCTGCGGCCCTCCGTACGCACGGGCAGCAGCGGGCTGTCCATCTCGCTGCGCCCGCAGCTGAAGCAGGTCTGCACCGTGACGGCGCCGGCTGTGAGCCTGGCGGCCGTCTTCTCGGCGGCGGCGTCTGCGTCGAACGCCGGCGCTTCGCGATGCTCGACGGTGAGCGCGCCCTCGGGGCAGACGGCCAGGCAGAAGCCGGCGCCGTCGCACAGCTCCTCTTTGACGACCTTCGCCTTGCCGTCGACGATCTCGATAGCGCCTTCGGCGCACGGCATCACGCACAGGCCGCAGCCGGTGCACAGCGCCTCGTCGATGTGGACGATGCTGCGGGTCACGAGTGTCATGGTTCGACTCGCCTTTCTTGTCGCGGAACTCGCGGTGACGGCGGGTCCGGCGCGGTTGCGGTTGGGGCAGGGCATGCCTGTAGACCAACGGTACCCGCAAACGTGGACCGGGTCCCTTGACTTGCGTCAAGCTCGATTCGGTGCGGAGCGGGTCGGCGAAAGCCGCCGCCCTGGTGAGTCGACAAGGTAGGTGGGGCGTCAGCCGGCTTGAACAATTGATCAACTTCTGGGCCAATTGTTCAAGGTAGCGACAGCTACCTATGCCGTCGGGCGGGGAGCCCCCCCCGCTGCGTCCGCCCCTATTGCTGCGCCAGCCGCTCCAGCGCGGGCCGGTTGAGCACCTCGAAGGTGTTGCCGTCGACGGCAATCAGGCCGCCGCGCACGAACCGGTTCAGCGTGCGGCTGAGGGTCTCGGGCACCGTGCCGAGGCGCGCGGCGAGCTCCTGCTTGGCGATGGCCAAATGGCACTGCGTCGAGGAGCCCTGCTCGCTGCAGAGGTCGAGCAGGAAGCGGGCAAGCCGGGCGGGCACCGGCAGGAGCAGCTCCTCGACCCGCTGATTGAGCATGACGAGCAGGTGAGCCATGGCGGCGATGATGCGCAGCCCCAGCTCGGGCTCTGCCAGCATCAGCCGGCGAAAGTCGTCGCTGCGCAATCGGTACAGGCGGCTCTCCTCCATGGTCTGCGCACCGGCCGGGTAGCTGTCGTTGAAGAGCACCGATTCGCCGAATGTCTCGCCGGTGCGCACGTGACGGATGGTGGCCGTACGCCCGTCGCGGAAGGCCTTGAAGACCTTCACTGACCCCTCGGCGAGCAGGTAGAACGCCTCGGCCGGGTCTCCCTGGCGAAAGATCGTGGCGGCGCCGGGCAGCAAGACGGGCTGGGCGATCGCGGCAAGGGCGTCGAGCTGCTCGTCGGTTAGCCCGGCGAGCAGCGGCGCGCGTCTCAGGTCGTCGACGGTCACGCCGTCGAGTATAGCTCGGCAACCGGCGCCCGGGTCTCAGGCACTGCTGTTGCCAGTTCTGGCTACGCCTGGGCGTGGCGCCGGCGACGAACGACGACTATTGACGAGGGACACATGCATCGGCGCCGTATATATGCGCACCGGTAAGCGCGTGTCTGGGGAGCGAGTGTGAGTCCATCGTGAATCGGGGCCGCAAGGAGGCGATTCTGCGGCTGCGGCTGCCGCTAGAGCGCGCCTCCGCCCACACCTTGCGGGCGACACTCGCCCGGCACCTGAACCTGAACCGCGTGCCGCGCTACGCGGCCTACGACGTGTTGCTGGCGGCCGACGAGGCATACATCAATGCCTTCATGCACAGCGGCGATATCGAGGGCCAGGTCGACGTGCGCGCTGAGGTGCGCGCCGGCCGTGTGCTCGTCGAGATCAGCGACGGCGGGTGCGGCTTCGAACCCGGAGCGGTGGACGTACGCTCACGGCCCGACCCCTTCGAGACCCACGGCCGCGGCCTGTTTCTGATCCACCATCTGATGGACGACGTGCACGTGCGCACGGGAGGCGCGGATGGGCGGGGCGCGTGCGTGTCCATGGTCAAAGACTTCCGGCGGCGGCCTTCGGCGGCCGCCTCGGGCTCGGCGAAGTCCTGACCCGTTGCGCGTGCGTCCATGCGGCGCCGCGTCTTGCCGGTGTGCGTTTGACGCCGCCCGAGGCGTCTACTAGGCTTGGCGGCGTTCTCCCGGTTCGCGGGAAGCCGGTGCAAGACCGGCGCTGCCCCGCAACTGTGACCGCAGACGAACGCCGCACACCGCCACTGCCCTGCGGGGTGGGAAGGCGCGGCCAGTAGAACGAAGCGGCTAGCCAGGACACCGTGGTCCGGGAGTCACTGCAATCAATGCCTCGTGGGAGGGCTGCGGTGGTCTTGTCGCCCAAAGACCCGACTCGACTCGTCCTGGTGCTGGGTGGCGCGCGCGGTGGCAAGAGTACGTTTGCCGAGCGCCTCGCCGCGCAGCTCGCGGCCGGCGCCGGCCGCGTCACCTATCTTGCCACCTCCGAGACCAACGACCAGGAGATGGCGGCCCGCGTGGCGGCGCATCGCGCCGCCCGGCCGGTCGCCTGGGTCACGCTGGAGTGTCCGCTCGAGGTTGCCGCGGCGGTGCGCAGCACCGCCGCGGCGCCACGCCAGGCCGCCGCCGCGGAGCGACCCGCCGCGAAGGCACGCGACGCCGGCGCCCCCGTCTTTCTGCTCGACTGCGTCACGTTCTGGGTCAGCAANNGCGCGCGAGGTCGAAGACGCGGTGGGTGAGCGCATCGGCGCCGCGCTCGACGACCTGCTCGCCGCCCTGCGCGAGACCGGCGCCACCATGATCGCCGTCTCCAACGAGGTCGGCCTGGGCGTCGTTCCCGAATACCCCATCGCCCGTCTCTACCGCGACGAGCTGGGGCGCGCCAACCGGCGTCTGGCCGAGGCCGCCGACGAGGTGTATCTGCTCGTCGCCGGCATTCCGCTCGAGCTCAAGGCGCTCGCCGCCGATCCGTTTGCCAGCGAAGAGGAGCACCACGAATGACCGACCAGCTCGCCCAGACAATCGCCCGCATCCAGCCGCTCGACCGGGCCGCGATGAGCGCCGCCGAGGCGCGCCAGCTCCAGCTCACCAAGCCGCCGCGGGCGCTCGGCCGGCTCGAGGCGCTCTCCATCCAGCTCGCCGGCATCACCGCCAGGCCGCGGCCGCGGCTCTCGCACAAGCTCGTCGCCGTCATGGCCGCCGACCACGGCGTCGTGGCCGAGGGCGTTTCGGCGTTTCCCGCCGAGGTCACGCCGGGGATGGTCATGAACTTCGTCGCCGGAGGGGCGGCCATCAACGTGCTGTCGCGTCAGATCGGGGCGCGCGTACTGGTCACCGACGTGGGCGTCAACGCCGACCTCTCCGCCGCCGCCGGCGTACGGCAGCGTAAGGTCCGCAGGGGCACGGCCAACATGGCTCTGGGTCCGGCGATGAGCCGCGACGAAGCGCTGCAGGCGATCGGCGTGGGCATCGACCTGGTCGACGATGAGCTGCGTAACGGGCTCGACATCGTCGCCACGGGCGACATGGGCATCGGCAACACGACGGCCAGCTCGGCCGTGATCGCCGCCCTGACCGGCCTGCCGGTCGCCAGAGTCACTGGCCGCGGCACGGGCATCACGGCCGAGGCGCTGACCGGCAAGGTCGCCGTCATCGAGAAAGCGCTCGCGCTCAATGAACCCGATCCAAGCGACCCCGTCGACGTGCTGGCCAAGGTCGGAGGGCTCGAGATCGCCGCCCTGACCGGCGTCGTGCTGGGCGCGGCCGCCAACCGCGTGCCGGTCGTCATGGACGGCTTCATCTCGGCCGCCGCCGTGCTTTGCGCCGTGCGCCTCTGCCACGAGGCGGTCGACTACATCCTGCCGAGCCATGTGTCGATCGAGATCGGCCATCAGGCGGTGCTCGACGAGCTGGGCCTGATCCCCCTCTTCGATCTGGAAATGCGGCTCGGCGAAGGCACCGGTGCGGCGCTGGGCATAGGCATCATCGAGGCGGCCGCCCGTATTCTCGACGAGATGGCGACCTTCGAGAGCGCCGGCGTGGCCGGCGACCCCAACGAAGCCGACTCCGACCTGCGCCGCTAGAATGCACGACGCCCTTGCCGCCCGCGCGCGCCATCTCGCGCTCGCCGTGACGTTTCTGACCGCCGTGCGCCTGCCCGACGCCGGCGCCGCGGCGGCGCCCGCTGACCTGTGGGCGAGCATGGGCTTTTACCCGCTGATCGGCCTTCTGCTGGGGCTCTCGGCCTGGGGCGTCTACGCCGTGCTGCTGTACGCCGTCACGCCGCTGGTCGCCGCCGCCCTCGTGGTCGTCGCCCTCGAGCTCGCCAGCCGGGCGCTGCATCTCGACGGGCTCATGGACACGGCCGACGGCTACCTGAGCGGCGCCTCGCGCGAGCGCGCCCTCGAGATCATGAAGGACAGCCGGGTCGGCGCGATGGGCGTCTTCGCGGCGATCGCCGTCATCGTCGTGAAAGTGTGCGCGCTCGCTTCGCTCGCGCGCCCCGGCGCCGCCCTGGGCCTGGTGGTCGGTCTGAGCGCCGCTCGGCTGCTGCCGGCGCTCGACGTGCGCTTCTTTGCCTACGCCCGCCGTGAGGGCACCGGCGCGGCTTTCGCCGGCGCCGGCACGACGAACGGTCCGGTCGTGGCGGCGGCGGGGCTGGCCGCCACCGCCGCCCTGGTCACCGGCGCCCTCGCTCACGGCGGCGCCGGTGGCGCTCTTCTGGGTCTCGCGCTGGCTGGCGCGGCGGTAACCGCGGCGCTCGGCGTGCAGGCGCTCGTGGGGCGCCGCCTCGGTGGCCTCACCGGCGACGTCTACGGCCTGGGCATCGAGCTCGCCGAGGCGCTGGCGCTGGTCGGCGCGGTGGTGATCGTGCGATGAAGCTCTACGTCGTGCGACACGGACGCTCGGCGGGTAACCTGCCGGGCCGCATGACCGGCTGGAGCGAGCATCCGCTCACGCGCCTGGGGACCGCCCAGGCGCGCCGCGTTGCCGCCCGGCTCGCGCCTCTCGGACCCATGCCTGTCTATACAAGCGACTTGCCGCGCGCTCTGGACACGGCTCGCCTGATCGCGGCCCGGTGGGCGCCGCCGCAGGCCGTGACGGCCGAGACGGCGTCGCCCGCGCAGGCGGCGGTCGGCGTCGTTGCCGACCGCCGCCTGCGCGAGATCGATCTCGGCGACTACGAGGGGCGCTCGTGGGACGAGTTCGTCGCCGACCGCGAGCTGGCCGGCGCCTTTGCCCGCGAGCCGTTCACTACCACGCTGCCCGGCGGCGAGTCGCTGGGCATGGTCCGCGAGCGGGTGCTGGCCGCCTTCGAAGAGATCACGCAGGGCGAGCACGCCGTCGCCTGCCTCGTCTGCCACGACGGTCCCATCCGCACGATCCTGAACCACATTCTGGGCATTCCGCCGGAGCGCCACTGGGCGATCTCGACCAGCCACGGCGGCCTGACCCTCCTCGAAGCAAGCGAGGACTGGATCAGCGTGCGGTTCGTCAACGACACGAGCCACCTGCGCGGGCTCGCGACGAAGGTCTGACGGGGAGTAGCCGCCCAGCGCCGGCCCGCGCAGCTCGGTCCGCGCGGCCCGGCCCGCGTCGCTCGACTTGCGCGGGCCGGTCACGACGCGCGGGTTGACGGCGTTCGGATTGATTGATAATTTCTCTCAACCATGACCCGAAGCAAGTCACTATCATCCCTTGCGCCTGACGAAGCGGTGCCGGCCGCCGCCGACATCGACGCGGTGTTTCGCGCCAAGGGCATCCCCATGACCCGCCAGCGTCGGCAGGTCTGGGAGTTCTTCGCTCTGGGCTCGCGGGCCGCGACCATCGCCGAGGCGACCGACGGTCTGCGCGAGGCCGGTATCGGTCAGGCGACCGTCTATCGGACCGTGACTCTGCTGAGCGATCTCGGTCTGCTGGTCCGCGTCCAGGACCGCCGCGGCGACATCGGTTTCACGGCGCCGCCGATAGGCCACAGTCATCCGCTCGTCTGCGGGCTCTGCCGCCGGGTCGTGCGCTTCGACGGCGACGGCGACCTGACGGCGTTCGAGGCCAAGCTCGCCGCCGAGACCGGGTTTGCCATCTACGGCCACCACCTCGAGGTCTACGGGGTGTGCGCCGAGTGCCGCGGCGTGGCGCGATGACTGCGCCGAACCGCTCGGCGGAGCTCGACGTCGTCGCCGGCCGGACGTTCTTTGCGTCGTGGAGCGGCGGCAAGGACAGCTATCTCGCCCTGCAGCGCGCCGTGGCCGGCGGCGGTCGTCCCGCGGCGCTGCTCACCATGACCGACGAAGACGGCCGTCGCACCCACAGTCATGCCTTGCCCGTGTCGCTCATCGAGCGCCAGGCGCAGGCCATCGGACTGCCCTTCGTGCTGCGCGGCGCCTCGTGGGACACCTACGAAGCGGCTTTTCTGGACGGCCTGGCCGAGCTGCGCGACAAGTTCGAGGTCGCGGTCGGTGTGTTCGGCGACATCGACCTGCAGCCGCATCGCGACTGGGTCGAGCGCGTCTGCGCCGTCGCCGGCCTGCGGGCCTGCCTGCCGCTCTGGCTCGAGGCGCGCCACGCGCTGCTCGACGAGCTGCTCGCCGCGGGCGTCGAGGCGACCGTCGTCGCCGTGAACGGCGACCGTCTCGACGAGCGCTTCCTGGGCCGCCGGCTCGACCGGGCGCTCATCCCCGAGCTCGAGGCCGCCGGCGTCGATGCCTGCGGCGAGGAAGGGGAGTTTCACACCGTCGTCACGGCGGCTCCGCTGTTCGCCGCGCCCGTCGCCTTTGCCTGGCGCGGCACCGTGGCCATCGATCAGTACCGGTTCGTCGATGTGATCGACGAGCCGCCGCCGACCGCAGCGACCCACCGGCCCCGCTGAACCCACCCACACAGCAGCCCCGAAAGCAGAAAGGAACCACATGACCTCCGACCATCACGCCCGCCTCAGGATCGTCACTGCCGCCGCGGCCCTGACCGTCGCGTTGCTGGCCCTCGTCGTCCTTGCCGCCTGCGGCAGCTCCGGCGGCGCGACGAGCTCGGCGAGCCCTGCGGCCGCCGGCCCCATCACCGCCACCGACGACTCCGGACATCAGGTCACGCTTGCCAAGCCGGCCGCGCGGGTCGTATCGCTCGCGCCCGCCAACACCGAGATCGCCTTCGCCATCGGCGCCGGTGGCAAGCTGGTCGCCGGCACCAGCTACGACGACTACCCGGCCGCTGCCAAGGCGCTGCCCAAGATCGGCGACTTCCAGAGCCCCAGCGTCGAGAAGATCGTCTCGTTTCAGCCCGACCTGGTGCTGGCCACCGGCGGCATTCAGTCCGGCCTGCGCGCCAAGCTCGAGAACCTCGGCATCAAGGTCTTCGTGGTCAATCCGAGCACGCTAGACGCCACCTGCGCCGACATGACCGCCCTCGGGCGGCTGCTCGGCGTGTCCGGCAAGGCGACGACGGTGGTTGCTGCCATGAAGCAGCGCGCCGCCGCGATCGAACAGAAGGTCGCCGGACTGTCGAAGCCCACGGTCTTTGTCGAGATCTACAGCAAGCCGCTCATGACCGCCGGCACGGGCACGTTCATCGACAACCTCGTGACGCTCGCCGGCGGCACGAACATCGGCGACGCCGCCGGCAGTGGCTATCCGTCGTTCAGCTCCGAAGTGCTGTTCAAGGACAACCCTGATGTGTATGTGGCCACGACCGGCAGCATGGCAAGCCCGGTCCAGATCGCCAAGCGCAGCGGTTACAGCGGCCTCAAGGCGGTCAAGGACGGGCGCGTATATGTCATCGACGACAACCTCCTGGTGCGCCCGGGACCGCGTCTCGTCGACGGTCTCGAGCAGCTCGCTCAGATGATTCACCCTGAGGTCTTCGGCTCGCCGTCGCCGGTCGCATCGGCCACGCCGTGACGAAGTGAAACGATGAGGGCGAGAGGTCGGCGCGCGTGAGCGGGGTAGCCAGGAAGGGCTGGCCCGGCGTTGCGCTGGCCGTCGGCCTCTCGCTTGCGTGTCTGGTCGTGTCGCTATCTTTCGGCGCCGCCTCGCTGTCGCCCGGCCAGCTCTGGCACGACCTGATGGCCGGGCCGGGCGCACACACGGCGACCGGCATCATCTTCTGGCAGATCCGCATGCCGCGCGTGGTGCTCGCCTTTCTGGTGGGCGCCGCGCTCGCGGTCGCGGGGGTCATCCTGCAGGACCTGTTTCTGAACCCGCTGACCGACCCGTACGTCACCGGCGTGTCGTCGGGCGCCGCGCTGGGGGCGACCATCGCCATCGTGCTCGGCCTCGCCGGCGGGCTGTGGCTCACCGGACTGGCTCTCGTGGGCGGCCTCGCCACCCTGCTGCTGGTCTGGACGGCGGCCCGGCGCCGCGGCCGCATCGACGTCTACGTGCTGTTGCTGGCCGGGGTCTCGGCCTCGTACCTGCTGAGCGCGCTCATCACCGTGCTCATGATCCACGCCAACGACGACCTCGGGGCGATCCTCTACTGGCTGCTGGGCAGTTTCTCGGGGCGCACCTGGACCGACGTCGAGACGGCGCTGTTCGCGGTGCCCTTCATGATCGTGCCGCTGTTTTTCACCAAGGAGATGAACATCCTTCTGCAAGGCGAGAAGCGCGCCCTCGAGCTGGGCGTCGACGTCGAGCGCACCAAGGCTGTGCTCGTGGTGACGGCCGCGATCCTCACCGCGATCGCCGTCTCGGTGGCCGGCATCATCGCCTTCGTCGGCCTCATCATCCCCCATCTCGTGCGGCTCATGGTGGGGCCCAACCACCGCCGCGTGCTGCCCTTCTCGCTGCTGCTGGGCGCCGCCCTCATGAGCGTCGCCGACCTGATCAGCCGGACGCTGCTGGCGCCCACCGAGATCCCGGTCGGCGTGGTGACCACCTTCATCGGCGCGCCGGTGTTCGTGTATCTGCTGCGCCGGGGCCGGCGGACATGAGAAGGGCCGCCACGAGCGGTGTGGGAGCGGCGGACGCAGCGGGAGCGGCGGGCTCCCGGGGAGCGGCGGCGGTCGCCGGCGCGAGCACGCCGGGCGGGCCGCCACCGTCGTCGATCGTCTCGGTGCGCGAGGCGTCATATGCCTATGACGCCGAGCGGCCGGTGCTCAAGAATCTGTCGTTCGAGGTCGGACCCGGCGATTTCGTGGGCGTGGTGGGGCCCAACGGCAGCGGCAAGAGCACGCTGCTCGATTTGATCGACGGGGTGCTCGCGCCGGGCTCCGGCGCGGTGCTCGTCAACGGCCGCCCGACGCGCCAGTACCGACGCCGCGAGATCGCCCGACAGGTAGCGCTCGTGCCGCAGCACTTCGCCCTGGAGTTCGACCTGTCGGTCCGCGACGTCGTCGAGATGGGCGCCTATTGCCGCGGCGCGGACTGCGTGCCGGCCAGCGCGGCGAGCGCNNGGCGAGCGCCGCTTTCCCGAGCTGTCGGGCGGCGAGAAGCAGATGGTCGTGCTTGCCCAGGCGCTCGTGCAGAACGCCGGCGTGCTGCTGCTCGACGAGCCGGCGTCGAGCCTCGACGTCTCCCACCAGCTCGCCCTGTTCGAGCTGCTCAAACAGCTGAACGCGGACGGCCTCACGGTGATCTGTGTCCTGCACGACCTGAACCTGGCGCTCACCTACTTCGACAAGCTGCTTGTCCTGTCCGAGGGCGCCGCCGCCGCCTGGGGACCGGCTGAGGAGGCGCTTTCGCCCGAAGTGCTCGAGGCCGTCTACGGCGTGCGCGCCCACGTGCACCATCACGCCGGACGCACCTACCTGACGTTCTCGCCGCGGCGCAGCTCCCAGCCCCGCGATCGCGGTCGCGTCCACCTGGTCTGTGGCGGGGGCACCGGCTCGAGCCTCATGCGCGAGCTGACCGACCGCGGCTACGAGGTCAGCGCTGGCGTGCTCAACGCGCTCGACTCAGATGAGGTGACCGGTCGCGAGCTCGGTCTGAGGATGGCTGTCGAGGCGCCGTTCTCGCCGATCGGCGACGACGCTCACGCCGAGAATCTACGGCTGATGGCCGATGCCGACCTCGTCGTGCTGTCGGACGTACCCCTTGGCCACGGCAACGCGCGCAACCTCGACGCCGTGCAGACGGCCTTGCGGGCAGGCACGCCGGTGTGGGTCGCCGAGACGCTCGGGCAGAACGATCCGGGCGGCCTTGCGGCCGCCCTGACCGGAGCCTCGCTGCGGCGCTACGGCGACGAAGGCGAGGTTCTGCAGAGCCTGGCGGAGTGGCAAGAGCGCGCGGGCGGAGGCGCGCGGGAGTAGTCGTGGACGCGGCGGCGGCAGTGTGCGCCCTTGCCCCCGCCCGGAGCGCCCCCCGACCTGAGACAGAAAGAGAGAGGGGGCGGGCCTTGCGGCCCGCCCCCTCTTCCGCAACGCCGGAATGCGGTCTGCGGCCTACCGGTTGACGGTGCCTTCCCAGGTGCTGATCTGCTGCTGCTTCTTGTCGGCCTCGGTGAACCAGCGCGT
>PLTW01000080.1:0-10055 GCA_003164655.1 Actinomycetota bacterium
TACGCCGACCCCGGGGCGGCTGCGCGCTGGCCCCGGCTGCAGCGCTCGTTCGGCGACGTCGGGACCGTCAGGCGGCGGCCGCGCCGCGGCCGCCGCCTGACGGTCGCCCTGGCCGCCGCCGCGCTCGCCCTGGCGATCGTGATCGGCGTCGTCGCGGTGCTGCCGCGCGGGCAGTCGAGCTCGAACACCACCTCGGGCGCCGCCGGCAAGAGCGCCGCGGCCGCTCAGGTCCCGGGCGCCGCGCCGGGCGCCCAGTCGGGTGAGAGCGCGACGCTGCCCGGCGCGACATCGGCGTCGGGCGCTGCGAACAGCACGAACGCTGCGAGCAGGGGAAGCCTCGCAAGCGGCGCGGTGGCGCTCGAGGCGGGTGCGTATCGCGACGTCGCCGTGGTGCGCGCCGGCCCCGTGACGGGAGCGCAGCAGAGCTTCACGGTGGTGCGCGCGCTCAAGGGCGATCCGCCGGCCTCGTTTTCGCTCGTGCTCGACGCGGCCGGCAGCGCCCCGCTGACGGGCTCGCTGGCGATCGCCTATCTGCGACCGCTCGCGGCGACCACCGTGCCCAGTGCCGCGGCGCAACCGTCCGCCACCGCCGCCCCGACTGGACTCCCGGACTTCACCTACGGGCAGCAGCCGGCCTTCGTGGCCGCGTTGCCCGCGGGCGTCGCTCCCGCAGCGGTGCGGCTGCCAAAGTAGCCGTGCCGGGTCTTCTCCAGGGCAAGAACGTGCTCGTCATGGGCGTCGCCAACCAGCGCAGCATCGCCTGGGCCGTGGCGCGCGCCGTGCTCGCCCACGGGGGCCGCCTGGCGCTGACCTACCAGTCCCGGCGCATAAGGCCTCGCGTCGAGGCTCTGCTGGCCCCGGTCGACGCCGAGGTGGCGCTGGTCGAGTGCGACGTGGCCGGCGACGACGGGGTGACAGGCGCGATGCAGACACTGGCCGCGCAGATGCCTATCCTGCACGGCCTGGTCCACAGCATCGCCTACGCGCCGGCCGACGACCTGCAGGGCAGCTTTGTCGAGACCACCCGCACCGGCTTTGCCGTCGCCAACGACATCAGCTCGTACAGCCTGATCGCGGCGGCGCGCGAAGCGCGCCGCCTCATGACACAGGGCGGCGCGATCGTCACCATGACCTACGCGGGCTCGCACCGGGTGNNTGGCGGCCGATCTCGGCCCCGCCGAGATCCGCGTGAACGCCATCTCGGCCGGCCCCATCCACACCGTCGCGGCGCGCAGCATCAAGGATTTCGCCGGCATGCTGGAGCTGCTGCAGACTCACACGCCGCTGCGCCGCAACGTGACCGCCGACGAGGTCGCCGACGCGACCGTCTTTCTGCTTTCCGACCTGTCGCGCGCGATCACGGGCGAGATCGTGCACGTTGACGCCGGCGCGCACGCGGTCACCTGAGCGAGGCCGGTGGTCGAGCGGGACCGCCGTCGTGACGCGGCGTAGCGCCGCGCCGGCGCGCCGCTCACCCCGTCGCTCAAGTCTAGGAGGCGGGCGGCTCGCCGGCGGCTCGAGGCGGCTCGCCGGCATCGGGCAGGCCGTTCCCGGCCGCCTCGCGCCGCTCGGCGAGGTACTGATCGTGAGATTCGCGCATCATGCGCTCGACGCGCGGTGAGACACCGGCGCGGCGGCGGCGATCCCACCACTCGTCGACCGATATCCGCTTGAACTGCTCGTACTTGATCCAGAGCACGACGACGAGCGTGAGCAGCACGACCTCGATCACCACGAAGGCGATCAGCCGCACGTTGAGCGGCGGCGACAGCGGGATCTGACCGAGAAGCGCCGTCGGGCTCATGTCGGCCACCCCGTCATGGGCTCGCCGAGGCCGCGGGCGCACCGGTGGCCGACGTCGCGGAGCCGCCGGCAAGCGGCAGCGGCGAGGCCGACGGCGGCGCCGGCAGAGCCTTGCCCTTGGGTCCGTCCGGGATGTAGGGCAGGATCTTGGCGACCTGCTGGGTCGAGAGGATCTGACCCCAGGCCGGCATGAGGATCTCGCCGACCTTGCCGGGCGGCGGGATCGAGCCCGCCATGATGGTCGAAAGCATGTCGGCGGTCGTGACGTTGTCGGCCGGGTTGCGCAGCAGCGGTACGGCCTTGTCGGGGCTCAGCGGGTTGGGCGCCGGCGGCGGTGAGGCGCTCGCGCCCCCCAGCTGGCCATGACACGAGATGCAGGCAAAGGCGGAGTAGATGTCGGCGGCGGTAGCCGGGTTGGCGTCGTAGGCGACGCCCGTGACCTGCGGGAAGCCGGCCAGGATGTAGGCCGCGATGGCGCCGGCCTGGGCGCTGTTTACCACGCCCTTCCACGACGGCATGTTGATGACGCCGGGCTTGGCGCTCAGGATGCTGCCCTGCATCATGACCTGCGTGATCTGGACGGCGTTGTGGAACTGCTCCGACGGGTCGCGGTAGGCGTTGTTCAACGCGGGGATGGTGTCGTCGCCGCCCACGTTCAGGCGGTTCGGCACACCGCCGACGCCGTTCGGGGCGTGGCAGCGAATGCAGGCGAAGGCCACGTACAGGGCGGCGCCGTCCTTGACCTGCTGGCTGACTGCCACGGCGGCGCTCGTGCCGCCGGGCGCCGGCGAGCCGCTCGACGGCGCCTCGGGCGTCGCCAAGCTCGCGCAGCCGGCGGCAATTACGAACGCCGCCACCAGCGCCGGGGCAGCCAGAGCCACGATGATGCGTTTCATGCGCCTCCCTTGCGGACTGGTCACGACACCGCTCCCCAGATCGTGAGCACGATGGTGGCGACGATCACCACGAGGGCCACGGTCGTCGTCACCGGCTTCTTCAGCGGGTTGCGCACCGGGCTGCGGTCAATGAACGGCAGAAGGATCAGCAGCACGACGAGCACGGCGGGCACGATCAAGCCGATCTTCTCGGGCACGATCTTGAGCAGCTGGAACAGGCTCAGATAGTACCACTCGGGCTTGGTGTTGGCCGGCGTGACGAGGGCGTTGGCGCGCTCTCCCAGAGAGGCCGGCCAGAGCAGTGCGAGCCCCCCCACGACCGCCAGGAACAGGAACATGATCATGATCTGCGAGACGGCTTCCTGCCAGAAGTACGGGATGAACTTCTCGCCCGGCGAGTGCTCGCGCTCCCAGTAGTACCGGGACGTGTGTCCCTGGCGGGGTCTGTCGACGATGTCGGGCATCGCGGCCTTACCCTCCCGCTACAGCCGGCCCGAGATGCCGTGCCGGCGGATCATCCAGAAGTGCGCCCCGAGGAACACGACGATCACCACCGGCAGGACGAGCACGTGCAGGTCGAAGAACCGGCCGAGCGTGGCGCCGGTGATGTTCTCGCCGCCGCGCAGGCTCACGAGCAGGAAGTGGCCGATGAACGGCGTCGAGCCGGCGATGTCGGTGCCCACGCGGGTCGCCCAGTACGCCTTCTGGTCCCACGGCAGCAGGTAGCCGGTAAAGCCGAAGGCCATCGTCACGATGAGCAGGACCACGCCGCTGATCCAGTTGAGCTCGCGCGGGCGCTTGTAGGCGCTGGTGAAGAACACCCGCAATAGGTGGACGAAGACGAGGATCACCATGCCGGTGGCGGCCCATTTGTGGATCGAGCGGACCCACCAGCCGAAGGCCACGTTCGTCGAGATGTTCACCACGCTCTGGTAGGCGCCGTCGGGCGTGGGCTGGTAGTAGACCACCAGCAGGATCCCGGTGACGACGAGAATGAGAAAAAGGATGAACGCGATGCCGCCGAAGCAGTACATGTAGTTGGTCGCGTGGATTGGCACGATGCGGTTGTACTGGTCCTCGACGAGCTCTTCCATGCCCAGCCGATTGGTGACCCAGGCCAGCGCCCCGGGCATGCGCCCGAGAGCCGGCGCGTCCTGTCCGACTTCACCCTGAGTCACGTCGCCTGCTGGCGGAGCGCTGTCGTCTGGGCTCATGTGAACTGCCCCTTGTACCAGGTCGGGTAGCTGGCCCGCGTGAAGGTCACCGGCCCGACCAGCACCGAACCGCCGCTGACACTCGAGCTATAGAACGGCAGCGGCAGGTTCGCCGGGCCGTGGACGACCGTGCCGGTCGCCGAATAGACGCTGCCGTGACAGGGGCAGTGCAGCTCATTGCCGCTGGGCGCCGCGATGCAGCCGAGGTGGGTGCAGATGGCTGAATAGACGACGATCTTGCCGGCCACGTTGGTCACGATGACCGGGCGCGCGTTGACCGTGGCCGCCGTGAGCTGCCCGGCCGGAAACGACGACAGCGGGCCGATGTTGACGACCTGACCAATGGCCGCCGTGCTGGCGGTCGGCGGCTTGAGGTATCGCACGATCGGATAGACGATGCCGCCCAGCGCGACGGCGCCCACCGCTCCGATCAGCCACCTCAGGAATCCGCCCCTCGTCACCAGACCACCCTCCGCCGCGGTCGACAGGCCGCGCGGCGCCCGGTGGCGCCGCACCCGTGTGTGGGCATTTAGAGCCGAAGGGAGGCTGCCGTGTCAACGTTTCCCAGTCGTTCGGGGTGAGAAATGGCAACGGCGGGAGCAGGCACGGAGTGNNGGCGGCAGCGAGAGCAGGCGCGCGGTGAACATCGCCGCGGCCAGAGCAGGCACGGGTGCTATCATCGCGCCGTGATCGCCTGGTATGCCAGGAACCTGACAAGCGGACGCGTGAGCGCCTCGCGGGAGCATCTGGTCATGCCCTCGTTCAGCACGATCAAGGTGCTGCTCGCCGCGGCGTTCTGGCGGGCGGTGGCGGCTGGCGAGCTGCGCGGGGAGCGGCCTTTCGCTTTTCAGCCGTGGCAGGCGGTCGGCGGAGCCGGGGTGCTGCGCGGCTTTCGCCACGCGGCCCAGATGGCCCTCGCCGACTACCTTCATCTCGCCCTCGCGGTGAGCGACAACGACGCCACCAACATCGTCCTGGCCTTCGTCGGCTTCGATCGGGTGGCAGCCCTGGCGGCCGAGCTGGGTCTCGCCGGCACCGCGCTGCGGCGACAGATGATGGACTGGGAGGCGGCAGCGGCCGGCCGCGACAACGTGACCTGCGCCCGCGACCTCGCCGCCCTGCTCGAGATGCTCGTCCGGGGCGACCCGCGGATCGGCGCCGCGGCCTGCGAGAACGTGCGCGCGTCGCTTGCCCTGCAGGAGCACCGCGACGGGCTGCCGCGCAGCCTGCCCAGCGGAGCGGTCTACGCCGGCAAGCCCGGCGACGACCTTCCCGAAGGTCGCTTTTGCCACGACTGCGGCGTGGTCACGACGCCCGCCGGCGAGACGCTCGCGCTGGCCGTGCTCACCGATGGCGAGAACGGCTACGATGCCGTGGCCGCCACGGGGCGCCGGCTCTACGACGAGCTGACCGCTTAAAACGCGCCCGGCCCGGGCGACGGCGCGACGCCGAGGCCGGGGGTGTCGGGGGCCGTGAGCAGGTCGCCGCTGACCGCAAGGCCGCTGAACGGGTCGGCGGACAGCAGCAGAAAGCCGTCGAGATCGACGTAGTCGGCGAGGCTCGCCAGGTGCAGCCCGGCGGCGATCCCCAGGCTCGATTCGATCATGCAGCCGAGCAGCACCCGGCTGGCGCGCTCGCGGCAGGCCGTCATGAGAGCCGCCGCCGCCGCGATCCCGCCCGCCTTGGCGAGCTTCACGACGAAGCCGTCGTACAGATCGACGACGTCGTCGAGGTGCTCCAGGTCGAGGAGCGCTTCGTCGCCGAAGAGCTGCACCGGCGAACGGTCGAGCAGCCAGGCCTGGCCGTCGCGGTCGGCGGCCGGCAGCGGCTGCTCGACCAACTCGGCGTTCAGGCCGGCGAGGACCTCGAGGGCGCGCGCCGCGCGCTCTCGGTCCCAGCCCTCGTTGGCGTCGTAGCGAAAGCGTCTGTCGGGCAGCTCGCGAACCAGCCGCGCGGCGACGTCGAGGTCGCCTTCGAACCCGAGCTTGACCTTGAGCGTGCCGAAGCCAGTGGCGGCGCGCGCCTGGGCCAGCATGGTCGCGGGGTCGCCGATGGGGATGGTGAGCGACGTCTTCACTGTGGCGCGCTCGAGACCGAGGAGCTGCCAGACCGGCTCGCCGGCCTGCTTGCCGGCGAGGTCCCAAGCGGCGGCCGACAGGGCGGCGCGCAGCGCGGGGAACCCACGCTGCGCGCCGCAGAACGCTTCGACCGCCGCTACCCCGTCGACCGCTTCGAGGGCGCCCGAGAGCTCTTCGAGGGCGACCGTGTCGTCGTCGCGCGACTCCTGGTAGCGCGCGTTGGGCGCGCCTTCGCCCAAACCGGTCAGACCGTCCTCGTCGGTCATGGTCACGACGAAGTCGGCGAACTCGCTGTGAGTCCAGCGCGAGATGCCGAACGGGGCGCGCGTGGCGAGGTCGAGCGGCGCGAAGCCGATCGTGACCATCGTCGTCACAAGCCGCCGGCGCGCGGCCGGCGGCGCGGGTCGCGCCCGGGCAGATCGGCGGCGGCGGCGTCTGATTCGCCGCTCCCACCGTGCGACCCGGTGCGCCTCGCGGCAGGCGCCACGGCGAAGATGCCTTCGACGGGCGCGTAGGCCCAGCGCCCCTCGCGATTGCGCGGCGTGACGTACCAGTGATAGGTAGTGCCGGGCGTGAGGCCGGCGGCGGCCGGAACGGCGTACGCCGTTCCGGCCGCCGCGCCCTCGAGGGTCGCTTCGTGAACGAGCGGCGCCCCGCTCTCGCAGCAGCCGCCCGCATGGATCGCGATGCGGACCGCCGCCTGGTTGACCGGGGCGGCGAAGATCGACCACTCCAGCGTGGGCGTAACGGTCGGCACGACGTCGCCCTCGTCGGGCACAAGCCCGAACGGGCGCACCGCGGACGAGAGCAGAAAGGGGTTGTCGGCGGCTGGTCGGTTCACGAAGGTCGCCACCGCGTCGCAAGAGCAGCCGGTGCCGGCGCGGGCAAACAGCGACACCTCGTAGCACAAGTCGGCGCGCAACGCCCCGGCCGGGATCGTGAACGATCGCTCGCCCGCGCCGCAATCGTGGGCCAGCACGAGCCGCTTCCAGACCCCGCGCCGCAGCTCGTGCACCTCAATGCGACAGCCCGTCGCGGCGCGCCCGCCGGTCGCGGGCGGGTAGCTCCACTTCAGGCGCGCGGCGCCGCTGCGATGCTCGGCGGCCGGCGCGGCGACCAGCAACGGCGGCGCCGGCCGGCCGCCGGCCGGCGCGCCCTGGTCGCAGATCCGCAGATAGTCGTCGTCGGGCACCGGCGCCCCGTCGGGCAGGTAGGCGGTGAGCCCGCGGGTGGCGCGATTGTCGTAGAGCTCGCGGCCGCGGCGGTCGGTCGGCAGGCGACTGGTCGTGTAGAAGGGCAGGGGTGTGAGACCCGCGCGCCGGCGCAGCGCCACGGCGTCGGTCGCGCGCTCCGGGTTGGCCTGCAGCAGCGCCTCGTGCAGCCGGCGATCGTAGTAGCGCCCGCCGAGAAACCAGAGTCGCACGTAGGCCCCGCCGTCGTTGCGCAACCGGTCGGTGCCCCCCGTGGCCCGCATGTGGAGCGTGTGCAGCTCGCGCGCGGCGACGAAGGCCGGCTCGCCATGGCGTTCTTCGAACAGGGGGATGTCGCCGCGCGGCGAGGAGTCGCAGACCAGCATCCGGCCGGCGACCACACCGTAGACGACGACCGCGTGGAACTCGCCGGGAGCGTGATGGTCGTGCGTGGTGACCACGTCGCCGGGCAGCAGCTCGGCCATCTCGGTGATCGGCGCCCAGCACCGGGCCCGGCTCGCTTCGTCGGCGGTCGCGACCTCGAGGTCGTCGTCGAGCGGCCGCCCGGGCAGAAGCGCGCCGAACAGCTCCCGCACGAGGCCCCAGCAGTCGAAGCGATCGTCGAAGTTATAGGGTCGGGCCTGCGGAGCAAGCGCCTCGAGCGCCGCGACCACGGCTTCGGGGGCGAGTGCCGGAAGCGGCGGCTCTCCGGTCGCCCTGCTGCCCTTGGTCACTGCCATCGTTCGATGGATATCAAGAAGGGGCGCGCTGCGTCAAACCGACGGTCCGCCGCCGCCTCGCCACCGCGGCTTGCCAAAACCCCGGTGAAAGCTTTTGATACGACCTGTGTCAGTGAACGGAGACAGTCTGCTCAAGGTCACCGACCTCGCGGTGACCTTCGACAGCCAGGAGGGCGCCGTCCACGCCGTCGGCGGCGTCAGCTTCGCCATCGAGCAGGGCGAGACGGTGGGCCTGGTCGGCGAGTCCGGCTGCGGCAAGAGCATCAGCGCGCTCGCCATCCTGGGCCTCGTGCGCATGATGAGCAACTCGACCATCACCGGGAGCGTCGAGTTCATGGGCCGCGACCTTCTGGCCCTGCCCGAACACGAGGTGCGCAGCGTCCGCGGGCGCGACATGGCGATGATCTTTCAGGATCCGGTCACCTCGCTGAACCCGGTGCTGTCGATCGAACGGCAGGTCACCGAGGGCATCGAGAGCCACCTCGGCCTGAGCCACTCCGACGCGATAAAGCGCTCGATCGAGCTGCTCGAGACCGTCGGCATACCCAAGGCCGCCGAGCGCATCCACGACTACCCGCATCAGTTCTCGGGCGGCATGCGCCAGCGCGTCATGATCGCCATCGCCCTGTCCTGCAATCCCAAGCTGCTGCTGGCCGACGAGCCCACCACGGCGCTCGACGTCACGATCCAGGCGCAGATCCTGCGCCTCATGAAACAGCTCTCGGCCGACTACGGCGCGGCCATCATGCTGATCACCCATGACCTCGGCGTGGTCGCCGGTATGACCGAACGCATCCTCGTCATGTACGCCGGACGGATCGTCGAATCCGCCTCGGCCAAGGAGCTCTTCGGCCATCCGCACCACCCCTACACGGTCGGCCTGCTGCGCTCGGTGCCGCGCCTCGACGAGCCGCGCAAGACGACCTTGCAGTCGATCGAGGGCCTGCCGCCCGACCTCGCCCACCTGCCGCGCGGCTGCGCGTTTGGCCAGCGCTGCGTGCTGCGCAGCGAACAGTGCCGCCTGGAGCGGCCCGAGCTCACGCCCACCACGCCGGGCCGCCTGTCGGCCTGCTTTCACTCAGACCAGCTCGTCGAGACGGCGGTGGCGGCGCGGTGAGCGCCGTGCCCGACACCATCGCGCTTGGGGCCACCGGCGGCGGCGGCGCGACGCTCGTGAGCATCGAGGGCCTCACGGTCCACTTTCCGATCACCTCCGGTGTGATCGTGCAGCGCAAGGTCGGCGCCGTGCGGGCCGTCGACGGCCTGAGCTTCGACGTCATGCGCGGCGAGACGCTCGGCCTGGTCGGCGAGTCGGGCTGCGGCAAGTCGACCACCGGACGCGCCATCCTGCAGCTCGAAAAGCTCACCGCCGGCCACGTGCTCTACGAGGGCGCCGACCTGGCGCGGCTGCACGGCGGCGCGCTGCGCCGCCAGCGCCGCCGCATGCAGATGATCTTCCAGGACCCGTACGCCTCGCTGAACAGCCGCATGTCGCTGGGCCATATCGTGGGCGAGCCGCTGCTGGTTCACAATCTGCGTCCTCGGGGCGAACGCGAGGACCGGGTCAAGGAGCTGCTCAACCTGGTCGGCATCAACCCCAACACGATCAACCGCTACCCGCACGAGTTCTCCGGCGGCCAGCGCCAGCGCATCGGCATCGCCAGGGCACTCGCCGTCGAGCCCAACTTCATCGTCTGCGACGAGCCCATCAGCGCGCTCGACGTGTCGATCCGCGCGCAGATCATCAACCTGCTGCAGGACCTCCAGCGGCGATTCGGTCTGACCTACCTGTTCATCGCCCACGACCTCTCGGTCGTGCGCCACATCTCCGACAGGGTCGCCGTGATGTACCTGGGCCGCATCGTCGAGCTCGCCGTCAATCGCGAGCTCTACGGCGAGCCCCTGCACCCCTACACCCAGGCGCTGCTCTCGGCGGTACCCATTCCCGACCCCGTGGTCGAGGAGCGACGGCGCCCGGTGGTGCTGGTCGGCGACGTGCCCAGCCCCGCCTCACCACCGTCGGGCTGTCACTTTCACACACGCTGCCCGGCGGCCAGGGACGGCCTGTGCGACGTCGACGACCCCGTGCTGCGCGAGATCAGGCCGGGCCACTTCGCCGCCTGCCATCTGGTGA
>PLTW01000080.1:10084-14525 GCA_003164655.1 Actinomycetota bacterium
GAGGTCGTGCTCGAAAGCGACGAGCCGGAGCAGCGCTCCGGCGGACTGGCAGAGTCGGAGCTGGCCGGCGCCGAAGCCTACGGCGATTGGCTGCCCGAGGCCGAGATCGTCGAGACCCGCGGCACCTGGACCGAGGTCTGGCGGCGCTTCCGCAAGGACAAGTTCGCGGTCGTCGGTCTGGTGGTCATCGCCATCCTCATCATCGTCGCCGTCGGCGCTCCCTGGATCGCGCCCCACAGCCCGCTGACCCAGTACGACAGCGGCCTGTCCGCCGAAGGCCAGCCGATGGCCCCGAGCAGCCATTTCTGGCTGGGCACCGACCTGCTCGGCCGCGACCTGCTCAGCCGGCTCATCTACGGCGCCCGCGTGAGCCTCGTGATCGGCATCCTGGCCAACGGCTTCGCGCTGCTGCTCGGCGTGATCTTCGGCATCGTGGCGGGCTTCTTCCGGGGCTGGCTCGAGACGCTGATCATGCGCGCCACCGACGTGATGCTGGCCTTCCCCATCCTGCTGCTGGCCATCGCCCTGTCGTCGTCGATCAGCAAGCCGGGCATCTGGGTGCTGGTCGTGGTCATCGGCATCGTCTACTGGGCGCCGATGACGCGCGTCATCCACGGCGAGGTGCTGTCGATCCGCGAAAAAGAGTTCGTCACGGCGGCGCGCCTGACGGGCTGCACCAACCGCCGCATCCTCACCAGCCACATCCTGCCCCACCTGGTGGCGCCGATCATCGTCTACACGAGCCTCGGCATCGCCACGACGGTGCTGCTCGAGGCCTCGCTGTCGTTCATCGGTCTCGGCGTGCAGCCGCCGACGCCATCCTGGGGNNGTGCTTGCCTTCAACCTGGTCGGCGACGGCCTGCGCGACGCCTTCGACCCGCAGCAGCGGCAGCGATGAGCGTCCCGCGACCCTCCTCGCCCACGGTACCGAGCCCGACCGCACCCGGCGACTTTCACGCGGGCTGGAACGCCCGCCAGAGCGACACGACCGCACACCAGGGGAATCCGACCGAGGGGGTCACCATGGCAGTCTCCAACAACAGGCGGCGGGTCAACCGGGGGGCGGTGCTGCTGATGCTGGTCGCAGCCGTGCTCGTCGCGCTTCTTGCGGGCTGTGGCAGCTCGTCCGGCGGGGGTGGGACGTCGTCGTCGACGACGAGCACCACTCCCAAGTCGGGCGGCACGCTCAACGTCTCCTTCCAGGGCGAGCCGACCGGCCTCGACCCGGCCGTAGCCTGGGAGATCGAGTCGTGGTCGATCGAGCACTGCATCTTCAACCAGCTGCTCACTTACGCCGCTGCTCCCGGCCCTGCCGTCGTGACGGCCGACATCGCCACCGAGGTGCCCTCGGTCGCCAACGGCGGCATCACCAACGGCGGCAAGACCTACATCTTCCACCTGCGTCACGGCGTCATGTTCCAGGCCCCGGTCAGCCGCGAGGTCACGGCCGCCGACTTCAAGTGGAGCCTGGAGCGCATGCTCAACCCGAAGACCTCGCCGCGCGCGCCGGCCGGCTACCTCTACAGCTCGATCGTCGGCGTCAGTGCCCTCGCCGCCGGCAAGGCGGCCCACGCCAGCGGTATCAAGGTCATCGATCCTTACACGCTCGAGATCGACCTCACCCAGCCCAACTACGTCTTCAACGACGTCATGGCGCTGCCGTTCACGGCGGTCCTGGCCAAGGAGTGGGTGGCCAAGTACTCCAACAGCGCCATCGCGCGCCACCCGCTGGGCACCGGGCCGTTCGTGTTCGACCACTGGAGCAACGGGCAGGAGATCGTGCTCAAGCGCAATCCGAACTACTTCGTGAAAGGACGCCCGTACCTCGACGAACTCAGGTTCGAGCTCGCCTCGAGCTCCACGACCGCCCTGCTGCAGCTCGAGAGCGGCCAGATCGACGTGCTCGGCAGCGGCATCCCCTCGGGACAGTACGTGCAGGTCACCAACAGCCCGACCTGGAAGGCCCAGGTCACGGCCGCTCCCGAGGTCGCCTGGTACTACGTGTTCATGAACGTCCAGGTAAAGCCGTTCGACAACCCGCTCGTACGCCAGGCCATGAACTACGCGATCAACACCGCCAAGATCCAGAAGCTCCTCTACGGACAGGCGCAGCCGCTGAACCAGGTGTTCCCGGTCGGCATGCCGGGCCACGTCGACGGCGCCCAGTTCTACAGTTACGACCCGGCGAAGGCCAAGCAGCTCCTTTCGCAGGCGGGGTATCCGAACGGCTTTTCAGTGACCTTCTACACCCACAACGTCGACCCCATGCCCAAGCTCGCCCAGACCATCCAGAACGACCTTTCCGCGGTGGGCGTCAAGGCTCAGATCAAGCAGCTCGCCGAGGCGCCGTACTGGACCCTGATCGAGCGCCAGAGCGCCAAGGTCCCGATCGGCCTGACCGACTGGTACATGGACTACCCCGACCCGTCCGACTGGATCGGACCGCTGTTCAGCAAGTCGGCCGCCACGACCGACGGCAGTGCCAACGTGAGCTGGTGGTGGAACCCGCAGGTCGAGGCGCTCTACGCCCAGTCGCAGCCCATGGAGCCGGGCGCCGCCCGCACCAAGCTCTACCAGCAGATGCAGCAGATCATCATGCAGCAGGCGCCCATCGTGCCGCTCGACCAGCCGATCCTCACCACCATGTCGTCCAAGAACACCGGCGGCTTCTACACCAGCGCCGCCTGGACGTTCGATTTTCCGAGCTACTGGAAGAAGTGACGCCCCGGGCTCGACAAGCGGTCCGCGGAGAGGAGGCCTGAGACCATGGGCAAGTACATCGTGCGCCGACTGCTGTGGGCGGTGGTCGTGGTCTTCTGCGTGAGCCTCATCACCTTCCTGCTGGCCTTCGCCATTCCGGCCGATCCGGCCAAGCAGATCGCCGGGCCGCACGCGACGCCCCAGGTGCTCGCCCAGATCCGCCACAGCCTGAGCCTGGACAGGCCGCTCTACTACCAGTACGCGCTCTACATGTGGCACATCGCCCACGGCAACCTGGGCTACTCCTACATCAACCAGCTGCCGGTGACGCAGTCCATCCTGCAGCGCTTTCCGGCCACGGTCATGATCGCCGTCTTCGGCATCATCTTCGAACTGCTGATCGGCATCCCGATCGGCATGATCAGCGCCCTGCGCCAGTACAGCGTGCGCGACCGCGCCTTCACGGTGTTCAGTCTCATCGGCGTGTCCATGCCGACATTCTTTCTGGGCATGCTGCTGCTGTACTTCTTCGCCTTCCGCATGTCAATCTTCCCCAACCTCGGGGCGTACCCGGGCGCCCTGCACCCCCTCTATTTCGTCCTGCCCGGACTCACGCTCGGCGTCACCGGCGCCGCCTGGTACTCGCGCATGCTGCGCTCCAAGATGCTCGACATCCTGAACGCCGACTTCGTCAAGGCGGCGCGTGCCAAGGGGCTGCCAGAACGCGTCGTNNGGCATCGGCTGGCAGGCATGGCAGGCGATCGAGAACCTCGACCACCCGATGATCATGGGCACAGTCGAGTTCGCCGCCCTGCTGGTGGTGCTGGCCAACCTGCTCACCGACATCGCCTACACCTGGCTCGATCCCCGGGTGAAGTACAGCTGACCCGGCGGCCTGGGCTCAGTGCTCCGCCGGAATACGGAAGAACATGCCGGCGGCCGCGACCCCGCTGTCAGGGTTGCGTGACCGCTGCCCGGCGTACCGATCAGCGCACCGCCGCCGCAGCGGGCAGCCCCGACTCGATCAGCTCCGGCAGCGAGCGCTCCAGCATGAACTCGAGCACAGCGTACGCGCGGCGCTCGTCGAAGTCGTCGTCGATGGCCTCCTGGATGGCCAGACCGTCGACCACGGCGGTCATGAGCTCGGCCACGCCCAGCAGCGACTCCTGCTCGCGAGGCGATGGTTCGTCCTCGCCGCGCAGCCAGTCCCGCTTGATCTGCCGGTATGAGTCGTAGGCGCGAGCCATGCGGCCGCGCAGCCCCGCGTTGCGCAGGGCGTAGGGCAGCACATCGAAAAAGACGCGGAACGAACGCGACGAGCTGATCGTGCGCAGGCCGTCGACGAAGCGGTGCAGACGATCGTCGCTGCCGACGGTGCTCATGGCCGCCGCCGCGGCCTGCTGGTCGTCGCGGAAGACCGAGTCGATCATCGCCTTGACGAGGCCCTCTTTGTTACCAAAGTAGTACTGCACCATCGCCGAGTTCTCACCCGACTCGGCCGCGATGGCGCGCAGCGTGAGGCCGGAGAGCCCCTTGGCCACGAGCAGGCTCTGGGCGGCGGTGAGGATCTTGAGGGCGGGCGCCGACATGCTCTGTCGCGGGTCGCCGCCCGGCATGGCCGCCGTGACCCGGCCGATCCCTTCGCCGGCCCCGTCGGGCGCTGCGACCGCTGCCGTCTGCTCGTCAGGTTCGAAAGCCCGCATGCGCGGTCCTCTCATGGCGCTTGTAGTTAATCACTTGA
>PLTW01000121.1 GCA_003164655.1 Actinomycetota bacterium
AGACGGGGCGTATTTCAGCAGCCTGTTAGAGGTAGGTTGCGCGGAAGGCGGTCGCGGCGGCCTGTTCGGCGTCGGCGACCAGGCGCTGCAGCCGGTCGAGCATGGCGTCGTCGACCCGCAGCTCGTGGTCGTCGACCGCGCCGACGGCCACGATGCCGCGGACACTGCTCGTGAGGAACATGGCGTCGTCGGCGCGCAGGTCGGCGACGCGTCCGTAGGCCTCGACCACCGGGGTGCCGCTGGCCTCGGCGACACGCTCGACGGCAGCGCGCATGACGCCGGGCAGGATGGCGCCCTCGGCCGGGGTGGTGATGAGCCCGCCGCCGCGCGCCAGGAAGATATTGGAGGTCGCGCCCTCGAACATGCGGCCCTCGTCGTCGACGAAGATGGCGTCGTCGGCGCCGGCTGCCGCCGCGGCGCGCTGGGCCAGGTGGGACTGCAGGAACGTCATCGCCTTGAGGGCGCCGCTCACGCGGATGCCGCGGTAGGTGATGACGCGCAGCGGCCCGGTGGGCGGTTCGCGGATGTCGTTGCGGATGAGGACGGACGGTCCGCCCCAGGGAGCCCCGCCGGTGACCAGCACGCGGCAGCCGCCGTTGGCGATGCCGCCGGCGGCGGCGAGCTCGACGATGAAGCGGGCGATGGTCGCCCGGTCCCACGGCACGACGATCTCGAGGACGTCGAGACCGGCGCCCAGGCGGTCCATGTGCTCGCCGAAGAACACCGGCACGCCGTCGATGAGCTTGAGCGTCTCGTAGAGGCCGATCCCGTGGGTAACGGCGCGATCGAGCGCCGGTACGAAGGCCTCGCGTTCGGCCACGAGCCGGCCGTTGAGGCTGACGAGCGCCGTAGCGTTCGGGGCGCCGTCGCCCGCGGCCGGCGTGGCCTGCGGCGCCGGCGCGGCCTGCGGTTCTGGCGCCGGCGCGGCCTGCGCTTCTGGCGCCGGCGCGGCGCGGCGCGGGCCCTGGTCGCTAGACGTCATAGCGGCTGGCTTCGTCGGCCTTGAGCGTGCGGAACTTGGTGTAGTCGCGCACGAAACCGAGGCGGACGACGTTGGTAGGCCCGTTGCGGTGCTTGGCGATGTCGACCGTCACGACGCCCTTGCTGTTGTCGTCGCGGGGCTCGTAGATGAAGATCACGAGGTCGGCGTCCTGCTCGATAGCGCCCGACTCGCGCAGGTCGGAGAGCTGCGGCTTTTTTTCGGCCCGGGTCTCGACGTCGCGGTTGAGCTGGGAGACGGCCAGCACAGGCACGTCGAGCTCGCGGGCGAGCTGCTTGAGCGAGCGCGAGATGTTGGCCACCTCCTGCTGGCGGTTGTCGGCGCGGCCGTCACCCATCATGAGCTGCAGGTAGTCGATGATCACCAGGCCGAGCTTGGGTTCGACCCGGCTGGCCAGGCGGCGCGCCTTGGCGCGCAGCTCGAAGACGTTGATGCCGGCCGTGTCGTCGACGTAGATGGGCGCCTTTTCGAGCTCGCCGGCCACTGTAACCAGCTTGTAGTAGTCGTCGTTTTGCAGGGTATTGCCGGCTCGCAGTAGGTGCGACTTGACTCTGGCGGCCGAGCACAGCATGCGCTCGCTGATCTCCTGCTTGCTCATCTCGAGGCTGAAGATGGCCACCGACGCCTTGCCGGTGAGGCCGATGTTGTGAGCGATGTTCAAGGCCAGGGAGGTCTTGCCGACGCCGGGGCGCGCGGCCAGAACGATGAGGTTCGACGGCTGAAAGCCGCCGGTGGTCTTGTCGATGTCGGGAAAGCCGGTGAGCACGCCCGTAAGATGCAGCCCCTCGCGGATCATTTCGATGCGGTCGAAGGTCGACTTGACCATGTCGCTCATCGCGTCGAAGTCCGACGACAGGCGGTGCTGGGAGATGGCAAAGACCTTCTGCTCGCAGCTGTCGAGCAGGTTGCGGGCTTCGTCGGGGTGCTCGTAACCCATTTCGGCGATCTCGTTGCCGACCCTGATGAGCTGGCGCAGGATGCTGGTCTCGCGCACGATCTCGGCGTACTGGCGCACGTTGGCCGCGGCCGGCACGATCTCGACCAGGGTATGCACGAAGGCCTTGCCGCCGACGCGCTCGAGCACGCCCTGCTGTTCGAGGGCCGCGCTCAGGGTGACGGCGTCGACCTCTTTGCCCAGGGCGTACATGTCGCGGATCGCGCGAAACACGAGGCGGTGAGTGTCGCGGTAGAAGTCGTCTTCGGCGACGAGCTCGGTGGCGATGGGGAGGGCGTTGGGGCTGACAACCATCGCGCCGAGGAGCGACTCCTCGGCGTCGAGGTCGTGCGGCTGCATGTGGCGACCGTCGCTTTGGACGATGCCGGTAGCCACGATGCTGCCCCTCTCTGCGGCGCCGCCTGGGCGCCGCGTCACTCGGCGACGACGATGACCTTGACCGACGCCTCGACGCCCTCGAAGACTTCGATGTCGACCATGAACGTGCCCAGGCTCTTGATGGGCTCGTCGAGGCGGACCTTGTGCTTGTCGACGCGCACCTTGCGGGCGCTCCAGATGGCGTCGGCGATGTCGGCGTTGGTGACCGATCCGTAGAGCCGCTCGCCCTCGCCGGCGTGGGCGCCGATGGTGACCACCGTCTTGTTGAGGGTGGCCGCCACGGTGACCGCCTGCTCGGCGGTACGGGCCTCGCGGGCCTTGCGTTCTTCCATGAGGCGGCGCACGTCGTCGAGTCTGCCCGGGTTGGCCACCTCGGCCAGACGCTTGGGCAGCAGATAGTTGCGGGCGTAGCCGGGCGAAACGTTGGCGAGGTCGCCCTTGGCGCCTACGCCTTCGATGTCTTCGAGCAGAATGATCTCCACGACGGCCTCCTAGCGGTCTGCGTAGGGCAGGAGAGCCATCTCGCGGGCGCGTTTGACGGCCACTGCGACCTGGCGCTGATGAGAGCGGCAGGCGCCGGTGACGCGGCGCGAGCGGATCTTGCCTTTGTCGGAGACGAAGCGCATGAGGACCGTGTTGGCCTTGTAGTCGACGTCCTCGATCTTTTCGTTGCAGTAGTAGCAGTAGCGGCGGCGCGCCGTGCCCAGGGCCCCGGCTTTGGGGCGCTTCTCGCGACGCTTGCCCTGTGGTGCTGGCATGTCGGCCTTTCTGCTTAGTCGCGGTATGGCCGGTCGGTCGGCGAGCCGCCGCGCGAGGCGCGCGGCCCGCCGACCGGGCCGGTGGTCAGAACGGGATGTCGTCGTCGCCGAAGTCGGTTTCGGCGACGTTGGGGGCGGCGCTGAACTCGGCGCCGGCCGCGCGTGGTGCGCTGCCGCCTTCGCGCGGGCCGATGAACTGCACGTTGTCGGCGACCACCGAGACGGCCGAGCGCTTCTGGCCATCCTGGGTCTCCCATTCACGCCAGCGCAGCTTGCCTTCGATGGCGACCTGGCGACCCTTGGCGAGCCACTGACCGCAGCGTTCGCCCTGGGCGCCGAACACGTCGACGTCGAAATAGTTGGGGCGGTCGCCCCACTCGCCGCTGGACGGGTCCTTGACCCGGTCGTTGACCGCGAGCCGCAGACTGCACACGGTTGTGGCGCCCGCCTGGCGGGTTTCGGGGTCGCGGGTGAGGTTCCCGACCAGAACGACGCGATTGATGGATCCGGCCATGTTTCGCTCCTTTGCGGTTGGCGCTAGTCTTTGAGGCGCACCGTCTGGAAGCGCATGACGTCGTCGGTGATACGCAGCACGCGCTCGACCTCGGCCAGTGTCTCGGGCTCGGACGTGAACGTGACGACACTGTAGAGGCCTTCGCTCTGTCCGGCGATCTCGTACGCCAGCTTGCGCTTGCCCCAGTCGTCGACCTGCGCGACCTTGCCCTTGCCCTTCTCGACGGTCTTGGAAAGGCGATCGAGGATCTCGGGCTGCCGGCCTTCTTCGATGGCGGGGTTGAGCATGAGCATCAACTCATACTTGTTCGTGGAACTCACCTCCTGTGGTCTTAGGCGGCCCCAGCCTTGCTGCTGGAGCAGGGGTGAAAAACGCCGCCCCATGGCGGCGCAACCCCGGCATGATACCAGTGCGCGGCGCCCGTCTCAAGGATAGTAGGCCGGCGCCGGGACGGAGAAGACTCGCCGACCGGCGAGCGGGTGACGGTATCGCACCCGTTCCGTGGACGACGGCGCCGCCTGGACGGGTGGCCCGTCGCCGACGCCGGCCCGTTCTACGCTTCGGCGTTCTGCCCGGCCGGCTCTTCGTGCAGCAGGATCTCGCCGGCGGAGTCGAGTCCCTCGACGCCCCAGATGGCCGCCAGCCGCGACTCGCCGCGTTCGTCGCTGCGCATGTGCACGAGGATCGGCCGGGTCTCTCCCACGAGGCGCCGCGCGTCGGGCGCCGCGACATGCAGCTCCATCTGGCGCAGAAGCTTGGCGACCGCCAGGTGCACGGAGTCGGCGCGCACCGTGCAGAACCCGCCGGTCGCCGGCCGGCGGCTGAGCTCGCGCAAGAAGTAGAGGATCTCGCCGGCGTGGACCTCGCCCACGACGATACGGCTGGGCTGCATCTTCATGGCCTTCGCAAAGACGCTCTCGATGTCGGTGCGGTCGTCGATCGACAGACGCACGCAGAACGAGCGTTCGTCGAGGGCCGGCAGGTGGTCGGAGTGCTCGATCGAGACGAGACGCTCGTCGACCGGCACGAGCTCGAGAAGGGCGTTCAGCAGCGTCGACTTGCCGGTCGCCCGGTCGCCGAAGATCAGCAGCGTGCGCCGGTCGGAGACATAGCTGGCCAGACGTGCCGCCTGGGCCGGCGTCATGGTGCCGCCCTCGATCAGGCCGTGCAGGGTGGTCGGTACGGGGCCGGCGGGGCTGAGCTCGCCGGCGTACATCGGCGAGGTGGTCGTAAAGAGCGCGTCGCGGCGGCTCGTCAGGAACGACGTGTAGGCGGTGACCTGCGACTTGAGCAGCACGCGCAGCGCGTCCAGATACTCGCGCGGCTCTTCGCCGAGAGCCTCCGCGCGAAACTGGTCGAGCATCTCGTCGAGCATGGCGCCGATGTCGCGCTCGAGGCGGGCCATGACGGAGTCTCGGGCCCGCCGCTCCTCGCGGTCGTCGGCGCTCTCGCGCGGCGCGATGATGTCGGTGCCTGTCATGCCTCGGTCCGTCGACTCACTGAGAAACGCTGCCCGCCCTCCTATCGGCCGACTGCCGGTCAACGATAAGGTCGACGGGGCGGCCGCAAGGCCGGCCTGCGCCACAATGGCCCATGTCGTCGACAGTCTGCTACAATCGGTCCCGTGGTTGCCGGCAACATCCCTCGTCTCGTCTCCGTCCTCAAGACACGGGCGGGCGACGAGAAGCGCCTGCCTTGCGCCGAGGCCTTCAAGGTCGCACGCGACCTCGAAGTGCCGATCGTCGAGGTGGGCCGCGCCTGCAACGAGCTTGGCATCAAGATCATCCACTGCCAGCTCGGCTGTTTTTAGGCGCTCAGACGCCGCGGCTCAGACGACGCCGACTCGCGAGCGCCCTGCGTGCCCTCGCGCCGCCGTCGTGGCCGCTGCCGCGCGCTCGCGGCGGCTTTGCACTATCTCCATGATGTTATCCGGCCTGACGGCACGGGTACCTTCAAAGACAGCCGCAGGCGCGGCCGTCCTTCTTGCGCGCAGGCTCCTGCGGTCTCACGGGGTGTATCTGCTCGGGCTCGTACCGAGCGTCGTACCAGGAGGACCGTCATGGCAACCGTCCAGCAGGAGCTCGAGACCCACCAGATGTACATCGCCGGGCAGTGGATCGGCGCGCAGAGCGGCGAGACATACCCGGTCGTCGACCCGGCGACCGAGCAAGCTTTCGCGATCGTGCCCAAGGGCGGCCTGGCCGACGCCAGGCGGGCCGTAGACGCGGCCCGCAAGGCCTTCGACGAAGGCCCGTGGCCGCACACGCCGGCCACGGAGCGCGCGCGGCTGCTCCACGAGGTAGCCGACAAGATCCGCGGGCGCGCCGGCGATCTCGCGCTGCTCGAGACCCGGCAGATGGGCAAGCTGCTGGCCGACTCGCTGGTCGACGTAAACGACGCCGCCCACACGTTCGACTACTATGCGGGCCTGGCCGTCGAACAGCACGGCCAGACCCTCGAGGTGCCCGGCGAGAGCATGAGCATGGTCGTGCGCGAGCCGATCGGCGTCACGGTCGGCATCACGCCGTGGAACTTCCCGCTGCTCATGGCGGCCTGGAAGGTGGCGCCGTCGCTGGCGGCGGGCAACGTCATGATCCTGAAGCCGGCCTCGGTCTCGCCGCTGACCTCGCTCGAGCTCGCCCGGATCTTCGCCGAGGTCGGCCTGCCGGAGGGTGTCTTTCAGGTGTTGACCGGCCCCGGCGGTGAGGTCGGCGACTTTCTCGCCTCGTCGCCCGACATCGACATGGTGGCCTTCACGGGCAGCGTCGAGGTCGGCAAGGCGATCATGCGGGCCGGCGCCGCGAACGTGAAGAAGGTCGGCCTGGAGCTCGGCGGCAAGAGCCCGAACATCGTCTTCGAGGACGCCGACTTCGAGGCCGCTATCGACGGCGCCCTGATCGGCATCTTCGCCGGCAGCGGCGAGGTCTGCTCGGCGGGTTCGCGCTTGCTGGTGCAGCGCTCGATCTACGACCGCTTCGTCGGCGAGCTCGTCTCGCGGGCGATGGCGATCAAGGTCGGCGCGCCCACCGACGAAGCCAGCGAGATGGGTCCGCTGGTCTCCCGGCAGCAGCTCGACACCACGGAGCGCTACGTGAAGATCGGCCGCGACGAGGGGGCCGTCCTGGCCACCGGCGGCCATCGCCTCGAGGGCAGCGGCTACTACTACGAGCCCACGATCTTCGTTGACGTCGACAACTCGATGAGGGTCGCCCAGGAGGAGATCTTCGGGCCGGTCCTGGCGGTCATCCCGTTCGAGACCGAAGCCGACGCCATCCGTCTGGCCAACGACACCATCTACGGCTTGGCGGCCGGGGTCTGGACGAAGGACGTCACGCGCGCCCTGCGGGTCATCAAGGCGCTGCGCGCCGGCATCACCTGGGTCAACACTTACCACCCGACCTACAGCGAGGCGCCGTGGGGCGGCTACAAGCAGAGCGGCGTCGGCCGCGAGCTCGGCACCTTCGGGCTCGACGAGTACCAGGAGGTCAAGCAGATCAACATCGACCTGACCGACAAGCCCCTCGGCGTCTACCAGCACGGGAAGGAAGCGCCCGAGACGGGTAAGGTCGTGTCGCTGAGCGACCGCCGGCCGTTCAACGAGGAGCACGAGTCCGACCAGTGGGTCGGCTACTGCCGGAACTGCGGCTAGGAGGGAATGGCCGTGGTAGTGAGTGTCAGCGAGAAGGTAGCGCCAGGGTTGCGGATCGCCGGTCCCGTGGGGACCGGCGATCCGCTCACCGTTCACAGCCCGTGGGACGGCAGCGACGTGGCGACCGTCAACACGACCCGTCTCGATGAGCTCGACCCTGTTCTGGACAGGGCGGTCGCGGCCTTCGCCGAATGGCGCTGGACGCCGGCCTGGAAGCGCGCCCGCATCCTCGAGGTCACGTCGCATCTGCTCGACGACCACGCCGAGGAGATGGCTCGGCTCATCGCCCTCGAGGGCGGCAAGCCGCTCAAGGACGCGCGCGTCGAGGCGCGCCGCGGCGCCTCGACGTTTCGCTGGGCGAGCGAGGAGGCCAAGCGCACGGCCGGAGAGATCATCGAGATGGACGCCGACGCGGGCGGTGAGAACCGGTTCGGCTGGACGATCCGCGAGCCGCGCGGGGTGATCGCGGCGATCTCGCCATTTAACTTTCCGCTCAACCTGGTGGCCCACAAGGTGGCCCCGGCGCTGGCCGCGGCCAACGCCGTGGTGCTCAAGCCGGCCTCCTCGACACCGCTCACGGCGCTGCGCCTGGCCGAGTTTCTGACCGAGGCCGGGCTGCCAGAGAACGTGCTGCAGGTGGTGGTCGGCCCGGGCTCGACCCTGGGGACGAAGCTGGTCAAAGACGAACGGGTGAACATGGTGACCTTCACCGGCAGCCCGCCGGTCGGCCGCCAGATCGCCAGCGACGCCGGCATGAAGATGGTGACCCTGGAGCTCGGCAACAACTCGGCGACCATCATCGACGACGACGCCGACCTCGACCTCGCGCTGCAGCGCGTGGTGGCCGGCGGCTTTTCGAACTCCGGGCAGGTCTGCATCTCGGTGCAGCGCGTGGTGGTGCACGAGAACGTCTACGACGAGTTCCTGGCGGCGCTCGTCGCCTCGGTCGAGGCGCTCAAGGTGGGCGACCCGCTTGACGAGACGACCGATGTAGCGGCGCTGATCGACGACAAGGAGACGGCGCGCGTCAAGGCCTGGGTCGCCGAGGCGCTCGAGCAGGGCGCGACGCTGGCGGCGGGCGGGCTCGACGACAACGGCGACCTGCGCCCGACCGTGCTGACGGACGTCGCGCGCGACATGAAGGTCTGTGCCAAAGAGGTCTTCGGTCCGGTGCTGGCCGTCATCAAGGCGCGCGACATCTGCGACGCCATCGCAATCTCCAACGACAGCGACTTCGGCCTGCAGGCCGGCGTGTTCACGCGCGATCTGAACAAGGCGCTCTACGCCGCCCGCCACCTCGAGGTCGGCGGCGTCATGATCAACGAGGTGCCGACCTTCCGGGTCGACCACATGCCCTACGGTGGCATCAAGAGCTCAGGCATGGGCCGCGAAGGGGTCAAGTTCGCCATCGCCGAGATGACCGAGCTCAAGATGGTGATGATCCGCGAGATGGACTGGGGCAGCCCGGGCTCGCCGCTCGGGGCCTGCCGGCGCGAGGGCATGTAGGGCGCGGGGGCGGCGACGGTAGCGCCGCGGCGTTGCCGGGTATCCCGGTAGCCGGGTAGACCGACTACCGCAACGCGACAGAAGGGGTCTCCATGATCAGCGCTCGCAATCAGCTCCCCGGCACCGTCAAGTCGATCACGCTCGGCGCCGTCATGGCCGAAGTGGTCATGGACGTGGGCGGCACCGAGGTCGTGGCGGCCATCACCCGCACCTCGGTGGAGAACCTCGGCATCCAGGTCGACGACAAGGTGCAGGCCGTCATCAAGGCGACCGAGGTGATGATCCAGAAGTAAAGCCTGCGTGGCGCGTGGCCTGCCGCCGCGCGACGCGGAGCGGGAACCGGCGCGGCCGCGCGCCCCCGCAGGCGTGTGACGCTCGGCGACGGGCGCGCTACACTGGTGGGTGTGAGCACCAGCGCCGCACGCCGCGTCGACTACCTGCGCCTCTCGGTCACCGACAGGTGCAACCTGCGCTGCGTCTACTGCATGCCGCCCGAGGGCGTGCCGTGGCGCTCGCACGACGAGATCCTGTCCTACGAGGAGTTGCTGGCCTTCGCGGCGGCCGCCGTGGCGGCCGGCATCACGCGGGTCCGTGTGACCGGCGGCGAGCCGCTGGTGCGCAGAGGTCTGGCCGGGTTCGTCGAGCGGCTGGCCGCCCTCGACGGCCTCACCGATCTCTCGCTCACGACCAACGGCGTGCTGCTGCCGGGCTGCGCCGCTGAGCTGCGGGCCGCCGGCCTCGCGCGTGTCAACGTGAGCATCGACAGCCTCGACGAGGGCCGCTACGCGCAGCTCACCCGCGGCGCGCGCCTGGGCGACGCTCTCGCCGGGCTCGACGCGGCGCTGGCGGCGGGCTTCTCGCCGGTCAAGGTCAACGCCGTTCTGATGGCCGGCGTCGAGGACGAGGTCGACAGGTTCGTCGAGCTCGTCCGGCAGCGCGAGGTCCACGTGCGCTTTATCGAGTACATGCCGCTCGACCGCCGCCTGGCGGCCGAACACGACTTCGTGCCGGCCGGCTTTGTGCTCGAGCGTCTGCACGGCGATCACCACGTCGAGGCGGTCGACGGCCCGTTCGGCCTGGGACCGGCGCGTTACTACCGCGTGCCCGGCGCGCGCGGCACGATCGGCTTCATCGCCGGCGTCTCCGACCACTTCTGCGCCCGTTGCAACCGGCTGCGGCTGATGGCCGACGGCCGCCTCAAGACCTGCCTGTTCTCGGCGCCCGAGCGCGAGCTCGACATACGGCCGCTCATCGGCCGGCCGGCCGCGCTTTCCGCCGCCATCGCCCAGGCCATCGCCGGCAAGAGCTTCGACCGCTGTGTCGAGGCGCCCTCCGGCGGCCGCGGCATGTCGCAGATCGGGGGGTAGGAGCACATCGTGGGCGAGCTCTCACATCTGGACGATCGCGGCCGGGCGCGCATGGTCGACGTCGCCGGCAAGCCCGAGACCGAGCGCGTCGCCCGCGCCGAGGCGCGCGTGATCATGGCGCCCCAAACGCTGGCCGCAATCCTCGACGGACGTCTGCCCAAGGGCGACGTCGTGGCGACGGCGCGCCTGGCCGGCATCATGGCCGCCAAACGCACCCACGAGCTCATCCCGCTGTGCCACCCGCTCTCGCTGTCGTATGCGGGGGTCGAGATCGAGGCCGACGACGCTCTGCCCGGCGTGCGCGTGACGACCGAGACGCGCCTCGTCGGGCGCACCGGGGTCGAGATGGAGGCGCTCGTCGCCGCCTCGATCGCCGCTCTCACGGTCTACGACATGTGCAAGGCCATCGATCGCGGCATCGAGGTCACGGGCGTGCGGCTGCTCGAAAAAGAGGGCGGCGCGAGCGGCCACTGGCGCCGCCCGTCGTCGCGAGGTTCGGTCGTCTCGGTCAACGTGGCCGCCGCCAAGGGCGTGCGCAAAGAGCCTCGTCCCGAGATCACTCTGGTCGCCGGTCACGGCGTCGAGGGCGACGGCCACGCCGGGCCGTGGCACCGGCAGGTGAGTCTTCTCGCGCGCGAGAGCATCGCCACGATGCAGGCCAAGGGCCTCGACGTCGGTCCCGGCGACTTTGCCGAGAACGTCACGACCGAGGGCCTCGTCGTGGCCGAGCTGCCCATCGGGACGCTTCTGCGGCTCGGCGGCTGTCTGGTGGAGCTCACCCAGATCGGCAAGGTCTGCCACGATCACTGCGCGATCTACCGCGCCGCGGGCGACTGCGTCATGCCGCGCGAGGGCATCTTTGTGCGGGTGCTCACCGGCGGGCCGCTGCGCGCCGGTGACGAGGTCGTGGTGGTGGCGCTCGGCCAGGGCGCCGGCGCCACGGGCGCGAAGCCCGACTATCACACGGCCAGCGAGGAGGGGCGACAATGAGCGAGACGGTGGCCATTCGGGCCGTGGTGATCACGCTGTCCGATGGGGGCTACGCGGGCCGGCGCGTCGACGACAGCGGGGCGGTGCTCGAGGGCCTGCTGAACGAGCTCGGCGCCGAGTACGTGGAACGCCTGCTGCTGCCCGACGAGGAGCTGCTGCTCAGCGAGAAGCTCGTCCACTACGCCGACCACACGTCGGCCAACCTCATCCTCACCACGGGCGGCACTGGTCTGACGTCGCGCGACGTCACCCCCGAAGCCACGAAGGCCGCCATCGACCGCGAGGCGCCCGGTTTCGCCGAAGCCATGCGCGCGGCGTCGCTGACAAAGACGCCGCACGCCATGCTGTCGCGGGCCGTGAGCGGACTGCGCGGCACCACGCTGATCATCAATTTCCCCGGCAGCCCTGCGGCCTGCAAGGAGCAGTTCGAGGTGATCCGCGCCGCCCTGCCGCACGCCCTCGAGAAGCTCGCCGACCTGGGCGGCGACTGCGCTCGCCCCGACGTCTGACGGCGCCGGCGGCGGACGGCGCGCCCAGGATCGGGTCAGGGGCGGTCGGTCAGGGTGATGGCGAGATAGGCGGCGACCGTGGCGTCGGCATCCTCTGCCTGGCGCCAGTGGGCCGCGCCGAGCAGCTCCTCGAGCTTCTCGACGGCGATCTGCAGCTCGGCGGCGGCGGCGGCGCGCGTCGCGTGCCGGCGCACCGTGCGCACCGCCTCCCACTCGGCGTCGCTGCGCGCTCGCACGAGGGGGTCGAACAGGCCGCAGAAGGCGTTCAGCAGCAGGTCGCCGGCCTGGCCCGTGCCGCTGTAGTGCACGAGACGGTCCTCGTGCCAGGCGGCGACGAAGGCGTCTTCGGCCGAGCCGTCGAGCGCCACCCCGACGCGCACCTGCAGCGGCGCGACCAGCTCCCGCAGGACGCTCACGCACAACGGCGCCTGGACGGGGTCTGTGAGGGCGCCGAGCACGGCATCTTCGTCGGCGACCACGAACGGCGCGGCGAGCGCCGGCGCGAAAAGTTCGTTCAGGCGGACGACGGCGGGGTCGAGCTTGGCCGGCAGCGTCTCCGGGCTGGCGAGGCGCCGTGAGCCGATGACATCGGCGTGGATCCGGGCTGGCATGGGCGTCGCCTCCTCGTCGCATGGGCGGCTGTCGGCGTACAGTACGCCGACAGCCGCCCCATTCCTCTCGCCGGGCGCCGCCTGCGCGCCGCTTGGGCGCCGCCAAATGAGTGACGCCGCCGCCGGCAGCGACTACATTTGGTCCTGCAAATGCGCGCCGCCGCCGGGGCGCGCCCCGGTCGGATACACTGGTCCGGTGACTCGGGGTCGGGAGTGAAGCGGTGAACAGGAGGGCTCAGAGGCGTCTGATCGTGGCGACCGTCGTTCTGGTCGCGGTCTTCGCCGTGGCGATGGTCTACGTCGTTGCCTCTCAGGGGGCCTACTACCGGCAGGTCTCGGCGCTATCGGCCGCCGACAACGGCCGCGACGTCAAGGTCGGCGGAGCGGTCGTGCGCGGCACCATCGTGCGCAACGCCGCCGGCGTGCACTTTGTCATCGAGGACCTCACCGGCCGGCCTACTACCGTCAAGGTCGACTACGCGGGGCAGATGCCGGCCACGTTCGCCGCCGGCGTGCAGGTCGTGGTCACCGGCCGTTATACGGCCGGCGACGAGCTCATCGCAGCCGACGACCTGCAGACCAAGTGTCCCTCGAAATACGCGGGCCAGGCGAGCCCTCTGCCGCAGCCGAGCAGCGCCGAGTAGGAGCCGCCGCATGATCGTCGTCGGCCGTTTCGCCCTCGTCTGCTGCCTGGCGTTCTCGCTCGGTGCCGTCGCGCTCATCGCGCTCGGCGTGCGCCGGCGCCGGCAGGACCTCATGCGCCTGGGCTATCTTGCCGTGTACGGGCTGTTCTTCTCGGTCGTGGTGGCGAGCGCGGTGCTGCTGGCCGCCTTTGTGGGGCGCGACTTCTCGTTTGCCTACGTCGCCCAGAACTCCGACACGAGCTTGTCGGTCTTCTACCGCGTCGCCGGCTTCTGGGCCGGCCAACAGGGCTCGTTTCTGCTGTGGACGATGCTGCTCTGCCTGATCACGGTCGTCATCGCCCTGCGCAACGTCGAGTCGATCGACCGCCTGACGGCCACAGCGGTCGGCGTGCTGGCCGCCGTGGCGGCGTTCTTTACCGTGCTCATGGTCGCCGACCAGGGGTCGAACCCGTTCCTTGCCGCCGCCACCGGCGCCACCGGCCAGGGCCTGAACCCGCTGCTGCTGCACCCGGCCATGGTGCTGCACCCGCCGGCCCTCTTTGCCGCCTACGCCGCGCTCACGGTGCCGTTTGCCTACGCCACGGCGGCCCTGCTGCTGGGCAGTCCCGAGCGCGCCTGGGTGCTGAGCTCACAGAAGTGGACCATCGCCGGCTGGGCGTTTCTGACGCTCGGCATCGGCCTCGGGGCCTGGTGGGCTTACGTCGTGCTGTCGTGGGGCGGCTACTGGGGCTGGGACCCGGTCGAGAACACCTCGCTGATCCCCTGGCTCACCGCGACCGCCCTGCTGCACTCGATGACCCTCTACCGGCGGCGCGGCCTGCTGCGACGCTGGACGGCGGCCCTCGCCTGCGCCACCTTCTGGCTGACGATCGTCGCTACCTGGACCACGCGCACGGGACTGATCAGCTCCGTGCACGCCTTCGAGCGCAACGACACCCTGATCGTGATCCTCTCGACCTTGCTGGCCGTGGTCGCGGCCGCCTCGGTCGGCCTGCTGGCCTGGCGCTGGCGGCGGTTCGGCGAGCAGGGGCGGCCCGTACTGCTTTCGCGACGCGACGTCGCCCACGTGCTGACCGACGTCGCGCTCAGCGTGTTCGCCGCGGCGCTGCTGATCGTCACCGTCGTCGTGCCGCTGACGCTGGGCAGAACGGTGGGCCCCGACACCTACCGGCTGTTCGCCGAGCCTCTCGGCGTCGCCGTGGTGGCGGCCGTCGCGCTCTGCCCGCTGCTCGGCCTGAGCCGGGCCACCGGCTGGACGTTGCGCCGCGCCGTGCGCTGGCCGTTGCTGGCCGCCGCCGTCGCGCTGCCCGTGCTGCTTGCCAGCGGCGACTGGCGCTCGAGCCTGTTCGGCCTGGTCGGCCTCGAGGTCTGCTGCTTTGCCGCCGCGGCGGTCGTAACGTTCGTGGTGGCCGGCGCGCGGCGGGCCGCCGGTGAGCAGGGACTGCTCACCGGCCTGCGCCGCGCGCTCACCGGGAGCCGCACCCGCAGCGCCGCCTGCGTGGCCCACCTCGGCGTGGTCCTCGTGCTCGCCGGCCTGCTGGGCTCCAACGTCTACAAGATCGAGCGCAGCGCCTACATCAGCGCCAGGCCCGGGGCCACGGCGCAGGTGGCGGGCTACACTTTGCGCTTCAGCGGCTTCACGCAGGGCGCCGGGCCGCAGAGCTCGCAGAGCTTCTACGCCCACTTCACGGTCATGCGCGGCGGCCGCCGGGTCGGCCTGCTGGCGCCGCACACCGATGTCTATCCGCAGGCCGGGGCGGCCGACCGCGCCGTCATTCTGGGGAGCCTGCCCCGCGACCTGTTCGTGGTCGCCCAGGACCCCTTCGACTCGTCGAGCACCCACCTGCGGCTCCAGCTCGACGTCTTCCCTCTGGTCCGCCTGGTGTGGGCCGGCGCGATCTTCCTTGTCGCTGCCGGCGGCGTGTCGCTGTGGCCGCGGCGCGAGCGCGCGCCTGTCGCGGCGCTCGCGCCGCGCGACGAAGCGCCCGACCCGGGTGACGACGCGCTCGCGCCACGCGACGCGGTCCTCGACGAGGGCGCCTGATGGTCGGCGACGGCGACACGGCGGTGCCGGAGATCCGCGTCGAGGGGCTGGGCAAGGCCTTCGGCCGGCGCGAAGTGCTGCGTGACGTGTCGTTCACCGTGGGACGGGGCGGCTTTCTTACGCTGTTCGGCCCCAACGGCGCCGGCAAGACGACCACGCTGCGTCTGGTGGCGACGCTGCTGCGACCTTCGTCGGGCAGCGTCGCGGTCGCCGGCTACGACCTGAAGGACGACCCCATGCCGGTGCGCCGGGCGATCGGCTTCATCTCGCACAACGCGCTGCTGTACCGCGATCTCACCGCCCAGGAGAACCTGCGCTTCTACGCCGACATGTACGGTGTCGCCGACCCCGGGCGGCGCATCGGCGAACTGCTCGAACGAGTCGAGCTCAGCCATCGCCGCTACGACGTCGTGAGCACGTACTCCAAGGGCATGCTGCAACGCCTCGCCATCGCCCGGGCGCTGCTGCACGAGCCCCGAGTGCTGCTGCTCGACGAGCCGCACTCAGGCCTCGACCCGCACGCGGTCGAGATCCTCGACGGCCTGCTCGGCGAGATCCGGGCCGCGCACACCTTCGTCATGGCGACCCACAACCTGCGCCAGGGCCTCGCCCTCGCCGACCAGGTGATGATCCTCGACGCCGGCCGGGTCGTCTTCAGCCACGTCGGCCGCCTGGCCGCCGACGAATTTGCCGCCGTCTACCACGAGCACGTGCGCGAAGGGGCGCTGGTGTAGGGCATGGGCCTGCGGCAGTACAGGGCCATGGTGCGCAAGGACATCGTCCGCGAGCTGCGCACCCGCGAGACAGTCGTGGCCATGCTGCTCTTCGTCGTGCTGGCCATGGTCGTCTTTCACTACGCCTTCACCGTGCCCGGCGGCGGCGACCTGTCGCTGTTGACCGGCGGCATGCTGTGGGTCGTGTTCGTCTTTGGCGCCCTGCTGGGGCTCAACCGCACCTTCGCCCACGAAAAGGACGAGGGCTGTTTCGACGGCCTGCTGCTCTGCCCGGTCGACCGGGTGACGATCTTTCTGGCCAAGATGACCGCCAACCTCGTCTTTCTGGGGCTCATCCAGGTGATCGCGGTGCCGCTGTTCGCCCTGTTTTTCGCCACGGGCCGCATGGCGACGCACCTGCCGGCCTTCCTTGCCCTGGTCGTGCTGGCCGACCTGGGTATCGCCGCGCTGGGCACGCTGCTGGCCACGATCGCCATGCACACCCGCGCCCGCGAGCTGCTGCTGCCCATCGTCTTTCTGCCGCTGGTCATACCGCTGCTGATCGCCGCCGCGTCGGGTACGAGCGCCGTCCTGTCGGGCACCGCCGGCTCTGGCTCGGTGCTCGGCAGGCTCGCGTTCCTGCTGGTATACGATGGCGTCTTCCTGGTGCTGGCCTACGGCACCTACGACGTCGCGATAGGAGAGTAGAGCGGTGGAGAGCGCCTCGACTGCCGCTGCCAGTGCTGTCGCTCGCCCCGCGGTCCCCGGGCTCGCCGCGACCACCGCGATCCTGGCCGCCGCGGGCGTGGCGCTGCTCGCCGGCCTGCTCGTGGGCTTCTGGATCGCCCCGACCGACGCCTCGACCCTGGGCTTCTCGCAGAAGATCTTCTACTTTCACGCGCCGATCGCCGAGACCGCCCTGCTGGCCTACGGCGTGGCCTTCGTGGCCGCTCTGCTCTACCTGCGCCGCGGTGCGGCGAGATACGACCGGCTCGGGGTCGCCGCGGTGCGCCTGGGTCTGCTGTTCAGCCTGCTCGTCATGGTCACCGGCGTGATCTGGGGCCGGGCCGCCTGGGGCGTGTGGTGGGCCTGGGAGCCGCGTCTGACCACCTTTCTCATCGCCTGCCTGCTCTACAGTGCGTACTTCGTGCTGCGCGGCGCCGTCGAAGACGAGTCGCGGCGCGCCACCTACGCCGCCCTGTTTGCCGTCGTGGCCTTCGTCGATGTACCCATCACCTTCTTTGCCACGCGCTTTCTGCCAGCGGGACTGCACCCGGTGGTGCTCGGCCCGTCGGGCAGCGGCATGGACTATCGTGACCTCATCGCCTTTCTCATCAGCATGGCCGGCATGACCCTGCTGTTCGTCGGGCTCCTGCGCCTGGAGCTGGGCATCGAAGCCCTGCGCGAGGAGCTGCGCGAGATCAAGTACCGTCTGGGGAGATGACCGATGCCGCTCGCCGAAGCCGTCAAGTACGTCGCCGCCGCCTACGGAGCCGTGGTGCTCGTGCTCATCGCCTACCTGATCGTCGCCGGTCGCCGCATCGCGCGGCTGCAGCGCGACGTGCGGGCGCTCGACGACGAGCTCACGCGGCGCGAGGGCGGCGCGTGATCTCGCGCTGACCGACACCACGACGAGAACGGAGGGTCTACCGGGTGGCACACGTGGAGGTCGTCGTCTTCTGGCTTGGCTTCCTGCTCTACGCGGGCGGATTGACCTTCTTTGTGGAGTTCCTGTTCTCGCGAAGGGAGCTTCAGGACCGGCTGGGCCTGGCCTGCGTGGTCGCCGGCTGGACACTCGAGACGGTGACCCTCGGGCTACGCTGGGCTCAGGCCGGGCACTTTCCGGTCGTCGGCGCCTACGAGTCGCTGACCACACTGAGCTGGGCCGTCGTGACCGTCTATCTTGTGCTCGCCTGGCGCACGGGGGTCAAGGCCCTCGGGCTGTACGTCACGGCGGCCGTTCTGCTCTTTCTCACCATCGCCGGCGCCCGCTACTCGCCGCCCCTGGGCCTCACGACGGCCTTGAGGAGCGACATCGTCGTGATCCACGTGGCCGTCATGTTCACGGCGCTCGCGGCCTTTCTGGTGGCCGGCGGTGCGGCGCTCATCTATCTGGTCGAGGACTTCGAGCTCAAACGGCGTCACATTCGCCCGGTTCTGGGTCGCCTGCCTGCCCTGCGGACGCTCGACCAGCTCGTCGGCCACGCCGTACTGTTCGGTCTGCCGTTCCTGTCGATGGGTATCGCGGCCGGCGTCATCCGGGCCGCGGTGTACGGTGGGCCGCACTGGTGGCGCGACGCTGTGGTGCTGCTTGCGGTCGCCGCCTGGGTGATCTACGCCGGGGCGGCCTGCGGTCGGCTGGCCTCGGGCTGGAGCGGGCGGCGCAGCGCGTGGCTGGCCGTCGCCGGCCTGGTCTGCCTGCTCGCCATTCGCCTTGTGGCCGTGCCGTACCTGAGTGGCTTCCATAGCTGGGGCAGATAGGTGGCTCGCATGCATCTGGTCGTGGTCGGTATCTCCCACAAGACGGCGCCGCTCGAGCTGCGCGAGCGCCTCGCCCTGCCCGGCGACGAGGCGGCGCGCCTGGGGTGCGCCCTGCACGACGGCGCCACGGTCGCCGAAGCCGTCGTGCTGTCGACCTGCAACCGCACCGAGGTCTACCTGCTGAGCGGCGATACCGGCGCCGCCGAGCGGCTGGCCGTCGGGCGGCTGGCTCAGCGCGGCGGCGTCGACGCCGCCGCGCTGGAGGCCGCCGTCTACGGCGCCCGCGACGCCGCCGCGATCGCCCATCTGTTCCGGGTGGCGGCGAGCCTCGACTCGCTGGTCGTCGGCGAGGCCCAGATACTCGCCCAGCTCAAGGACGCCTACCAGGCGGCCTGCGACGAGGGCTGCACGAGCGCGGTCTTCAACAGGCTCTTCCGGCACGCCGTCGAGGTGGGCAAGCGGGTGCGCACCGAGACGGCCATCGGCGAACGACCCGTGTCGGTCAGCTCGGTCGCGGTCGACCTGGCGCGGCAGGTGCTCGGCAAGCTCGACCGTCGGGTCGTGCTCGTGCTCGGCGCCGGCGGGACGAGCGAGCTCACCGTCAAACACCTGCGGGCGCGGGGCGCCGGCACGGTGGTCGTCGCCGGGCGGACGCTCGCAACGGCCGCGGCGCTGGCCGGCCGCTGCGACGGCCGCGCCGTCTGCTTTGACGAGCTCGACGCGCAGCTCGCGGCGGCCGACATCGTCATCTCCTCGACCGCGGCGCCGGGGTACGTCATCGACCGTGCCCGCCTTGCCGGGATCATGGGCGGGCGCCGGCGCCGGCCGATGTTTCTGATCGACATCGCCGTGCCGCGCGATCTCGACCCCGACATCGGGCGCATCGCGGGCTGCTATCTGTACGACATCGACGACCTGCAGGGCGTGGTCGCCGCGAACCGCCACGAGCGTGAGCGCGAGGTCGCCCAGGCCGAGCGCATCGTCGACGAGGAGGTCGGGCGCATGAACGATTGGCTGGCCGGCCTTGAGGTCGTGCCGGCCATCGCCCAGCTGCGCGGCGCGGTCGAGGGCATCCGCGAGGCCGAGCTGGAGCGGCTGGGCGGCAAGCTCGCCGAGCTCTCGCCCGCGCAGCGCGACCAGGTCGAGCAGCTCACCACGGCGATCGTCAACAAGATCCTCCACTTGCCGACGGTGCGCCTGAAGGAGCTCGCCGCCGAGCGCGACGCCTACGTCTACGTTGAGGCGCTGCGCCGCTTGTTCGACCTGGACGGCGCCGCGGCGGTACCGGCCGGCGAGCCCGGCGAGTCCGCCCAGCCCCCGAGCCGCCGGGCCGGCCAGGCGCAGAGCAAGGCGACCCTGCGGCCGTCGCCGAGCCCGGGAGCGAGCGGTCAGTGAGCGCCGCGCGCCTCGTCATCGGCTCGCGCGGCAGCGCCCTGGCGCTGGTTCAGGCCGAGTGGGTGGCGGCCGGACTGCGGGCGGCGCACGCTGGGCTCGACGTGACGATCGCCACGATCGCTACTACCGGCGACCGCGTGCGCGACGTGCCCCTGGCGAAGATCGGAGACAAGGGACTGTTTACCAAGGAGCTCGAGGCGGCCCTGCTCGACGGCCGCGTCGACCTGGCGGTGCATTCGGCCAAGGACCTGCCGACCGCGCTGCCCGCCGGTCTTGCCCTCGGCGCCTTCACGAGCCGAGAGGACGCGCGCGACGTGTTCGTCGCCGG
>PLTW01000225.1:0-1673 GCA_003164655.1 Actinomycetota bacterium
TCGCCGCCAAGCTCAAAGAACGGCGCCGGTGCTCGCAGTGATGCGGTCCCCCGTGGACGCCACCGTCTCGATCACGGTCCGGGGCGGAACCCCCCCGTCATCATGGTGAGGATGTAGTCATACGCGCGGGACGTGCTACCGCGTGAGCCTGTGAGCCGCTACTTCAGGCGGGCGGTCAAAGAGGCCAAGCTGCTCCACCTCTCCCGACGATGGCTCCTCGCGCGGAGCCAACTCGGCATCGTTGTTCTTGAGTGGACTCGACATCGCGCCTCCGTTCGTCGCGTGACCTGTCCGGGCAAGCTACCCGCGACGGCTCGTCGCCCTGCGAGCTGCCGTTTAGGAGATACACGAGGTGGATCCGGAGCTCGTCGTTCAGGCACGCAAGGCCCTTGTCGCCTGGCAGGAAGGTGACGTCGCAACCCTCGAGCCGCTGCTCGCACCGCAGGTCGAACTGCTCTGGTGGGAGCCAGGCGGCTGGGACTGCCACCGCCACGAGGCCGCGCTCGCCTTGTTGCGCGAGCGCGCTCGACGCGGCACCGGTGAAGCGAGGGTCGATCTCATCGAGGTGGGCGACGCCCTCGTGGTGGCGCGCCGATGGATGGTCGGCGAGTGTCCCGAGCCCGGTGTACAACCAGCGACCCTCGTGACATTCAGGAAAGGGAAAGTGGTGCGTATGCGTCAGTTCCTCAGCCGCGAAAAGGCCCTTGCCGCGGCGACCGCTGAGGAGGTGCGATGAGCGAGCTGCAAGAGGAGTTCTCGGCCGAGCTTCGGAAGACCGGTGACTATGCCGGCGCCTGGACCTACCTGGTCTGGCCGCGCTCGGTCGCAGTCTTCGGCACCCGCGGCCTGGTCAAAGTGCGCGGCACGATCGATGGCCAGCCCTTCCGTAGCTCGTTCATGGCGCGCGGCGACGGCACCCACATGCTGCCGGTCAAGGCAGAGGTGCGCGAGACGATCGGCAAGCAGGCGGGCGACACGGTCAAGGTGCGACTCGAGGAGCGCATCCAGGGCTGAGCCGCTCTCCCTCGCTTTGGCCCTTGCTTAGCGCGAACGCACCGATGGCCGGCGGGGAACCCAGCGCGCGACGGAGTCCCCGTAGTCGTCGTACTGTGCGCCGAAACGGGCGCGCAGTCGCGGCTCTTCGTAGCTGACGACGAACAGATGAAAGGCAAGGGCGAGCGCAGCCACATAGAGCAGCGGAGCCGCCGAGAGAAAGAGCCAAGCCTCGCTGCCGACGATGACCAAGGCGCTCAGATAGATCGGGTTTCGCACCCAGCGGTAGGGCCCGGCTACGACGACGCGTCGCGGTGAGTCCCAGACCCCCGGCGTGCCCTGGCCGACTGTCGCCAACGCCCACACGCACCAGATGTACAAGGCGGCACCAGCGGCGATGACCGTGACCGCATACCAAGCGGCCGGCTCCGGCCGGGCGCCGTGGCGGGTCAGGATCAGCCAGGGGACGTAGACGCCCCCCGCGCCCGGCACGAGGACGGAGAAGACGAGATTGCGCAGCACAAGGCTCATCGTCTGGCTTGTCCCCGATTCGCCCATGGTGCACCCACGCGGGACCACAACAGACGCCATCTCCGACGCTGCAGGAGGAGGAGGAGGAGGAGGAGGAGGCGCTGATCGCGGGGCTGGCGTTCGCGACGAAGTAGGGTATCTCCGCTCTC
>PLTW01000225.1:1686-19914 GCA_003164655.1 Actinomycetota bacterium
GGCGGCATCCACCCGAACCTCCAAAGGAGACGCATCATGTCCGAGAGCAACAAGGACATCCTTCGCACCGGCTACGAGGCGTTCAACAGGCAGGACATCCCCGCGGTTCTGGGGCTTTTCGACGAAGACATAGAGTGGACCGAGCCCGAGTGGACCTACGGACCTTCCGGTGGCACCTGGCACGGCCGCGACGCGGTGCTGCACGAGGTCTTTGAGGCTACCCCGCAGTACTTCGACAGCTTCACGCTGGAGCCGCGCGAACTTTACGGTGAAGGCGACACGGTGATCGTCGTGGGCAGCATCAAGCTGCGTGCCAAGGGCGTCAGCGAGACGCTCGACGTTCCGTTTACGCACGTCTGGCAGCTGCGCGACGGCAAGGCCCTAAGGCACCGCGGCTACGTCAACATCGCCCAGCTCTACGAGCGCCGGGAACTGCGCCGCGCCGCCTGAGAGCTGCCTGCGTCTGCGAAAGGCGCGGACGGCTCCGTCGTCCGCGCCTTTTGCCTCGCCTGGCCCGTGACCAGCGAGGACTGCTCGCGTCGCGGCCGCTGCGACGTCTGGCTGCGACACCGACCGGCGGGTCCCCAATCCCCTCGCGGCAACACAGACATCAACACCGGAGCGGACGTGTATCTCGTGCGCATTGAGCATTCTGTGCCAAGCTTCGAGGGCGGTCACCGCGCCTTCGACGGCGATCCCGTCGGCCGGCAGCGCGCCGGCGTGCGCGCCTACCGGGTAATGAGGCCGATCGACGATCCTGCCTACGCGCTGATCGATCTCGAGTTCGACACGCAGGACGAGGCCGAGGCCATGCTCCGGTCGCTGCGCGAGCTCTGGAGCCGGGTCGAGGGCCGGGTCATGTCAGAGGCCCGGGTGAGGATCGTCGAGGCGGTGGAGGTCGGCGAAGCTGGTGACCGCGGCCGAGCAGAGTGCCGCTGCCGCGCTTCAGTACTTGGCCGGCCGCGGTGATGAGAACGCAGCGGAGAGCTTCTGCTGCACCTTGTGGCTGCCGCACTTGGGACAGACCGATTTGCCTTCGCGCGCGTCCATGCGACAGGCAATCTCGAACTCGGTGCCGCACTGCTTGCACGTGAAGTCGCAGGCAACCATGGTGGCCTCCCGGTGACGCCTCTCAGCCTGCTCAGTCGACCTTGGCATCCGCGAGATGGAATGCAAAGGCCCCGTTGTGCACGTAAACGAGCCGGCAAGCTTCGACGTACCTGGCGTCGTGGATCCTGCCTGCGCGGATATATCCGACGTCGCCCTCGTCGAGGAAGATCCTCTCTCCATCGCGGACCAGGCTGCGCGCTTCCATGCGATAGAACTGGACCGACATCCTTCCTTCGACGACGACGGTCATGTCGTCCCCTGGGTGAAAGTGAGGCGGCTCCTCGGATTCCGCCTGCCAGCGCTCGAGCATGACCTCGACCCCGTCAGGATTCGTTGGATAGGTGGTGCGAGCCGTGAATCCCTCTGGTGTTCCTGGAACGGGAATGTGATGGCTCCACACTTCGCTGGTCGCTGAAGTGACATCTTGAGTCGCGTCATCAACAGGCATCGTCTTCCTCCCCTGGATCTGGTCCCGAGGCCAGGGCACAAAGCCCACGACCGCACGGATCGCGCCTTCCGAAACGGCGTGATCGACACGGCAAGCTTCTCCCACCCTCGACGCGCCGATGCCGTTGCGGGGCTGCGGTTGAAGAAGGGGGAGCCGCGGAAACGGCGCTAGAGCCAGATCGCGAGGTGTGGAGCCCCGCGCCACTGCATCGCGAAAGGCGCCGTGTGGCCTCAAAGCCCGTCCTGTGCCTGCTTGTGCTGGGGCATGCTCACCCGTCGCCGCTGAGTTGTGGAGTCTCACCACCCGCGTTCCACCTTGGCCTCGGTAGCTTCGTTACAGCCGCCGTTTCTGATTGCTGAGTGGGTTTGAGGCGAGAGAGCCGACTGCGAGCGCAGAATGCACCGCCGCTGTTCGTCGACGAGCTTCTCGCCGGCCGGACCGATGACGCAGGCCTGGGCCTTGGGGAAGCGCTCGAGGTGACGCGCGACCAGGGCCTCCTCGGCCTGATAGGTGTCGAGCCCCCAGACGTCGTCGGCCGGATGGATGACGGCGCCGTCTTCGGAGACCTCAAGGTAGACGGGCCGTTCGGCCGCGCCCTCGACGATCATCACGCGAAAGCCGCTGCGCGCGAACTGCGGCGCGACGTGACCGCCCGAGGTGCACTCGCCGTAGCCGCCGGTGAGAAGCGAGACGAAGTGAACGCCGTAGCGGTTGCCGCCGAACATGGTCGTGCCGGTGATCGGGCCATTCACGAAGATCAGCTTGTTGGCCGGCTCCAGCCCGCCGACATCGGGAGCGACCTCGGCCGCCAAGTAGTGCGTGCCCAGGCCCTTGCCGCCGATGTACTCGCGGACGAGCTCAGGCGGGATGGTCTCCTGGGTGACCGTGCCGGCGGTGAGATCGATCCTCAGCAGGTTCCCCATGCTGCGTCCTTTCCGACTGGCGGTCACGCATTTGCCGGACCAGCGACAGCTCACGCTGCCCCCGTTCGCTTCGATGTCAGGAAGCGAGCGTCCTGAGGCTAATCTCCGAAGGGTCCCCCCTGCGTCGCGCCCTGCGATAGGTCCGAGAAATGCCTGCGAAAGAGCTCTTCGAGCATGACGTCCACGTCCTGCATGAACGCATCGAAGCGCTCGAGCAAGAGCCAGCCCTCTGCGGTCAGCCGGGAGCCACCGCCGACCACTCCCCCCGTCTGGCGTTCGAGCAGGATGACACCCAGACCCCGCTCGATCTCGCCGACCATGCGCCACGCCTTGCTGTAGCTCATCCCCATCTTCTTGGCGCCCTGGCTGAGCGAGCCGGTCTCGTCGACGCTGCGCAGCAGCTCACGTGCGCCCGGCCCGAAGACCCGCATGCCGCGCTCCTGCAACCAGACTCGCCCCGCCGGGTGCAGGCCGAACGGCGACGCCGGGCGCGCCGGCGTGGACGCTCGAGCGTGACTCGGCCTGCTCTGGTTGTGGCATGCGCGGTGGTGGCCCGAACGGCCCTCACTGCTCTGCTGCGCCGCTTGCCCCGTCTCGCTCACGTCACCCGTACCTGGCCTGCGTCATTCATCTCAAGCAGCCCTACTCTCGCCGTGTTGACGGTCAGGCATCGACCGTCAAGGCTCGATCGGCCTTGTCGATCTTGAGGTCGACCGCCAGGACGTACTGGTTCTGGCAGAAGGCGATGCACTGTGGGTCGCCGTCGCAGAGGTCGCACTTGTAGGCCACCTTGCGCTCGGGATGCTCGTGGATCACGCCGTACGGACAGACGTCGTAGCAGTCGCCGCAGTTGGTGCACTTCTCTTCGTCGACGACGAGCACTACGCCGGTGACCGACTCGCCGACCTTCTCTTTGCCGGCAAAGGTGCCGGCAGGCGTGACCGTGATCTGACGCGTCACGATGGCGTCGTTGGGGCAGGCCTCCTGGCACTTGGCGCAGCCGGTCTGCAGGCAAGAGTGGCCCTTGATCACCGCCGTGGTCGGATTGACGTCGGCGAACAGGCGCGCCCGCGACGGCTGAAAGCCGCCTTCGTGCCACGCCGAACAACCGAGCTCGCACATATGGCAGCCGGTGCACTTCTTGCTGCTGATCATCACGTGAGGCATATGACTTCCCTTTCTCGCCGCGTGTCAGCCGCTAGAGCCGCACGTCAATGCCGAGCTCGGTGAGCTTGGCCTCGGTGGGTACGCCGTCCTTGTCCCAGCCGCGCAGAGCGTAGTACTGGTCCAGGACCTCATTGAATCGTGCGGTGCCGATGACCTTGCCGGCGGAGGCGCCGTCGGTGAACGGCTTCTCGAGCCAGACTTCGGGGATCACGTCGTCGGCCCTGGTGTAGCCTTCGCGCAGGTTGAACAGGCGGCCGAGGTTCCAGACGCGCTCGCCGATCTGCGTCATCTCTGCCTCTGTGACCTCGCGCTTCCAGAGGTGCTTCATGAGCATCCCCATCTGCTCGTAGTCGATCGCCCAGAAGTCGCACCAGATGCCGCAGAACTTGAAGGCGTAGTGATTCTGGAAGGTGACGTTGAATTCGGCCTTGGACTCGTCGAGGGTGTCGGCGGGCATGCTGCCCTCGACGACCTCGACACCGATCGGGAACGAGCGCATATGGCAGGCGCCGCGGTCGGAGGTGGCGTAGGCGATGCTCATGCCGAACGAGCCGCGCGGGTCATAACCGGGCGCTTCGAGGCCCTTGACCTGCATGCCCAGCTCGGGGTGGCCGTACTTGGCCGCCAGGGCGCGGGAGCCCATGGCCAGCTCGGCGCCGACGCCGGTGCGCAGGGCGAGCTGCTCGGGGATCTTGAGATAGGCCTCGAGGTCGCCGAAATGCAGGCCAAAGTCGTGGATGCCCTTCTCGGTGAGGTCCATCGCCAGGCCGAGCACGTTGCCGGTCGAGATGGTGTCGAGGCCGTACTCGTCGCAGAGGTGGTTGAACTGCATGAGGGCGTCGATGTCGTCGACGCCCACGTTGGAGCCGCACAGGGCGATCGTCTCGTACTCGGGACCTTCGCCTTCGGTGTCGTTGATGCGGTGGAAGTTGCGGCAGCCCAGCGTGCACTGGTAGCAGGCGCGCTTTTTGACGCGGATCTTCTTGAAAGCCTCGGAGTTGATATGGCTGGCGCCGGCGAAGGTGCCCGAAGCGTAGTTGCGTGTGGGCTGGCAGCCGGCGCCGTCGGTGACGTCGACCAGGACCGGTGTGCCTTCTTCGTGGACCCAGTAGTTGGTGTCGGTGAGGATGTAGTCGGTGTCGATGCGCTCGATGTCTTCGAGGAACGCCCGTGCGTCGCCGACCGTGACGCGGCCGGTGCCGGCCACGGCGATCGCCTTGAGGTTCTTGGAGCCCATCAGGGCGCCCGTGCCGCCGCGCCCGGCCTTGTGGTACTGGTCGTTCGACACGCAGGCCCAAAGCAGCTTGTGCTCGCCCGCCGGACCGATCGACAGTGAGGTCATGTGCGGATCGAAGTCGGCGCGCAGGCTCTCTTCGAGCTCGGCCGTGAGCATGCCCGCGTACTTGGCGGCCGGCACGAACTCGACCTTGTCGTCTTTGATGAACACCGCGGTGAGCTCGGCCGCGCAGCCCTGGACGATGAGCAGGTCGTACCCCGCGAACTTGAGGATCGAGCCGAACGAGCCGCCGCAGTAGCTGTCGAGGATGGTGCCGTTGGCGGGGCTCTTGCCGCCCAGCACGACGCGCGAGCAGGTGCTCACGTTGGTGCCGGCAAACGGTCCCGGGGCGACGATCAGCGGATTCTCCGGCGACCAGGGATCCATGCCCGCCTCGGTCAGGTCCCACAGGTAGCGCAGCATCAGACCCTTGCCGCCGACGTAGAGACGCGCCCAGTCCATGTTCAGCGGCTCGACCTTTGCCGTGCATGTGCTCATGTCGATCCTGAGCACGTTGCCCTGATAGAAGTCCAAGGCGACCTCCTCGCTTGCTTCGCCAGTACGCTATTCACTGAATGGAGAACGGACACCATTGTAGCCCGTCGAACCAGTGACAGGCAATCGCCGGCTCTGTTGAGGCCGGACGACCGGCGAGCGCCGGCGCGCTCACCGCTATCTCCCCTGCGCCACCGCACCTGTTGGACTAACATAGAAGGCCGATCGATGGGCGAGGCAGAAATGGCCCCTGCGGGCTTCGACTGCGCGCGCGCCGGGGGCGGCGCCGCTGCGGACCGAGACGTGGAGTTGGAGTGGTTGACGAGGCACACGATGATCTCATGGTCCCGGCAAGGTACTCGCGCCAGGTCCTGTTCGATGGCCTCGCGGCAAGAGGCCAGCGCGCCCTGATCGACGCGACCGCCGTCGTGGTCGGCTGCGGCGGTCTTGGTTGCATGCAGGCGACGCTGCTCGTGCGCGCCGGTGTCGGGCGGGTCCGCATCATTGACCGCGACCTGGTCGAGGAGAGCAACCTGCAGCGGCAGGTTCTCTTCGACGAGGTGGACGCCCGTGAGCTGCGGCCCAAGGCGGCAGCCGCAGCAGAGAGGCTGCGGTCCGCGAACTCGCTGGTCGACATCGAGGGCCTCGTCGAGGACCTGAACAGCGTGAGCGTGGGCCGACTGCTCGAGGGCGCCGACGTTATCATCGATGCCACCGACAACTTCGATACCCGCTACCTGCTGAACGACTACGCGGTCGCTACCGGCACCCCCTGGGTCTACGGTGCCTGCGTGAGCTCCTACGGCGCCGCGTTCGCGATCCTGCCCGGCGAGACGCCCTGCCTGCGGTGCGTGTTCCCCCATGTGCCGCCGTCAGGCGCAGCGGCGAGCTGCGACACCGCCGGTGTCCTGGGCCCGATCGTCGGCGTCGTCGCGTCGCTCCAGGTCGCCGAGGCACTCAAGCTCCTGAGCGGACAGCCGCAGATGGTGAACCGCCGCATGGCCGTCGTCGACGTCTGGACCAACGAGCTCGAAACCGTCGAGCTGCCGGCCCGCCATCCGCGGTGCCCCTGCTGCGGGCAGGGCGACTTCGAGTTCCTGAGCGGCGGGCGGGCATCCGAGACGACCTCGCTGTGCGGGCGCAACGCGGTGCAGGTGCGCGCCCGCCCGGGGACGAGCCTCGACCTCGAGACGCTCGCCGCGCGCCTCGCGCCGCTGGGCAGCGTGGAGCGCAACCGCTTCCTACTGCGGGCGTCAATCGATCACTATGCGCTGACCGTCTTCCCCGACGGCCGGGCGATCGTGGCCGGCACCGACGACCCCGCCATCGCCGAGTCCGTCTACGCCCGCTACGTCGGCACTTAGCAGATGGGATGAGAAGGCCAGCCTCCCACGGGGTACCGTGAGGGCCCCAAGAAGTGCCGGGCTCTGTGGGCCCAAACAAGGAGGCTGACCATGCGTGGTGCTACCACCAGTGAGGGAACCAAGGTCACCGTGGGTCTCGATCTGGGCGACGAGCAAGAGCCCGCTGGGCTGACGTCAGAGGCCCCCGAACGGTGGGGACGCCCGGGGGGCCGGCACTGAGCCGGTACGGCCAGTGCCCATGAATCCTAGACCGAGGCGATCACCAGTGCGAGGCAGTGGGGTTGATGCGACTCGTTTTGCCGTCTCCACCGCTCGTGACACGCTGCATGGGCCGCGGCCCGCCCGAGCCGGGCGCTGGTCACGGTGCCCTTCAACTGGCCGCATTCCAGTCGGCTCTGTCATCTCCTTCTGCCGTGTCAACAATAGGTCGCGGAGGTCAGGCTCCAGTTGGCCGAAAGACGCGCAGCGAGTCGGGCGGTAACTCGACGTCGACGGTTATACCGGCCCGCAGCCCCAGTCGCCCCAGGTCGCGCGGCAACAACAAGACGGTGAGAGCGGGTCTGCCGCCGAGGGTGACGCGTGCCAGGGGAGTGGTCGGCAGGACGCGATCGACGGTTGCCCTGAAGTGCGTAGGCCCGCGACTCCCCACAGCATCGGCACCGAGGAGCACGGCCTCAGGCCGGTAGAAGACCGAGACCGGCCCATTCCAGCGGTCAAGCGAGTCAGAAGTTGGGACCGCGAGGTCACCGAGCACCAGGATGTCTCGGTCAAGGCTCCCGACGCCCAGCTCGGACCAGCCCAGCAAACGAGCGCAAGTGTCGTCTTCCGGCTTGGCGACGATCTCATCGGAGCTTGCCATCTGGCGCACTTGGCCGGCTACGACCACAGCGACCTGGTCGCCGATCTCGAGCGCCTCGTCACGGTCGTGGGTGACATGGATAGCCGGGATGCCCAGCCCGCAAAGCAGCTCCTGCAAGACTGTTCGCAGATCGTCCCGTGTGGGTCGGTCGAGGGCCGAGAGCGGCTCGTCTAGGAGGAGCAGCTCGGGTCGGGCCGCCAACGCCCGCGCAAGCGCGACGCGCTGCCGCTCACCGCCGCTCAACGAGCGAGGCGATCGCTCGGCGAGGTGGGTGATCGCGAAGCGGCCAAGCAGCTCATCGACGCGTTCGTGACTGCGCTCGCCACGGGCGCGCAGGGCGAAACCGACGTTCTTGCGTACCGAAAGGTGCGGGAACAGGGCTGCGTCCTGAAAGACGAAGCCGACGGCGCGACTTTCTGGAGGAAGCTGGCCTAGCTCTCTCCCAAATAGGCGGATGCTACCAGCCACGGCCGCACGAAAGCCGGCGATCGTCTCGAGCAGCATGGTCTTGCCGGCGCCGGAGGGTCCGAGAATCGAGAGCACGCGGCCGCTCGCGACGTCGAGATCGATCGGGCCAAGCTCGAAAGAGCCGGCGCGCGTCGTGACGCCCTGGACGAGCAAAGCGTCGTCAGCGAGGGTCACGGTCGGCGATCCACAGCCAGCTGCCCGAGGCCAGAGTACGAAGCACCAGGAAAGTGGCCAGCGCCACGATCAGTAGCAACACGGAGGCAGCTGAAGCGGCGGCCAGACCGGAGCGCAGGAAGAGGTTGTAGATCTCGACGGGCGCCGTGACGGGGTAGTAGGCGATGATCACCACGGCGCCGAACTCGGCGATGGAACGCGCGTAGACCAGCACGGCGCCGGTGAGCACGCCGCGGGCGCCCAACGGCAACGTGACGCGACGAAAGGCATGTGCGCGGGTGGCGCCAAGACTGCGGGCCGCTCGTTCGAGGTTGGGATCGATCGCCTCGAAGGCGACCCGTGCGCTGTTGACGGCAAACGGGGCACTGACGAAGAGCATCGCCGCCACAATGCCCCACTGTGATCCGTAGAAGGACACGCCGAGATGCCCGGCGGGCGCACCGACCCAGCCGGTGCGCCCTAACAAGAACAGCAAGGCGATGCCAGCCACCGTGTGCGGCACCGCGAGCGGCAGATCGACGATGGCCTGCACCAGTCCGGGCGCGGGGATGCGACGCTGGGCGAGCAGGTAGGCAAGCGGCACACCCAGGACGGTGGCGATCGCGGCTGTGATAGCCGCGTCTTGCAGGCTTAGCAGGACGGCGTCACGCACCTCGGCTTCACGTGCCGCGCTGATCAGGCTGGAGGGTGACGAGGTCGCGGCCAAGCGCACGAGCGGCAGCACGATGAAGGCGATCAGCAGGCCGCTGGCCAGCCACAGCAGAGCCTGGAATACGCCAGACGGCCAGGCGCGGCGGGCGCCGGCCCGCACCATCATGTCGGTCGGGCCACCGCCGGCGACGCCTGAACGTTCGGCGGTGGCCCGAGAATCGGTCATGCCACTTACTTAGGCCAGGGCTGGGTGAGCGAGCTGAGTGAAGCCGGAATGGCGGTCGTGCTGCTCGCCAGCGCCGGCGAGATCACCACGAAGCCGTTGGCGCGCATGATCGCTTGCCCGCTGGGGCTCAGAACGAAGGCAATGAACTGCTCGCCGAGGGCCGAGTTGGGGGCGTTGCTGGGAACCGTCAAGCCGTAGATGATCGGCTTACCGGTCACCATGCCACTTGGGCCCTGCACGCTCACGGTGGCGTAGGACTTCGCCAACTTGGGGTCAGAGAGGCTGATCTGAGGCGGCAGATTGATGTACTTCAGGTGGTTCTGCAAGGCGTCGGAGCGGTAGATCGCCAGGTAATCGATCTGGCCACTCTGCAGGGCGCCCAGTAGCGAGGTCTCGGTCTCAGCCTCGGTCGAGCTCGGTGAGTTCTTCAACACCGAGGCCGATAGGGTGGGGTCGTGGTAGTAGCTCTGCGCGAGCTTGAGCGCCTGGAGGATCTGATAGCCGGAGGGATCGGCCGCCGGCGTGGAGCGACCGATGCGCACGCCGGGCTCGGCCAGGACCTTGTACCAGTTACTCGCGGTCAGCTGCTTCGCTCCCTTGCTGTGCGTGGTGTAGGCGAAGGTGATCTGGTTTGCGACGAAGCCGACGTACCAGCTCGCGAAGCTCTTGCCATTGGCGGAGAACATCTCCGTGGGGATCAGCGAGTAGTCGGCGACGCCGAGCACGTCGGCAGGCTCGCCGAGCTGAGTGATCATCTTGACGTCGTCGCCGCTGGCGCCGAAGTGCGAGTTCACGGTGACGCCGGGATCGGCCGCCTTGAATGCGGCGATCTCCTGGGTGAAGGGGGTGGCCAGCGTGCCGGCACCGAAAACGATCAGGGTCTTGCTGGCGGTGGAAGCGCTCGGGCTGGGGCTCGTCGATGCTGACGAACTCGAACTCGAGCCGCAGGCGCCCACACCGACGGCAACCAGGCCAAGCGCGAGGAGCGCCAGGGTCGCGAGATACCATCGGTGGGCACATGGTGTTCTTCCGGATGAGTGCACTGTCTTCCCCCTTGTTGTGGGCTACATAGCCCCAGCGCGCACAGAGAGGGGGTCGGCCGTCACCTCGACCATGGCACCCAAGGACGGCGCCGTCCCCTTTCCACACTGGGAGGCACGGCGCTTTCGCGCTGTACCCTGCCGGCCCGGGCTCCGTAGGCAGTCGCGCCCTTAGGAATTCCGGACTCGGAGATGTCGGGAGTCTACTCCCGGTGCTGAGGTCCTTACAACGACTGCGTGGACGTGAGACTCTCGACCTACGGCCAGTCCGAGAAATGCTTCAGGTACAGAGCCTGAAGGTCGCGATCGACATCGGCCCGCAGCGCTTGGTAGCGGCGCAGAAGTTCATCGCCCTCGGAGCTGAGTCGGGAGCCGCCGCCGCCCTCGCCACCGATGTGCCGCTCGAGCAGGGGGAACCCCAGGCGCTGCTCCGCCGCGTGCAGCGTGCGCCAAGCCTTGTTGTAGGACATGCGCAAGCGGGCCGCCGCCTTGCTTAGCGACCCTTCCGTCCGCACGAGACCGAGGAGAGCCGCTGGCCCCTCTCCGAAGGCCCGGCCGTCGGCTTCAAGCCACATTCTGCAAGCGATTCGCATGATCTAGCCTCCGGCCCGTTGGTCGTTCCCACTTCGCTCGCCTCGGAAATGGCGACGTGCCGTCCGCAGCCTACTGCCTTTCTGAGTACCAGGTCACCGGAACTGACCACGGGGCCGAATCCGCGCGTCCAACCCCGTCTCACCAAGTGAACCTGCTTAAGGTCTTCAAGACCTGTCTGGTTGGGAGAATTTGGCCCTGTGCAGGTCCTCTCCCCCAGCCACCGACGCTGGGCCGACGTGGCCTCGGATACGTCTTCCGCTCCAAGCCGAACACCGATTCCACGCCAGGCCGAACACTGATTCACAAGAAGACTACGCCCCGCTTCGTCGGTCGGAGATTGCAACGCGCCTAAGTGCCCCGCGCGCGGCCGCCGATACCGCGGCGTACGGTTGTTGCGGAATCGTGGCGCGGCCGACTACGGCGCCACCGCAAGCACATGTTGCCGTCCGGCGCCGGGATATGATGTGCCGGTCCCGGAACCCTACAGGAGGCTCAAGCCCCGCAGATGACGATCGCCGTCGCCCTCGTGCATATCGTCTTTGCCACGATCTGGCTGGGGAGCGCCTTCTTTTACAGCGTCGTCTTGCAGCCCAAGCTAAGCGCCTTGGACACCGCACAGCAGCGCGACTTTGCACGCTCGCTGCGAGCCACTATGACCCCCCTGCTCGCGATAAGCGCGGTGGCCACCATCGTCAGCGGGCTGGCGATGATGGTGCAGCTCCACCACCTCCATCCGGGTCCCTTCTCGCACGACCGCTGGGGGATCGCTTTGATCATCGGGGCCCTGGCCTCGCTTGGCGCCCTGGCGATCGCGTTCGTCGAGGCAAGGCCCGCCCGCAGGGATGACTGGGCAAACGAAGGCACCAGGGCACGCAGTCTCGCGCGGCTGTTTCGCCGGGAACGCAGTGCGCGGTGGGTCGCTTTGGCTCTTCTCTTCGTTGCTTTGGCCACGATGGCCGTGGCGCGCTACAGCTAAGACGAGTTGCTCTGACGTACTTTGGCCCTGCGCCGCAACCCCACCCAAGCGACGTAGCGCAGCGCGTTCGTAGCCGATCCGGCGCCCTTTGGGCGGGCGCGGCCGCACGCTGGCGACATCCGTTGACACCGCACAGGTGATCGCCCGCGCGCAGGCGCAAGTGAAGCGCGACCTCGCGAAGTACCGCGCGTTCCTCCCGCTGCGTTGTGAGCAGAAGGAGTGCCGTCCCGTCGGCTCGTCCTGGCCACGATCGTCCGCCCGGAGACCTCAGGCCACGCGATAGGCCCGACACGAATCCTTGGCGGCGTGCTCATCACGTCCTAACCGCGTCATGGCAAACTTCTTAGGCGATCGGCGCCGCAGCGCCGGCCAGCTGGCCTTCAGGCCGCTCGAGACCAGCCTTGACGACGCTGCCGCCTGAGACTATTGTGCCAGGCCGCACCGGGCCAGGGCGCCGTCGTCCCAGTCCGGCCGCCAACCATCGACGCCGAGGGTGCAACATGGACTGCAGGGCCGATATCGACGCATGCGACTACGACCTCACTGTCTCGGATTCCATGAGCGATTCGCGCCCGGCCGGCGTCGCGCAGGTAGGCGTTCTGCCCGGCGACTACCACATCCATACCACCTTCTCGGACGGCACCGGCAGCGTGGCCGCATGCATCGAGCGGGCGATCAGCGTGGGGCTGACCGAGATCGGTATCGCCGACCACCTCTCGGCGGTGCAACCGTCGGTGTGGGAGATACCCTCCATTTCCCTCGCGCAGCTTGAGTGCTACGTCGCGGAGGTGCGAGAGGCCGCCAGCCGCTACGACGAGATCACCGTGCTCCTCGGGGTCGAGGCCGACTACGTGCCGGAGCACGAGACCCAACTTCGCGCGCTCCTCGACGGCTGGCCGTTCGATTATGTCATCGGCGGTGTGCACGGCGTCGACGGCTTCGATTTTGATGACCCCGCCAGGCGCCATGACCCGCGCTGGTCAGACTCAGACGCTCTCCTTGCTGCCTATTATGAGACGGTACGCCGGGCCGCGCGGTTCGGGGGCTTCGACATCATCGCGCACCTCGACTACATCGGGCTGTGGGGGCACACGCCCGGTCCAGGTGTGGGCGACTCTATCGACGCGGCCCTCGATGCCATCGCCACCTCGGGCGCTGCCATCGAGCTCAACACCGACCGCTTCAGCGACCCGGCCGGCGTCATGTATCCCTCCGGCGAACTGCTACGGGCCCTCGGCGACCGCGGCAGCCCGCTTGTCATCAGCTCGGATGCCCACGCAGCGGAGCACGTTGGCCGGCTCTGGGACGAGGCGATGGAGCGGGCCGCAAGGGCCGGATTTTGCGGGGCCCTGCGCCTCTCGGACCGCACGCTGGTGCCGCTGCCACAGAGAGCCGCAGCGGCGGACCACTAGCGGCGACCGTTCCCGAAGGCCTCCAAGGGAGGTCGCCAACCGTAGGCCGTGCCCCACCAGGTGGGCTACCGCAGCTGCCAGCCGTAGATCCCGCTCAGCACGAGCGCATAGAGGATCACGGCGTAGTACCAGCGCCCGCCGAGCTTGGGCGTCTCGATCGAAGCCACGTTCAAGGCGGCAAGCACCAGCAAGGCGACATAGAGGACGATGCCGAAGACCGTCCTGCCCATGGTCGGCTCGAAGACGAACAGCAGCGCTAAGACGAGGACGTTGTTATCGAGCGACAGGCCCCGATAGGTCGAGTCGTCGAGCAACCCGAAGACGTTAAAGTAACTGAGCCTGATGACCCCCGTGGCGAGGACCACAAAGGCCCCGGGGACAAACCAGGGGCTGAAACGCCCGACGCTCAGAAGCAGCAGCGCGGGCGCCACGGCGAAGCTGACGATGTCGATCAGGGAGTCGAGCTGTGCGCCGAAAGCCCGCTGATCGGCCGTGCGTCCCTTCATGGCTCGCGCGATGCGGCCGTCGCTCCAGTCAAAGACGATCGCCCAGAGCAGCGCCATCAGGGCCGCCGGGTAGACGCCGCGGACGGCGAAGTACAGGCCGAACAGCGCGGCGAGCAGCCCGGCCAGCGAGCAGAGGTTGGCCAGATCCCCGGCGAAGGCGAGCATGGGCCCCGGGCCTGCCGGCGGCCGCGAGGCGCTGCGGCTCACCCCGCCGCTCCGCTGGGAGTCCGCCGCCCCGACTCTCCAGCGGCGTCCAGCTGCCTGGGGAACACCAGCTCAGCCGCGTCCCGATCGGCCGGCGTGTCGATCTCATACCAGCGTGCGCTGGGGAAGATCACGGCCGCGGGGGCCATGCTGCCCGCGGCGGCCATCTCCGCGAACACCGACTCGTAGAAACAGCCGGTCCGGCCGGCCGCCACATAGTAGTCGAGCCGCTCGCAGACCTCGCCCCAGGTGTCGCGGGTAAGGCTGCAGATGTTGACTGCCATGAAGTGGTCTGGGTCGGTGCAGTGCTGGTCATAGACGCCTGGGGGCGGCGGGTAGAAGGCCTTGACGTTGCCGCCTGCGTCGAGGGTGACCGTGGTGCCGCTCATCCACGGCAGTTGCCGCGAGACGGCGATTCGGTTGGGCTGCAGCAGGGGCGCCAGGAGATGATCATCGAAGACCACGTCGCTCTCGAGGAGCAGGAAGGCTTCGTCGATCAGCTGTCGCGCCAGCCACAGCGAGTAGCTGTTATTGGTGGTCGCAAACAGCGGGCTGAGCAGGTACTCGATGGCGATGCCGCCGAAGCTCTCGCCGAGGTAATCTCGTATCATCTCGGCCCGGTAGCCGGTGACGATCACCAGGCGCTCGATGCCGTGACTGTCGAGGGAACCGACCAGGCGCTCAAGGATCGGCACCCCGCTGACGCTGACGAGGCACTTCGGCAGCGCCACGGTCAAGGGCGCGAGGCGCATGCCCAGACCGGCGGCCAGCAGCAGTGCGGTCCGTACCTGTGGGCGATCGGTCGCCGGAGCGTGACGCTGCATGCGGGTTCCTCGCTTCTCGAAAGCCCGGCAGTCCGATCCCTCGATGGGATACCGAGTCGCTGTCGACAGCCCGATGGAGGCCGCCAGGGGGGCCGATGCGAGTGCCGCAAATGCCCCGACCGTCGCCGGTAAGAGGAACGATGATAGCCGCTGCGATTGCGCTTCCCAGCGGCGGCCGGTCAGCCAGGTCATCGGCCTGGCGTACAAGACACGGCGAGAACCGCTCGAGACGCGCCGGCAAGAGGGCAGCGGCCGCTCGACGATCGCGCCCAGTTTATCTGTTTTGCGGGCGCGCCACGAGGCTGACCGCGGCCGACTCGGCGCAGGGAAGCTCGAATCTGCGCTGCTGCTCGTCGTGATCGGGGTCTCGGAGCGGGCACGGGACCATCTGGCGCAGTGCGTGACCCTGCGCGTAGTCGCGCGTCGCCGCCGCGTTTCCCCGGAAGAATGTCGACATTGGGAGCCAAGGAGAAGAGTCTAAGTGCGGAGAATGTGGAGCTGAGCAGGGGTTTTCTTGGAGGCGGCGACCGGAGTCGAACCGGTGATTAAGGTTTTGCAGTTGTAACCACATCAAGACCGCGACTGCGTGCACTGTGTGAGCCAGAATTTCGCCGAAAGATCGAAAGCATCAACCTGATTTACGGGCACTTTGGGGCCTCCGACCTGCGAAATCCATGTGAACCCGGCTCACATAACGGGCCTTTTGTGCAGCAAGTGTGCCTGTTTGTTGTCTTTTGTTGTCCGATTCACGTGGTCTACGAGACCGCGAAGATGCCCTTGTGCAGGACTTTTACCGCTCGAATAGCCCCTTTTGGATAACAAAATGGTCAATAAAACGGGGGGTCGGGGACGCGCGTGCGCTACCTGGGTCGCACTTGAGAGGCCTGTCAGCACCCCGTCGGCACGATGTCGGCAGCGACTGTACACACGCAAGTGGTGATGAGTCGAATGGGTCGCCTGCAGATTCGCCGGCGGCCCCAGGCCGACGTGACGCTATTCGCGCCCAGCTCAAGCCTGCCAGAGCAAAGGCGCCGGCGCCCAGTTATGTGATCCTATGTGATACGAAATCGCGCGAGGAGAGGTCCTGAGAAAGTTCCGTCTTGCAGGCATTGGTAGGCAATAGTCCGGGCATGTCCTCGGGTCGTATGGATCGTGTACGCAGAAGGTAGTTGACGGGCGAGCCGGAACTCCCACGCCGTCGACATCTGGACCGAACAGGAGCCCGGCTCGGGTGGCAAGGAGTCGGCCGAGGCCTCGATTCGCAACCTGGCCGGCTACCGCGTCCACGCCGACCGGGTCACCGGCGACAAGTGCGAGCGAGCCCGGCCGCTGGCGGCCCAGTGTGAGGCCGGTAACGTGCGCCTCCTGCGCGGCGCCTGGAACCAGCAAGACGCAGACCTGCTCAAGCTAACGGAGTATTACTAGAGGACTCACGCGAGGCGTGGGCCGCAGGCCAGGGGGAGGCCTGCGGCCCCGCAAGCCGGCGACGATACCGCGGCAGGGAGCCCGTGCGGTGTCGATCCAACCGGCCTCCGTGAGGCGCAGCTGCCGCCGACCTGTCGATCGGGTCGCGCCCCACACGTTGCCATCTGCCGTTCGGTTTCGGAATCCGGGGGACCAGGCAGTCTGAATGTGGAATGTGGCTTCTTCGGGAGCCGAAATAGCCTCCGCAGACCGCTTCTTTCACGACCGAACCCATCGGCATTACGGCAGGGTGGCAGATTCCACCGCAGCGACGTAGGGAGCCCACTCGTCCTCGGCAAGGAGGCCGTTAGCGCGGTAGTACTCTCGTGCTTCTTGGAGAATGTCATCGATGAGCTTCTGCTGATTGGCTGTAAGTGGGTCCGGTTTGTGCTCACCAAGAATCGCGTCCACTCTGGCCCGCGCCCGGCTCACCAGGCCGACTTTGCCGCTCTTGACCCAGTTTGCGTGCGTATCCCAGTCTGCCGCGACTGGCTCGAAGCGATCCCTTGCCCAGTACCGACGCGTGAGCGGCCGGCCCATGAAACTCACTGGCGCGGTGCCCATCTCAAGCTGTTCGTCCACCGCCAGCGTTTCGTCGTCGATATCCGCACCGAGAAGGTAGCGACCGATGGAACCGGCTATGTCGTCGTCGAGCACTTGCAAAATGTTGCTGTAACCTAACTCGCCGGCGAAGCTACCGTGCAACGTGTGGAGATGGCTGCCCGTCATGACCGACGACAGTACGCCCAGTGATTTCTCCACGCCGGCCTGATAGTCGAATTCCTTGGCAGCGCCGCAGAAGCCGGCGGCCGTCGTTACCGGTATGCCGTAGCAGCGGCAGAGCTGGTTGCTCATCGCCCGCGCGTACCATGTTTCCGGCGCACACGCCATGCCATGAGCCCACTTGGTGTGCACGACGCCATCACAAGGATGGAGGCCAACTGGCGTGCCTTTGTGAATCAGCTGGGTTATGACGATGAAAGCAATCGTGCCGGCCCATGATTGCACCTGGACGCTCGCCAAGGGACCGGGAGCCGTAGCGCCAGCACGGCCTCCGGGCGATGCCCAAACGCACCACCCGAGCTCGGCGAATCGCCATATCGCGTCAAGCGCCTCAGGGTAGAACGCTACCGGCGGCGCAACGTCAATCTCCGCGTCGAGTGTTGCGCCCAGAGCCTGTGCCATCTTGATGGCGAACTGGTCTGAGTCCTTCATGTAGCCGTAATGCTGCGCCTTGCTTGAGTATCGAAAGCCGTTGGCCAAACCCTCGAGCTGCTGCATGATGCCGGGAACGTCCTTGATATCAGTAAACGAAAAGAGGGCGTCCATGACGTGCACATTCTCCAAAGCGTCGCCAACAATTTGTACTTCGGCATGTTCACGCAGAGTCGCTGGGCGCAGTTCCCACGTGTCGGGGTCCACGTAGCGCATACCCATGCCCTGCAAGAAATGCACCCTGTCGCCACCTATGCGCACATTCCTCTTGGGGTCACGCGCCCTTATCTCATAGCTCGACGGCACTGCGCGCAGGCACTCTTCAGCCATCCCGGCGGGAATGCGCGCCATCTGTGTCTCGTAGTCGACAAGGCAGCCGGCCTCGTCCAGCAACTTCAAGGTCCTCTCCTGGCGAACGTTGGCGCCGCAGCTAGCCAGGATTTCAAGAGCTCCCTGATGAATCGCCGACAGCTCCTGTTCAGTGAGAACATCAACAGGCTTGAAACGACGCAGGAATCCGTTTCGCATGCCCACTCCTTTAGGACGCATTGACGAAGCGCTTGGCAAGCTCCACGGCTCCCGGCGCGGCCGCGTCGTAGCCGTCGGCACCGATCTTCGCAGCAAAGTCATCGGTGATCGCGCCGCCACCAACCATGACCTTGACCTGATCGCGAAGGCCTGCAGCGCGGAGCATCTTAATCACCTTCTCCTGCTCAGCCGCAGTAACCGTAAGGAGAGCACTCATGCTCAAGATATCCGCCCTCTTCTCTTCGACGGCCCGCACGAAGGCCTCCGCCTGCACGTCGATGCCTAGCAGGCTGCGGAAGAAGCC
>PLTW01000170.1 GCA_003164655.1 Actinomycetota bacterium
GCGCGCGGCCCCCCGGCGAGGACGGCGCGCGCATTGGCGATCCCCATCGTCCTGACCGCCGCAGCCACGCGCGGCGCCGCCGCACGCGCCGCGCCCGGGCGACGGCCCATCGTGACCGCCGCCGGACGCATCGCGGCGCGACCCACCTTGCGGGACGAGACGGGCGTTGCGGCCGGGTCGCAGGAAACGTTGCCGGCCGTCAACCGCCTCTACGTCGTGGCGGCCTGGGTGCCGCGGCGCGAGACGATCGTCGTCGGCGCGCTCGGTCCGGTCACCTTCGCGCGCGGCTGGCACGCCTACGTGGGCAGCGCGCGACGCGGGCGGGACGCCCGCGTCGCGCGCCACATGCGCGCCGGCAAGCCCCTGCGCTGGCACGCCGATTACCTCTTCGCCCGGCACCCGGCCGTTCGTGCCTGGCTGCTCGATACGCCGCTTTCCGAGTGCGAGCTGGCCGCGTGGTTGCGCGCGGCTAGCTCGCCGGGCCTCGGCGACGTGCCCGGCGGGCCGGCCGCGACCAGCGCCTCTCCGGCCGCGACTGCCGCGCGCTTCGGGGCTTCGGACTGCGACTGTCCGGGTCACCTGCTGCACGCCTCTCGTCTGGATGTGCTGCCGGCGACCCTCGCCGACGTCTTGTCCCGCGGCGGCGGGCTGCAGCCGTGCCCCACCGCGATCTCGGCGGCGGTCGCGCAACGAGGTCCGTCGTGAGCGCCGCCACATCGTGAGCGCGGTCACGCTGTACGGCGTCGTGGCGGTGACGTTCATGATGCTCATGTATGCGCTCGAAAAGCGCGGACCCGGCTTCATCGCCGCCTTCGCCGTGGGCTGCCTGCTGTCGAGCGCCTACGGGTTTCTCTCTGGAGCCTGGCCGTTCGGCGTGGTCGAAGCGGTCTGGGCGGTCGTCGCCGTACGCCGCTACCTGAGCGTTCGCACAGCGCCCTGACGGCGCGGCAGGAGCCGCGCGGCCCGCCGACGGCCGCCACGCCGTTCTAGCGCGCCTTCTCCCACTTCTGCAGGTAGGCGACCTCGGCCAGCGTCTTGCCGGCGTCGATCTCGCCGCGCAGGCGGTTCTCCTTCTCGAGCACGTCCATGGCGCGGTTGGCGAGCTCGACGGCCTGCGCCCGGGGCAGCACGATCACGCCGTCGTCGTCGCCTACCACCCAGTCGCCGGGTTCGACCGTCTGGCCGGCGATCGACACGGGCACGTTGATCTCGCCGAAGCCCTTGGGCTCGCCGGCGTTGGCGCTCACGAGGCTCGAGAACGCCGGAAAGCCGATGCGGGCGATCTCGGGCGTGTCGCGGATGGCGCCCCACACGACGAGCCCGGCCAGGCCCTTGACCTTGGCGCTGTGGGTGGCGAGCTCGCCCCAGATCGCCGGGTAGCTGTTGAAGGCGTCGATCACCAGGACGTCGCCGGGCCGGCACTCGTCGATCGCCTCGACCGGTTTGGCCCAGTCGCCGGGGTAGGTGCGCACGGTCACCGCCGGGCCGCACATGTGCGAGCCCGGCAGCAGCGGCTTGATGCCGTGCAGGCTGGGCTGGCGGTGCCAGGCGTCGGAGATGTTGGCCGTCGAGACCTGCTCGAGGACGCCGCGGATGTCGTCCTGCCCGGCGCGCTTGTAGAGGGTCGTGGCGATGGCGACGCCCTCGTCGACGGCGCGCCGGATCTCGGCGGCGGCGGCCGTGGCGTCGGTGGCCTTGATGATGGCGCCGCCGACCACCACGACGGCCGCGCCGGCGGCTACGGCCGCCGCGGCGGTCTCCGAGTTGATGCCGCCCGCCGCGCTCACCGGGATCGATACGGCCTCGGCCACGGCGCGCAGCGTGGCAAACGGCGCCTCGCCGCGCATCTGCTGGTCGATGGCGGTGTGGATGCCGACGTAGTCGGCGCCCCACGCCTCGGCCTGCCGCGCCCGGGCGACCGGGTCGGCAACCTCGATCATGTCGACGATCAGCTTGCAGCCGTAGTTGTGGGCGGCTTCGATGCACTCCTTGATGGTCGACTCGCTGGCCGCGCCCAGCACGCCGACCAGGCCGGCCCCGGCCTTGGCCGCGTACTCGACCTCGATGCGGCCGGCATCCATGGTCTTCAAGTCGGCGAAGATGAGCTTGTCGGGAAACGCCGCCTGCAACTCGCGCACGGCGTTCAGGCCCTCGGCCTTGATCAGCGGCGTGCCCGCCTCGACCCAGTCGACGCCGCCGGCCACGGCCTCGCGCGCCACCTCGACGGCGCGCGGCAGGTCGACGAAGTCCAGCGCCACCTGCACGACGACGCGGGGCGCCTGGGGGTCGCGGCCGGTGCTGCCTGCCACGTCGCCCGACCGGCCGCTCATACGCCCATCACCTGGACGATCAGCCGGCGTTCGCGGGGCCGGGTGTCGAAGTCGCAGAAGACGATGGTCTGGTAGCGGCCCAGCGTGAGGGCGCCGTCGACGAACGGCACGGTGAGCGACGGGCCGATCAGGCCGGCGCGCACGTGCGAGTGGCCGTTGCCGTCTTTCAGGTTGTCGTTGTGGGCGTAGTGGCGGCTGGGTGGAGTGATCTGGTCGAGCGTCACCTGGACGTCGTGCACGACGCCGGGCTCGAACTCGAGGGTCGTGACCGCCCCGGTCGCGCCCGGTACGAAGATCGTCACGGTGCCATCGCGCAAGCCCGTCCGGCGGACGGCCTCGGCCACGTCGTCGGTGATCTTGACGATGTCGGCGTCGCCGCGGCTCGAGAGCTCGATCGTGCCGGTCACGACGCGCATGAGCCCTTCGCGCGCCGCCGCCTTGTGCTGTCCGTTGATCATCACTGTAGCCACGTCTTTCAGTCCTCCTGGTCCGATGCCGGCCCGCCGTGCGGGTCCGGCTCATGCGGTGTGGTGGTTTGTCGGAATGCCGCGGCGCCGACTGCAACGTTGTCGAGCAGCCGGGTCTCGCCCAGCCGGGCGGCGGCGATGATGAGATTGTCGGGCCGCACGTCGTCGGGTTGGAGGTCGCCGACCGCCGCGAAGGTGTCGGGGTCGACCACGGCGACGTAGTCGACCGAGAACCGCGGCCGGCGCCGGCCGTGGGGGCCGTCGGCGTCGGCGACGTGCGGTGAAAAGCCGACGACGAGCCGGGTGGTGACCTCGGCGACGATCGCCCGCGCGCCGTCGCCCGCGACGGCCCGCCCGGCGAGCAGCGCCCGGTGGAGCTCGGCCGCCTTGGCGCGCTCGTCGGCCGTGAGGTAGGCGTTGCGCGAGCTCATGGCGAGGCCGTCGGGCTCGCGCACCGTCTCGACGGCGACGATCTCGACCGGCAGGTCGAGATCTGTCGCCAGGCGCCGGATCACGGCGAGCTGCTGGGCGTCCTTGCGGCCGAAGTAGGCGCGGTCGGGGGCGACGATCGTCAGCAGCTTGGTCACGATCGTCGCCACGCCGTCGAGGTGGCCGGGCCGCTCCGCGGCTTCGTAGCGGGTGGCCAGCGAGCCGTCGACGTGCACGGTCGTGGCGGCCTCGGGCCGGTACATCTCGGCGACCGGCGGGGCGAAGACCAGGGCGCCGCCGGCGGCGGCCGCCAGCGCGACATCACGGGCCTCGTCGCGCGGGTAGCGCGCCAGGTCGTCGCCGGGGCCGAATTGCGTGGGGTTCACGAAGATCGACACGACGACGCTCGCGCACTCCCGGGCTGCCGCTGCCAGCAGGGCCAGGTGGCCGTCGTGCAGGGCTCCCATGGTCGGCACCAGACCGAGCGGGCGCGGCAGCGTCGCCAGCGCCTCGCGGGTCGCGGCGACCGTGCGGGTGACGGCCGCGACACTTTGGCCGGCGCGGTTCACGACAGTCTCCCGGCGAGCGCGCCGGGCGCCGCGGCGCTCACCGACGGTCCTCTTGGCGCTCGAGCAGCTCACGCAGCGCGCGGACGGAGTCGTCGTCGAGCCGCGGCGCCGCGAGATGCAGCGCCTGGAGCGACAGGGAGCGGTAGGTGTCGGCGTAGCGCGGCGCCTGCCCGGCGAGCAGCTCGAGGTGAGCCCGCACGGTGCCCACGTCGCCGCGCGCCACGGGGCCGGTCAGCGCCTGGGACGGTCCGTGGGCGGCCATGTTCGCGGCGGTGGTGGCCACGAGCGGTTCGAGCAGGCGGGCGGCGGCGGCGGGCGGCAAGCCCGCCGCCGCCGCCATCAGTTCGCCGGCCTCGCTCTGCAGGGCCACGAAGAGGTTGCTCGCGGTCGCGGCGGCCAGGTGGTAGAGGGGCTTGGCCTCGTCGGCCAGCGCAAATGGCCGGCAGCCGAGGCGTTCGGCGAGCCAGCGACCGAGCTCGGTGTCGGCCGGCGTGTCGCCGGTGACGGCCATCGGCACGTTGCGCAGCGCGTCGGCGTCGCCGGGCGCGGCGAAGCTCTGCAGGGGGTGCAGCGACAGGATGCCGGCCGCCAGACCGCGCAGCGGCGCCAGCAGATCGAGCGAGCCGAGACCGCTGGAGTGGATGGCGGCGACGGGCCGCTCGAGCGTCGCGGCGCGCGCCGCGAGCGCCGTGGCGATCTCGTGGGCGACCGCCTCGATGCCGTCGTCGGGCACGGTGATCCAGAAGACGTCGGCCAGCGCGACGGCGTCGGTCAGGGACAGGCGCGGCGGAGCGGCCGCCGGGTCGAGATGGGCGGCCGGCGAGGGGACCACCGCGGGCACGGCGATGCCGGCCTGCCTGAGGGACGCGACGAGCGTCAGACCCAGACGGCCTGGTCCGATCACACATACGCGCAGCGCTTCGCGTGGTAGCAAGGCGTCGGCTCCTGGGCTGCAGTCCGCCCGTGGCGAGCGGTACCGCGCCGGCCTTCGTCCCGGCGCACTTTCCGTCGTGCGGTCGCCCTCGTCTTTGGCCCCTGGGGCTCGAAGCGAGGACCTTGAACAATTGGCCCAGATCTGGGCCAATTGTTCAAGGTCAAGTGTAGGGGCACCCGGCCGCCACGGTCAATTCTGCCGGAGGGACCGGGTGGACAAACCCCGCAGCCCGCGCTGGACGGCGCCGTCGGGCCGACACGTCCGGCAGGCGCGACTCGAGTTCACGTCGCCGCTCCACCCTCGAGAACCGCCGTCGCCGGCGCAGCCCGGTGGTACACTGGTGTCATGCCTATCTACGAGTTCATCTGCGAGCGTTGCGAGCTGCGCTTCGAGGAGCTCATGCGCAACGGCGACAAGCCGCGCTGCCCCGGGTGCTCGACCAACGACGTGCGCCGCCTGCTGTCCAGCTTTGCCGTTCACTCCCAGTCGGCCAACCTCGGCGGCGGCGGCGCCAGCAAGAGCTGCTCGTCGTGCGCGGGCTCATCCTGTGCCAGCTGCCACTGACGATCCGGTCGTAGCTGAGCTGGAGCGGCTTCGGCGCGAGGCCGACGCCTGCCAGAGGTGCCCGCTCGCGGCCACCCGCACCCGCGTCGTGTTCGGCGAGGGCGACCCGCACAGCGACCTCATGTTCGTCGGCGAGGCGCCCGGCTACCACGAAGACCAGCAGGGCCGGCCGTTCGTCGGCCAGGCGGGTAAGCTGCTCGAGCAGCTGCTCGGCACCATCGGCCTCACGCGCGAGCAGGTCTACATCGCCAACGTGCTCAAGAGCCGGCCGCCCGACAACCGTGACCCCAGACCCGACGAGATCGAGGCCTGCCGGCCCTACCTGCTGCGCCAGGTCGAGCTCATCGCGCCGCGCGTCGTGTGCACCCTGGGCAACTTTGCGACCAAGCTCCTGTCGGGTGCCCAGACGGGCATCACGCGCGTGCACGGCAGCCCGCAGCGCACCAGCATCGGCACTCGCGAGCTCTACCTGTACCCGATCTTCCATCCGGCGGCGGCGCTGTACACGCCGGCCATGCTCGACACGCTCAAGCAGGACTTTCTGCGGCTTCCCGAGGTACTGGGGCTGCCGCTCGGCGCTGATCCGGTCGCGGTCGACGACGTCGCCCCCGCGGCTCGCCCGGTCATGCCGCAGCCGCCGTTCGGCGGGCCGGCCGAACAGCTCGGCCTTTTCTGAGGGCATGCTCACGGCGACGCTCACCTCGCCGGAGGCGACCGGCGCCTTCGCGCGGCTGCTCGCCGCCAGACTCGCGGCGCCCGCCCTCGTGACACTGCGCGGCGAGCTGGGCACGGGCAAGACCACGCTGGTGCGCGACCTTCTGCGCACGCTCGGCGTCGAAGGCGTGGTGGCCAGCCCGTCGTTTACCCTGGCGCAGAGCTACGACGGTCACGGCGGCCTGCGCCTTCACCACGTCGACCTCTACCGCCTGGGGCCGGGCGCCGACGCCGCCCTGTTTGCCTGGGAGGACTATCTCGACGGCGCCTCGCTTACCTTCGTGGAGTGGCCCGAGGCGGGCGCGGCGGAGCTGCCGCCCGCCGACATCGACGTGGTGCTGCGCCACCGCACGCCGCTGAGTCGCGATCTCGAGCTGCGCGCCGCGCCGGCCATCGAGAAGACGCTCGCCGACGCCATGATCGCCGCCGGCATCGACGACGTCGCGGCGACGGCGTGATCCTCGCCCTGGAGACCTCGAGCGCCACGGCCTCGGCCGCGGTCGTCGCGAAGAGCGGCCGGGCTCTCGGCGAGTCGCGGCCGCAGACCGGCGCCCTGCAGGCCCGGCGCCTGCTCGACTGTGTGCACGAGGCGCTGACGACGGCCGGGGTCGCCCTCGACGAGGTCGAGACCGTCGTCTGCGGTCTGGGGCCGGGCGCCTTCACCGGGCTGCGCATCGGCGTCGCGACCGCGCGCGCCCTGGCGCAGGCGTCCGGCCTGCCGGTCGCCGGCGTGCCGAGTCTCGAGGCGCTCGCCCGGGGCCTCGCCGCCGGCGCGGCTGGCGCCAGCGGCGACTTCATCGTGCCCCTGATCGACGGTCGCCGCAGCGAGGTCTTCGCCGCCGTGTACCGGCGGGTCTCGGCGCAGCCCGGGCTCGAGCTCGTCGCGCCGCTTGTCGTTGTGGCCGTCGCTGCGCTGCCCGAGTTTCTCGAACGGTGGCCGGGCGCGGTCGTGGGCGGTGACGGCGCGCTCCTGCACGCCGACCGGCTGCCGCCGACGGTCGTGTGCGAGCGCGCCGTCGCCGCCCCCAGCGCCCTCATGGTCGCCCGCGCGTTCCTCGCCGGCTCGCCGGCGCTCACGCTGGGCTTTGCCAAGACACTGCCGATCTACGGTCGCGAGCCCGATGCGCTGCCGCGCTCGTCGTCGGCGGTCGGCGCCGCGGCGGCCCCATCTGCCGGCGAGCCCCGCCGATGATCGAATCGCTGCCCGAGCGCCCTACCGCGGGCACGCCCGTCATCCGCCGGCTGACGCCCGCCGACGCGCCGGCCATCGTGGCCATCGAGAACGAGACGTTCACCCTGCCCTGGCATCCCAACGTCTTTCTGACCATGCTCGCCAAGCGCGAGGCGCTCTGTCTGGGCTACCTGCTCGAAGGCCGGCTGATCGGCTACCTGATCGCCGACATGTTCGTCGACGTCTGGCACATCATGAACCTGGCGGTGGGCGCCGGGCGCCGGCGCCGGCACGTCGCCTCGGATCTGCTCGCGCGCTACTTCGAGATCACCGAGCGTGAATCGCACCGTGGCCACACGCTCGAGGTGCGCGTGTCCAACGCGTCGGCCATCGAGCTGTACCGCAGCTATGGGTTCGTCGCGACCGGCGTGCGGCGAGGCTACTACTCCGACAACCGCGAGGATGCGCTGATCATGTGGAAAGAGTCGGACGGCGACTCGGCGTGAGCCTGCTGCTATGTATCGAGACGTCGTGCGACGACACCAGCGCGGCCGTGGTCGACACGGGCGGCGCGGGTGGACTCGACGGCGCGGGTGGGCCTGAAAGCGCGGGTGGACCGCACGGCGCGGGCGCCGCCCTCATCCGCTCTTCGATCGTCTCGTCGCAGCACGAGTCTCACGCCGCGTTCGGCGGGGTCGTGCCCGAGGTCGCCTCGCGCCGTCACACCGAGCTGCTGGTCGGCACGGTGGCCGCCGCTCTCGCCGACGCCGGAGTGGCCTGGGATGACCTCGAGGGCGTCGCGGTCACGACCGGTCCCGGTCTGATCGGCGCCCTGCTGGTGGGCCTGGCTGCCGCCAAGGCGATCGCCTACGCGCGCCGTCTGCCGCTCACGGCGGTCGACCACCTGCAGGCCCATCTCGCGGCGAGCTACGCCTTGGGCGTGACGGCGCCCTTTGTCTGTCTTACGGCGAGTGGCGGCCACACGCTGCTGGCGGTCGTCGAACGGGGGGTCGAGTTCCGCGTGGCCGGCCGCACGCTCGACGACGCCGCCGGGGAGGCCTTCGACAAAGGCGCCCGTCTGCTGGGCCTGCCCTACCCCGGCGGGCGCGAGCTCGACCTGCTGGCCGCGCGCGGCGAGCCCTCGTTCGTAGCCTTTCCGCGCAGCCTGCCGCAGGGCCTCGACTTCAGCTTCAGCGGCCTGAAGACGGCCCTGCTGTACTACCTGCGCGAGCATCAGACCGAGGCGGCGACCGAGGCGCTGCGCGCCTCGGTCGCCGCCTCCTACCAGGAGGCGATCGTCGACCAGCTCGTCGGCAAGACGGTGCGCTGCGCCGAGCAGGAGGGCTTGCGCCGGGTGGCGGTCGGCGGCGGCGTGGCCGCCAACTCGCGGCTGCGCCGCCGCCTCACCGCCGCCTGTCGGGAGCGCGGTCTCGAGGTCTTCATCCCGCCGGTCGCGCTGTGCACCGACAACGCCGCCATGGTCGGCCTGGCGGCGCGCCACCTCGAACCCATTGCCTGGCCGCAGTACCTCGGCCTCGACGCCTACGCGGCCGAGCCCGCTCTGCGCGCCCTTCGCGTTCGCCGTTAGTCGGTCGCCGCTCGAGCCCGGCGCGAGCATCCGCGCTCGGCGATCGCGCGAACCGGGTAGAACTACTGCAATCGAGCGCTGATGAAGACACAGAGCACACCCGGCGGTCCCCCGGTGGCAGCGGCGCCCACGGCGTCCGCGGCATCGCATGCCCGTCCCCTCATCGCCGCCGACCAGTTTGTGGCCTGCCTCGAAAACGAGGGCGTCGAGTACGTCTTCGGCATACCCGGCGAGGAGACGCTCGACTTGAACGAAGCCCTCGAGCGCTCGGCCCAGATCACGTTCGTTCCCACCCGTCACGAACAGGGCGCCGCCTTCATGGCCGAGGCCTACGGGCGCCTCACCGGCAGGGCCGGAGTGTGCCTGGCGACCCTGGGACCGGGGGCGACCAACCTGGCGACCGGCATCGCCGACGCCAACCTGGACCACGCGCCCCTCGTGGCGATCACCGGCCAGGTCGATCTTTCGGGCATGCACAAGGAGACGCATCAGTTCATCGACACCGTCGAGATGATGCAGCCCATGACCAAGTGGAACGCGCGGGTCCACGATCCGCGGACCGTCGCCGAGGCCGTGCGCAAGGCGTTCTCGGTGGCCACCGCCGAAAAGCCCGGGGCGACGCACCTCGAACTGCCGGCCGACGTGATGGCCAGCCCGGTGCTGGGCGGCCGCTGCCTGCAGCGCACGCCGCAGCCGGGCAGCGAGCCCGACGACGAGACGCTGCGGGTGGCGGCCGCTCTCATCCGCCAGGCGCGCCGGCCCGTGCTGCTGGTCGGCCACGGAGTGGTGCGCCAGGGAGCGGCCCCGGCGCTGCGCGAGCTCTGCCGGCAGACGGGCCTGCACGTGATCACGACCTTCATGGGCAAGGGTGTGCTCGACTCTGGCGACGAGCACTTTCTGTTCACGGCGGGGCTGAACGCGCAGAACTACCCGGCCGGCTTCTTCGGGCGCGCCGACCTTGTCGTGTGCATCGGCTACGACCTGGTCGAGTGGGCACCGTCGGCCTGGAACCCCGCCGGCGACCGGCGCATCATCTGCATCGACACGGTGCCGCCCGACATCGACGCCCACTACGTGCCCGAGGTCGAGCTCGTGGGCGACCTCACCCACAGCATCGCCCAGCTCACGCTCCTGCTGGCCGGCTCGTCGCTGCCGGCCCTCGAGGTGCCGCCCTACCACCGCGCCTTCGAGGTGGCGCTCGACGTCGGCGACGACGACGATGCGCCGCTCAAGCCGCAGCGCGTGCTGCGCGACCTGCGCGAGCTCATGGCCGCCGACGATATCCTGGTGTCCGACGTCGGCGCCCACAAGCTCTGGGTGGCGCGCTTCTGGGATGCCGCCGAGCCCAACACGGTGCTCATGTCCAACGGCTTCGCGGCGATGGGCTTTGGCCTGCCGGCCGCCATCGCCGCCGCGCTTACGGTGCGTGGGCGCCACAAGGTGGCGGCCATAGTCGGCGACGGCGGCTTTCTCATGAATGTCGGCGAGCTCGAGACCGCCCAGCGCCTCGGGCATCCCCTGGTCGTGCTCATCTGGCGCGACGGCAGCTACGGCCTGATCGAGATGCATCAGCGCCGCCAGTTCGGCCACGTCACCGGCACGCGCTTCGGCAACCCCGACTTCGTCGCCCTTGCGCAGGCCTTCGGGCTGCGGGGGCTGCGGGTCGAGCGCGCCGGCCAGCTCACGCCGGTGCTGCGCGAGGCTTTCGCCGCCCGCGGACCGGTGATCGTCGACATCCCTATCGACTACCGCGAGAACGACAAGCTGGGGATCGATCTCTGGCAGCTCGCCCCCGACCTGCGCGGCTGAGGCACGCGGGTACCTACGACCTGCGCGGCTGAGGCACGCCGGCTCCTACGACCGGTGCGGCTGAGGCGCCGCCCCCCTTGCCCTCGGATCCGCTGAGGCGCCGCCCCCTTTGCGCGCGCCGCCGCGCTTTGTAGACTGGGCCCAAGGGGGCTTAGGGGGGTTCGTCTTCCGCGGCCCGACTGGGGCGCAGGCCCCTCGGAACTGGGGCGCAGGCCCCTCGGCAGCGCACAGGGGGTACGGATGTCCGACGTTGGCAAACTGCTCACCGACCCCGGGCTGCGGCGCGTGAGGATGCGGATCTTCACCGCCGTGGTCGTGGTCTTCACACTGGTCTGCTCGGGCTCGTTCGGCATGGAAGACGTGGTGTCGTCGTCGGGGCCGGGCTTCACCATTCTCATGATCGTCCTGCTGCCGTTCGTGTGGAGCGTACCCATGGCGCTGGTCGCCTCCGAGCTGGGGTCGGCGATCCCCGAGGGCGGCGGGCTGTTTCGCTGGGTGCGGCGCGGACTGGGCGAGTACTGGAGCTTTCAGACCGGCTGGTGGTGGACGCTCTCGCTGTATGTCGACTCGGCCGTCTACATCACGCTGGCGCTGGGCTACATTCAGAGCAAGTGGCACTTCAGCGACGACTGGCGCTGGGTGTTCGGCATAGGCCTTGTGGCTTTCTTTACGTTCATCAACATCCGCGGCCTCGACATCACCGGTAAGGCACTCATCGTCATTCAGGCCATCGTCATGGTGCCGTTCGTGGCGCTCGTGATCGTGGGCTTTGCCAAGGGCACCGGCAACCCGATCTCGCCCTTCCTGCCGCCGGGCACGAGCATCTTCGCGGCCACCAACCTGGGCCTGGCGATCATGATGTGGATGTACTCGGGCTACGAGTCCATGTCGACTCTGGCAGCCGAGGTCGAGAACCCGCAACGGCTGATCCCGCGGGCGATCATGATCGCCGTGCCGATCGTGATCGTCACCTATGCGCTCACGACCATGGCCGCCATCATGGCCGCCGGCAAGGGCAACTGGGTGAACATGGTCTCCGACGCCAGCGCCGGCGGCGCCGCCGTCGACTTCGTCAGGGCCGGCCAGATCGTGGGCGGCGCCTTTTTGCTGTGGGCCATGTTCGCCTCGGCCATCGCCAGCAACCTCGGCCTGTACGCCGGTTACCTGGCGAGCGGCTCGCGGCCTTCGTACCAGCTCTCGCGCGACCGCCTGTATCCGCGCTTCATGGGCAAGGCGCACAAGCGCTGGGGCACGCCCTGGGTGGCCATCCTCATCATGGGCCTCGTCGATGCCATCCTCGTCAAGGGGAGCTTCACGACGCTGATCGTGATCGACGTGTTCCTGCTCATGTTCAGCTACATCCCGATCTTCATCGCGGCCATCGTGCTGCGCGTGCGCGAGCCCCACATGCCGCGCCCGTTTCGGGTGCCCATGCCCACCTGGCTGCTGGCGATCTACGTGTGCTTTCCGATCGCCATCGCGGTCTATGCGCTGTTCTCCAACGGCAGCGACTATCTGGTGGGCGGCCTCGTCGGCGTGGTCAGCGGTCCGATCGCCTACCTGATCTTCAAGCGCATCTACAAGGGCACGGCCGATAACGCCCTCGAGGGTTCGATTGTCACGCCCGAGGGCGAACCGACCACGTTCGCAGCAGAAGTGGAGGCCCAGGCATGAACGCACGCAGCTGGCGCAATCTCGGGGCGGTGCTGGGCGTCGCGGCCGGCGTCGTCGCCATCGGCCTGGGGCTCTACATCCACAGCCGGCACCCCTGGGCGGCGGGCGGCGTCTGGCGGATCGCCGGCGTCGCCGTCAGCGTGCAGCGGCTGCTGGCCGCGATGGGCCTGCTGATGATCGTCGGCGGTCTCGTGGTGCTGCGCAGCAGGACCGCGGGTGGCATTCTGGTGGCCGCGGCCGTCGTGATCGCGCTCTGCCTCATCTACACGCACGCGAACGTCCGCATGACTCTCGTGCGAGTCTGGGCCGCTCCGGTGGTGCTCGGCCTGCTGTCGTCGATGTGCGCGGGTCTGGCGCTCGAGGCCGAGATCGTGCCGGTGGGCGCCGAGGCGCTTCCGAAGTCGCCGGGGTCGCCGACGTCGCCGGTCGCCGACGAGGCGCCGCCGGCCTGAGAGCCGCGTGAGACCCTGCGCCCCGGCCGCTCGGGCCGCCGGCGGCGCAGGGTCCCGGCGATCAGCCTTCCAGCAGGATCGTCACCGGTCCGTCGTTGACCAGCGCCACCTGCATATGGGCGCCGAAGACGCCCGTCGCGACCGGCAGCCCAGCGGCGCGCAACGCCGCCACGAAGGCCTCGTAGAGCTCCTCGCCCTGCGCTGGCGGGGCGGCGCCGGTGAAGCTCGGACGGTTGCCCCGGCGCGTGTCGGCGTAGAGCGTGAACTGCGAGACGGCGAGCAAGTCGCCGCCGGTGTCGACGATCGAACAGTTCATGAGACCGCGATCGTCGTTGAAGACGCGCAGCCTGACGAGCTTGGCGGCCAGGCGGGCGGCGCTCTCGCGCGTGTCGTCGTGGGTCACGCCGACCAGGGCCAGCAAGCCGCGGCCCACGGCCGCCACCTCACGGCCCTCGATGGCCACGCTCGCCCGTTCGACCCGCTGCAGCAGCACTCGCATGGGTTGGATTGTACGGCCGCCAACGCCGTCCGGCCAGGGCCGCCGCGGGCCGTCCGGCACTCACCCCGACGGCCTGCCAGGCACGCTGCGGACCACGGTGCACACCATCTGGACCCGCTCGAAGGCCCGCTGATGGTCAGGAAGCTCCTGCTCATCATCTATAATCACTGAGCGGCTGGTGGCGTAGCGGGAGAGTCCGACGTCGCCCTCTAGAGGTACAGCGGACCGGGCGCACCACCGTTTGACAAGCCAGGGCTGGAGTCATAGCATTATTACCCCCAATGGCTTGGCACTCTCATGATGTGAGTGCCAGATTACCGAAAGAGAAGGAGGGCTGTATGAAGCTGAAGCCGCTCGAGGACCGCGTCATCATCAAGGCGGTCACGCAAGAAGAAAAGACGCCCAGCGGCATCGTGCTTCCCGACACGGCCAAAGAGAAGCCGATGATCGGCGAAGTCGTCGCCGTCGGCGAGGGCAAGTGGGACGAGTCCGGCACGAAGCGAATTCCCGTCGACGTCAAGGTCGGCGAGAAGGTCATTTACGGCAAGTACTCGGGCACCGAGTACAAGACCAGCGACGGCGAAGAGCTTCTCATCCTGCGGGTGAGCGAGATCCTCGCCACAGTCAAAGAGAAGGGAGGCTGAGGAAGCGTGGCTAAGGAACTCAAGTATCAGGACGAGGCGCGTCGCGCGCTGGAACGTGGAGTCAACGCGCTCGCCGACGCCGTCAAGATCACCCTCGGCCCCAAGGGCCGTTACGTCGTGCTCGACAAGAAGTTCGGCGCCCCCACCATCACCAACGACGGTGTGACCATCGCCCGCGAGATCGAGCTCGAAGACGTCTTCGAAAACCAGGGCGCCCAGCTCGTGCGCGAAGTCGCCACCAAGACCAACGACATCGCCGGCGACGGCACCACCACCGCCACTCTGCTGGCCCAGGCGATCGTCCGCGAGGGCCTGCGCAACGTAGCCGCCGGCGCCAACCCGATGGCCATCAAGCGCGGCAT
>PLTW01000074.1 GCA_003164655.1 Actinomycetota bacterium
GCCGTTTTAGAGACAGTGCACTAGGCGCCCGTCAACCGGCCGCCGGCGCGGCGGTCGGCGCGGCAGTCGGCGTGGCGGTCGGCAGGACGTGGACGGTGACTTTCGTGGCGCTGAACACCGGCTGCGCCTGACTTCTGTCGATCGTGCCGCTCACCCAGGCCTTCTCGCCGAGAACGACCTGCGCGAGAGTGATCGTCGTCGTGGTGTTGCCGCTTTCCTGGAGAATCTGCGTCTGCGGTGTGACCACGACCGTCAGGCTGGTGCCGAGCTGCGCCCAGAGCGCCCGCGTGGCGGAGTTTACGGTGAGCGTGATCGTGTTGGGGCTGGCCTGGGCGTCGATGGCCGTCAGCGGACCGCCGCAGCCGAAGTTGGTGAGCTTGGCGACCGGCGTGCGCTCGACGACCTTGATGGTCTGCGCTATGTAGACGGGGTACTGAGCGTCGCTGCGGTCGACCGTGCCGCTCACCGCGACCTTGTCGCCGGCGTGCACGCCGCTCAGCGTGATCGGGTGAGCGACGCCGTCGCTGACCATGAGGATGCGGGCGTGAGCGGCCACGCGCACCACGAGGCTGCCGCCGATGAACGGCTTGACGGCGCGCGAGCCCAGATCGACGTGCAGGCGCACGGCACCGGCGGTACGGATGACGTGCTGCACGGCGCCGACGGCGGCGAAGTCCTTGGCCGGCGCGCGCCGGGCTGAGTTCGAGGTCCGGGCCAGCGCCGGCACGGCGAGCATCAGGGCGACCGCGAGCACCGCGGCGCCGACGAGCAGCTTCCTCTTCATCTGAGAGCCTCCTGGGTGAGTGGGGCGCGGCCGGGCTGACCGCTCAGTAGAAGAACGTTCCGGGCAGCCCAAACCATAGCGGCGCCACAAGGCGCTGGGTGGCCCTGGGTGGCGGCGTGACGGCGATGCGCTTGCGGGGGCGGAGGGTCGGGCCGGCCGCGAGCCGCGGATACGGATGAGACGGCCGCCGCCGGTCTACGGTGTGTGCGGGTGGGTGCGGCGCAGCTCCTGCAGGCGCTGTCTCGAAAGCAGGACGCAGTCGGTCGCCGCCGCTTCGCCGGCGGCTACGTCGCGCGCCAGCGTGGCGCAGGTGGGCGCGCCGCAGAGGCCGCAATCGTAGCCGGGCAGCGAGTGCAGCACGGTCTCGGCCTCCTTCACGCGGCGGACGCGCTCTCTCAGGTCGCCGGCGTTGGTCCGCACGCGCGGCGCGAAGGGGCGTTCGAGCAGGAACTCGACATCAGGGTAGCGGCGTTCGACTTCGGCGTCGGTCACAGGGTCGGAGGCCGGCAGGCCGGCCATGAGGGTCTGCAGCTTCGCCTGACAGACGTAGACGTTGTCGACGGTCAGGTTGCCGTTGCCGCACCCGGCCCAGCAGGCATAACACTCGATGAAGTCGATGTCCTTGAGCTTGCCGCGCTCGACGTCGTCGAACACGCGGGTCACGTTGGGCAACCCCGTGACCGAGATGTAGCGGTAGTCGCGCAAGACCGCGGGAAGCGCGCGCGGCGTCGCCCAGCGCAGCATCGGCCGCGAGCGCGCCACCGTGGGCTCGAGGGACTGTCCGCCGCTCTCATTCACCAGTCGAGCCTCGGCCAGTACGGCGTTGTACACCTGCGGGATGCCCACCGTGCCATCGAGACTGCTCGTGCCGCCCTCGGCCGGCTGGGCGATGGAGATGGTGCGCGCCTGGCAGGGCGACACGTAGATGGCGGCGATCTGCTCGGGTGGCAGGCCGAGCTCCTGCGCATAGCGCCGCTTGATCTCACGGCCCGCGATCTCGCGCGGCGGCTCCATCTGCAGGAGCTGCTCGGCCATGCGTGGATAGGAGACCTGGATCAGCCTGACGATCACCGGGCAGGTCATGTTCACGAGCGGCCGGGCGCCCTGCCAGCGCGCGGCGTACTCGGCGATCGCCCGGGCTCCGAGCCCAAGGTCGATCCCGTAGTCCCAGACGGCATCGAAGCCGGCCGCCAGCAAGCCCCGGGCGACGGTCTCGGGGCGCACCTCGAGCGGGAACTGGCCGAACAAAACGGGCGAGGGGACCGCCACCTTGAAGGCGAAGTGGGCGAACTCCTCGAGCGTGCGCGTGGTGGCGATGATGGCGCCCCGGGTGCAGGCCTTCAGACAGGAGCCGCAATCGATGCACAGCTCGGCCTGCACGCTGGCCTTGTCGTGTTTGACGCGGATGGCGTGTGTCGGGCACGAGCGCATGCAGGCGAGGCAGCCGTCGCAGGCCTCGTCGTCCATGCGAAAACCGTGGGCGTACTCGGTCACGGCGCGCCGTCCAGGCTGATGCGCGAGGAGACAACCGTGCCCTCGCCGACCCGCGACTTCACCGAGAACTCGTCCGAGTTGCGGCGGATGTTGGGCAGCCCCATGCCAAAGCCGAACCCCATCTCGCGCATCTCGTCGGTGGCGGTAGACCACCCTTCCTGCAGGGCAAGGTCGAGGTCGGGGATGCCGGGGCCACGATCGGCGATCTCGACGCCGATGTCCTCGTCGGTGAGCACGAAGGTGACCGTGCCCTCGTCTGCGTACATGACGACGTTCATCTCGGCCTCGAAGGCGATGACGACGGTACGGCGGATGACCGCGGGGTCGATCTCGAGCTCCTTGAGCAGCGACTTGATCTCTGTCGAAGCCTCTCCCGCCCTCTCGAAATCGCGCCCGTGGATCGTGAACGAGCGCGAGAGCAGCTCGTCGGGCATCTACATCGCCCCCTTGAGCCCCGTGACGTAGAGAATGCCGCAGGCTTCGAACATCCCCAGCTTTGTCGTGAACACGGGGATTCCCTTGTCGCGCGCGAGCTCGAGCACGGGCGCGGCAGGCTGCTTGCCGCGCACGTACACGATGGCGTGCACGTCGGCGACCACCGCCGTGCGCACCGACTGAATGTTGGTGAGGCCGGTCAGCATGACGGCTCCAGGGCTGGGAAAGGCGAGGATCTCGCTCATGCCGTCGGAGGCCACGACCGTCTCGATGTCGGCGACGCCGTCGGCCGGCGTCAGCGCCGTGCAGCTCAGGGCGGCGGCGATCTCTGCGAGCTTCATCGCCGCCGGCTCCTACCTCATGCCGAGCTCGAACAGCTTGGCGGCGTACGACCAGGTGTCGACCGGCGTGGAAAACAGGGCGATGCCGGCCTTCTCGGCGAGCTCCACAACGTCGGCCGCCGGGCGCTTGTCGCGGGCGAACACGACGGCTCCGACGTCGACCAGGTTGGCGGCGGCGATGAGGCTCTTGTGCGTCTGCAGCGTGAGCAGCAGCCCGCAGCCGGTGGCGCCGGTGATGATGTCGGACACCATGTCGGAGATGTACACGCCGGTGAGCTCTTCGTCGTCCCAGCTCGTGAGCGCCTCGAGCCCAGTCTTGTTGACAACCTCGGAGATCTTCATGCAGGGTCCCCTCTCCTCTGTGACCTCTCGCGCAGCATCAATAGAAGTCGGTCAAGCCGGTATCGGCGATAACGATGCCCGTGCAGCGGTCGATGCGGTCGCACATCTTGCAGGGCACGACCACGATCGACCTTCGCCGGGAGTGCAGCCGCTGGTTGAAATACTCGGTGAGGGCCTTGACTCCGGCGTCGCTGACGCAGGCGCCCCCGGCATGGGAGGAGTCGGCGCACAGCGCGACGTAGATCGAGGTCTTCTTGCCGAGCTCGAGCGAGAGGCGGCCGACCTCGCAGCCGGGATCGTCGCAAGTGGACAGCATGAGGCCCATCATGTCGCTCAGATCGATCGTCTTGCCGCAACTGTCGCAGCGCAAGTCGAACGTGACGGCCTGGTAGCCGGCCAGATGCTCCCAGAAGTGGGCCCCTTCGCGATACTCGTCGACGGGGGCGACGGGCTCGGTCGAAAAGAAGGAGCTGCGAGCGCCGCAGTGGTAGCAGCCCTCCACGACCAGGTAGCCGCTGCGAATGCCGGTCATCGACCAGCTGTGAGCGCAGGTACTCATCGGGCCTCCAGTCCGCTGGGACGATGCCAGCCGGGGGATATGTCGGAAGAAAAGGCAAGGCGGGGGACGCCTTTGGGCCGCACGAATCTGCCGGCGCCGCGCCTGCTTGCCGGCTGCGGCGAACCCATGAAGACGCGCAACGGGTGCGAGGTCATGCCCTTGGGCCCTCCCCCCGACCATCGGATGCGAGCCGGACCGTTCACGTTCACAAAGCCGAGTCGAACGTGACCGCATGGTATCACAGGCGGGGCCCGCGAGGCGCTGCCCAGAGTCGACACCCATCGGTTCGGCCACCTGCTGCCAGCGCCGCGCGAAACGAGACGGCGAAATGGCCACCATGACGGCGACTCGCGGGTATGCTGTCCTTGAACATCGACCCGACCAGGAGGGGGTCCACCATGATCAAATGTGCCGGATGCACGCTGAGCGCGCTGCTGGGGGCGATCGGCGCGACCATCGCCGTCGTGAAGTTCGCCGTCGTCGCGCTCGCGGCGCTCGCGGGATTCGCCGTGGTCGCCGCCGGGCTGCTGGCCTACCTGAAGCGCGAGCAATGGACGAAGCCGGCCTACCGCTGGGCGCGCGACACGTCGGGGCGCTGGAGCATGACGCCCTGGACGCCGGCCGCCCCCGGCGCCGCCGGGTTCGAGCCGGTCGTCGAGCCGACCCCGGCCGACGGGGCCGCCGGCTGAGGCGCGCACTCGACGCTCCGTCGTAGCCTCGCTGCATGTCTCGGCGCCGGTGGCTCGCGCTCCTCGTCGTAGCCGTCGTCGCCGGTATCGTCGCCACAGCCGCGGCGCCGGCGCGCGCGGCTGCGGCCGCCGCCCAGATCTGGGCCCCGTTCGTGCTGGTCATGGGGCTTCTGCTGATCGGCGCCGCCGCCGATGCCGACGGGCTCTTTGTGGCCGCCGGTGGCCGGTTGGCGCGTCTGCCGGGACGGCCCGTCCTTCTCTACGTCGCCGCACTCGGCCTGGTGGCCGCGGTCACGGCCGTCCTGAACCTCGACACGGCCGTCGTCTTCGTCACACCCGTGCTGCTGGCGGCCGCCGCGAGCCGCGGCATCGACGCGGCCGCGTTTCTCTACGGCAGCGTCGCCATGTGCAACTCGGCGTCGCTCATCCTGCCGGGCGCCAACCTGACGAACCTCATGGTGCTTGGCCATGGGCACGTGTCGGGCGCCACGTATGCCCTGCGCATGGCCCCCGCCTCTGCCGCCGCCGTGCTTGTCACGGGCGCCGTGCGCACAGCGCTTTTTCACCGCTCCCTGCGAGCGGACGCCGCCGTCGCCGGCGCGGGTGCCGGTGCGCCGCGTCTGCTGCTCGGTCCGGGCGTGGTCGCCACCGCCGGGGCCACTTTGCTGGTGCTCTTGACGCGTGAGTCGGCGCTGCCGGTCCTCGTGCTGGGCGTCGCCGCCGTGCTGGTGTCGCGTCGCCTCGGCCGCCTCGGGCAGCGACGCCTGCGCGCCGCTGTCAACGTGCGTCCGCTGCTGCTGTTGTTCCTGGTCGCTCTGGCGCTCGGCACGCTCGCCCGGAGCTGGTCGGGACCGACACATCTGCTGGCCGGCACGGCGCCCTGGGAGAGCGCTGCGCTGGCGGCGGTCTCCGCGGTGCTGGTCAACAACCTGCCGGCCGCGGCCCTGTTCTCGGCGCACGCGTCGGCGGACGTGCGCGCCTTGCTCGTCGGGCTCGACGTGGGACCCAACCTCGCCGTCACCGGCGCGCTCTCGGCGCTCCTGTGGCTGCGTATCGCGCGCACCGCCGGGCAGCGCCCTTCGCCACGAACGTACTCGCTGGTCGGGCTGGCGGTCGCGCCGCTTTCGATGGCGGCCGCCATCGTGGCGCTGCGGCTGTTTTCTCTCGGGCGTCTTTGAGGGCGAGTCCGCGACCCCGACGCCGGAGAGGCCGTCCCCATCATGCCGTCGCACCGGCGTAGGCTAACCGGCGGTTAACCGCGGCATGCGACCATCGGCTGGTCGACTGTGAGACCAGCGGCAGATCGAAAGAGACGAGGGAAGCGGGGATCATGACGGTACTGCGCGGCGCCGACGACAGGCAAAAGGTCCGGGACGAACCGGCGGCGACCAATGACCGGCGCAAGACGAAGATCGTCGCTACGCTGGGGCCGGCGTCGCGCGACGAGCGCGTGCTCAACGGCCTGGTCCGGGCCGGCATGGACGTGGCGCGTATCAACCTCTCGCACGGCAGCACCGCCGAGCATGCCGCGGCGATCGCCGCGGTGCGCCGCGTCGCGGCCCTGCGCGCCGCGCCGCTGGCCGTCCTCATCGACCTTCCCGGCCCCAAGCTGCGGCTCGGCGACCTGCCGCGGCCGCTCCAGGTCAAGGCGGGAGAGACGGTCGTGCTCGGCGCGCCGCCGGCCGCCCAGCTGCCGGTCAACTTTCCTGAGCTCCTGCCGCACTTCACCCGCGACGAGCTCGTGCTCATCGACGACGGCGCCGTGGAGTTACGGGTGCGGGCGGTCTCGCCGTCCGCGGTCACGCTCGAGGTGCTAAACGACGGTACGATCGAGTCGCGCAAGGGTGTGAACCTGCCCGACACGCACCTGCCGATCGGCGCCCTCACGGCCGCCGACCGCGAACTGCTCGCCTGGGGCCTGGGGCAGGACGTCGACTACGTCGCGCTGTCGTTCGTGCGTTGCGCCGACGATGTGCGCGAGCTCAAGGAGCACATCGCGGCGGCCGGCGGTGACCAGCTCGTGATCGCCAAGATCGAAAAGAAGGAGGCGCTGGCGGTCCACGAGGAGATCATCGACGCGGCCGACGCCGTCATGGTGGCGCGCGGCGACCTGGGCGTCGAGATCGACCCGGCCACCGTGCCGATCTGGCAGAAGCGCATCATCCACGCGGCCAACCTCGCCGGCAAGCCGGTGATCACAGCGACGCAGATGCTGCAGTCGATGGTCGCCTCTCCGCGCCCGACGCGCGCCGAGGCCAGCGACGTCGCCAACGCCATCTACGACGCGACCAGCGCCGTCATGCTCTCGGGCGAGACGGCGATCGGCTGCTACCCGGCGGAGGCGGTGCGCACGATGGCCGATATCGCGCGCGTGGTCGAATCCGACATCGAGCGCGAGGGCCGCGCCCCGCAGCCGTGGGCCGCGGGGCGCACCGGTGTCTCGGGCGCCATCAGCCACGGCGCCTGCGAGGTCGCTCACAGGGTGGGCGCCGCGGCCATCGTCAGCGCCACGTTCTCGGGCGCGACGGCGCGCGCCGTGGCCCGCAATCTGCCCGCTCAGCCGATCGTCGCCGTGAGTCCCAACCAGCGCGTGGTCAACCAGCTCGCTCTCTGCTGGGGCGTGTGTCCGCTGCTCGGCCGCCGCCGCGGCAGCTTCGAAGAGGTCGTGGGCGAAGCCAACGACCTCGTTCTGGCCAACGGCTTCGGGCAGCGGGGCGAGGTGGTCGTGGTCACCGCCGGCCTGCAGACCAACCTGTCGGGCAAGACGAATCTCATCAAGGCGCACGTGCTCGACTGAGTCTCGCCAGATCTCCTCCGCGCCTTTGCCGGCAGCCCTACCGCGCCTTTGCCAGCAGCCCGACGGCGCCCTCGGCGACGTTCACCGCACCCGCCTCGTCGATCGCCCCGGCGGTGTCGTTGAGCACGATCGACAGCACGAAGCTGTGCCCGTCGCAGCGCGTCAGCAGCCATGTGAGGCTGAGCACGCCGGGTTCGGAACCGCCCTTGAAGGCGACGTAGGGCCAGGTCTTCCTGTCGAGAGGCAGGCCCGGGTTCTTGGCGAGGATCTGGCTGATGGGCGCCAGACCGGGGCGCTGCGACGCCGCCCGCAGCGCGACCATCGCCCGGGCAAGGTCGGCCGGCGAGGCAAACCACTCGATGGTGCTCACCTCGCGCGGGGCCGTCCAGCCGGTCGCGTCGGCCAGCGAGACAGGCAGCGCGTCGATGCGCGCCAGCAGCCGCCGCCTCTGCGCCACCGTTCCGCCGGCCCAGGCGTCGCGCAACGACGGCGGCGCGCTGAGCTTCAGGGCAAACAGCTCGCGCGTGGTCAGAAACGGCGTGTCGAGCTGCGGCGCCCGCATGCCCATGGCGGCCAGCTCGGCTTCGACCGCCGGCCGGCCGAGACGGTGGATGAGGTGGTCGGCGGCCGTGTTGTCGCTTACGGCGATCATCTGCTGGGCGAAGTAGCGCAGCGTGTACCGGCGGCCGTTGGGCGCCGTGCGCAGGTCGCCGGACGGCAGGCTCTTCCAGGCGGCGTGGACGGCGAGCCTCTCGTTCCAGCTCGCGCTGCCGTGCGCCACGGCCGAGCCCAGCGCGCCGAGCACGTACAGCTTGAAGGCCGAGCCGATGGCGCCCGGCGTGTCGGCCTGCAGGGCGTGCAGCGGTGTGCTCTGGCCGACCTCGGTGGCGACCATGGTCGCGTGACCGGCGAGCGCGCGCAGGCCGGTGTCGACCTGGCGCCAGCCGGTCGGCACGGGCGTCGCGCTATAGGGCGCAAAGGGCGCAAAGAGCAGTCCGCCGATCAGATTCGGCGCCGCCGCGCCGACCACGATCGATACCTTGAGGGAGGCGCCCGCGGCGCCGTCGAGGTGCGCGACGAGCGCCGTCGGCGCCGACGGTCCCAGGAGACCCACCAGACGCAGCGGCCCCGCCGCCGCCACCTGCGTGAGGGCGGCGACGAGCTGGGCCGGCGGCACCTGGGCGAGGAAGGTCGCCGAGAAATGCTGTGCGAGAGCGGCGGCGCCCACCGCTTGACCGGCGTTCATCCTGGCCACCACCCAGGCGAGCTGGCGGCCGGCCGGCGTTGTCGGAAACGCGGTCGCGACCGCCGACGGCGCAGCCGGGGCCGGCGCGGCAGCGGGGGGCGATGAGGCGCTCGGCGTCGTGTCCGGCCCTGCCGCGCCTCCGGCGCAGGCCGCCAGGCCTGTCGCCACGAGCGCCGTCAGCGCCACCGCCACGATCGTCGCTCGTCTGCTCAACTGCCTTACCCCCCCCCAAAGACACGTCGTCTCGCGACCGCAGCGAGGCGTCCCGAGCGGAACGTCGCCATCGTCGCGCTCGAGCTGGTCGTTCAACCTACAGCGGTCGGTCGGCCGTCACAACCGGCGTTCGTTGGCAGCGTCGTCGCTCAGCCGCGACAACAGAGAGTCCGGATTGTCCGCAGCCAGGTTGGCGGTAGAATAGTCGCTTGTCGATACGAATCAGCGAACATATCGCTGAGTTTCGTGGGTTGTGGCGGCACTCGTCGAAAGCGAGGCCGGACTCTCGTGCGGAGGGCAGGAGCGTGAAGATCGCCGGCATCAAGACGACGCCTCTGGCGCTCGCCTTCAAGGAGCCCTACCACTGGGCCGGACGCGTCGACTACGCGGCCGCCGTCGTGCTGGTCGAGGTCGAGACCGACGACGGCCTGACCGGCATCGGCGAATCCGTCGCCGCTTTTCCCGCGGAAGGCACGGTGGCGGCGTTGCAGGGCGTCGCCGCGCTGTTTGTCGGCGAGCCCGTCTTCGATATCGAGCGGCTGATCACCGGCGCCCGCCACCTGGGCAGCTTCAACCACACCCCGTGGTCTGCGAACTTCGTGCTGGCCGGCCTCGAGATGGCGCTCTGGGACATTCTCGGCAAGGCCGCCGGCTGGCCGGTGCACCGGCTGCTGGGCGGCGCCGTGCGCGACTTTGTCGACTACTTCGGCTTCGTCCAGGGCGACACCACCGACGAGCTGGCCGACGACGCCCGCGACCTGGCGGCGGCGGGCTACGACGTCATCTACCTCAAGGTCGGGCGCGGCGAAGCGGCCGACCTGCGCAACACGGCGGCCGTGCGCGCCGCTATCGGCGACCGCCGCCTGCGGCTCGACGCGAACTGCGCCTGGAGCGTCGCCGAGGCGATCCACATGATCGCCCGTCTGGGCGCGTTCGAGCCCGACTGGATTGAGCAGCCGACGCCGCTGTCAAGCATCGCGGCCATGCGCCAGGTCAAAGAGACGGTGGGCGTACCGATCGCCGCCGACCAGGCGGTGTTCACCCCGGCCGACGTGTACGAGATCTGCCGGCAGCGCGCCGCCGACGTCATCGTCCTGTCGCCCCACGAAGCGGGCGGCCTGCTGGCCTTCGGCAAAGCCGCCGCCATCGCCGAGGCCGCCGGGGTGCCGGTGTGCCTGCATGGACAGGGCGTCAGCGGCATCACCGACTGCGCCCAGCACCATCTCGGCTTGCGCACGGCCAACCTCACCGCCGGCAACCAGATCATGCACCAGCTGCTCGTCGAAGACCTGATCGCGGCGCCCGACCTCACGCCCGTCCGGGGCAGAGTCGGGCTTCTCGAAAAGCCCGGCCTGGGCATTGAGCTCGACCGCGACGCGGTGCGCCGAGCGGCCGAGCTCTATGAGAAAGACAAGCGCTACCACCATTCCTGAGCCGTCCGGCGCACCGGTGGAACGGACAGCCCGGCATCGTCAACGGTTGAGCCGCGACTGCTGAGCAAAAGAAGCAGCGCAGCGGCCCACACTGCGAGTCAGGAGACACTCATGACAGACGTGAGCAAGCACAACGGTGTCGGCCGGGTGAGTTTTCTCACCGAGCCTCAGAAACAGCAGATCTACGACACCGCCCTCGGCATTCTCGCCGAGATCGGCATGCAGGTGCTGCACGAGGAGGGCGAGGCCGTCATGCTGGCCGGCGGCTGCACCCGCGACGAGGCCGGTCTCGTGCACGTGCCGGCGGACCTGGTGCGCGCGGCTCGTCAGACGGCGCCGGCGCGCTTCATGGTCTACGACCGCGCCGGCGCGCCGGTGATGGACGTGGGCGGTCGCAACTCGTACTACGGCAACGGCTCTGATCTCATGCATCTGTTCGACCTCGAGAGCGGGGAGCGCCGCCTCGCTACACTGGACGACGTCACCGTGGCGGCGCGCCTTTGCGACGCCCTTCCCGACATCGACTTCGTCATGTCGGGCGCCTACCCCGACGGCATGGACGCCCAGGAAGCCTACCCCAGGCAGTTCAACGCCATGATCAAGGCGACCACGAAACCGCTGGTCATGACGGCCGGCGGCGTCGCCACGGTCGCGCCGATGTGGCGCATGGCCTGCGAGGTGCGGGGCGGCGCCGAGGAGCTGCGCGCGAAGCCGTACTTCGTCATGTACAACCAGCCCGTCAGTCCGCTCAAGCATCCCTTCGAGACCGTCGACAAGCTGCTGTTCTGCGCCGACCGGGGGATCCCCTCGACGTACTGCCCCTCGCCCATCGCCGGCGGGACCGCGCCTATCACCACGGCGGGCCAGGTGACGCTGGGTGTCGCCGAGGCGCTCTTTGGCCTGGTGATGCACCAGCTGCGCGCCCCGGGTGAGCGTTTCGTCATCGGCCAGGGGCCGAACGTGCTCGACATGGCCACCGCGCAGTCCACGTACAACGCCCCGGAGTTCGTGCGCGCCTATGCCTGCGAGGTCGAGATGGCCAAGTGGCTCGACCTGCCCAACTGGGGTTTCAGCGGCCACACCGACGCCCAGGTCATCGACGCCCAGGCGGGCATGGAGGCCGACGAGCTCACCAAGCTGTCCATGCAGCTCGGCTCCAACTTGAACCACGACGTCGGGTATCTCGACTTTGGACTCACGGGCTCGCTCGCCGAGCTGGTCATGGTCGCCGAGTTCATCGCCCGCGACCGCCGCCTGCTGGCCGACATCGAGGTGTCGCCCGAGACCCTGGCCGTGGACGTGCTGGTCAAGGTCGGCCCGGGCGGCGACTTTCTCGGCCAGCGGCACACGTCGCGTCATCTACGCGACAGCCAGTGGCGGCCGGCGCTGCTGAACCGCATGAGTCACGATCGCTGGCTCGAGAGCGGCGCTCTCGACCTCACCGAGAAGGCCCGTCGCAAGGCCGGCGAGCTCGTCGCGACACACCAGGCGCCGCCGCTTGCCGGCGACCTGGTCGCTCGTATCGACGGGGTCGTCGCCGGCCTCTGACGGCGCGGCGCCGAGCCGTGGGCGGGGCTGCGCGCCCGCGGTATGCGCGCAGCCTCTCGCCGCCCTCCTCATGCCAACGGGGTTGTCCGACGAGAGAGTCGGAAACAACAGACGAAGCACGGGTGGGACCCGGCTCGCCGCTTTGCGTCGCGCTGGCCGGCGAATCGGCGCCGCCGGCTCGTGCCACGGGGGCCGCGACTCCTGACCTTACCTCTCGCTACGCCGCGGCTCGTCGGTCAAGGCCTCAGGCGGTAGTTCGAGCAGCCTGACCTCGTCGAGGTCCGCGAGGCTTTCTCGAGCCGTTCTCGTCCGTTCGCGGGTCCGGGGGCGCGAAGTGCCTGAGAGTCGTGAACGCCCGACAGAGGGAGACGCCATGGAAGCGGTCGCCGAGTTCATGCAGATCGTCACGGACGCGGGCGCCCTGCCGACCGTGCGCGTCATCGAGGGTCCCACCTCCGAGCCCGAGGTGACCATCGACGGCCGCCAGGTGCTGCTCTTCTGCTCGAGCAACTACCTTGGTCTGGCCACTCACCCCGAGGTCAAGCAGGCGGTAGCCGACGCCCTCGGGCAGTACGGCGTGGGCGCCAACGGCTCGCGCCTGGTCTCGGGCACGACGGAGTGGCATCTGGCGCTCGAGGCCGAGACCGCGGCCCTCAAGGGCACCGAGGCGGCTATCGCCTTTCCCACCGGCTACATGGCCAACACCGGCACGATCCCGGCGCTTGCCTACCTGCCGTACTTCGCCCGCACAGCCGGCCTGCCGCTCGAGTCCGAGACCCGGCACATGGTGGTGCTCAGCGACGCCCTCAACCACGCGAGCATCATCGAGGGCCTCGAGGCGGCCCGCGCCAAACACGTCTACTACGCACACTGCGATCTGGACGCCCTCGAAGAGAAACTCTGCCGGCATCAGGACAAGCGCCTCCTGATCGTCACCGACGGCGTCTTCAGCATGGACGGCGACATCGCCCCCCTGCCGGGTATCCTCAGCCTGGCCAGGCAGTACGGCGCCACGGTCCTGCTGGACGACGCCCACGCCACCGGCGTGCTGGGGCGCACCGGACGCGGCACACTCGAGCACTTCGGCCTCGAGGGCAGCCCCGAGGTGCTCGAGATGGGCACCTACTCGAAGGCGTTCGGCTCGCTGGGCGGCTTTGTCGCCGCCGACCGACCGACCGTGGACTACCTGCGAGTCGCGGCCCGCTCGTACATGTTCTCCGGCGCTCTGCCCCCCTGTCTGGCGGCGGGTATCGTCATGGCCATGAAGATCGCCGAGCGTGAGCCCCAACGCCGAGTGCGGCTCATGCGCAACCGCGACTACCTGGTGTTCGGCCTCGAAGATCTCGGCTTCGACACGCTCGGCAGCGAGACGCCCATCGTGCCCATCCTGGTCGGTGACGATGACAAGGCGGAGGCCATGTCCGGGGAGCTCTTCGCCCGGGGCCTGTTCGCGCCCTGCGTACGCTGGCCGGCCGTGGCCCGCGGCCAGAGCCGCATCCGCATCACGCTCACGGCCAGTCACGAGCGCGCGCACCTCGATCGCCTTCTCGAAGGTCTCGCCGAGGTGGGCGGGAAGTTCGCAGTCGTGTGAGCAGGGAAGAATCCTCGCAGGGATGCGAGCGGCGAAGGACTCGACGTGCGTGACCACGGCCTTATCGTTGAGCGGCGATCCGCGGTCGCCGGCAGACGGGGTGACGGCGAGTGCGGCTGCGCCGCAGTCACGCCTGCAGTCGCCGGTGGGACGCAGCGCGCGTCGCCGTCTGGCGCCCCAGAAAGCCCTCAGTGAGGTGGGTGAGATGGGTGAGGTGAGTGACGCGTCCCGTCTGCCGGCGGGCGAGGGTGCCTCGAACGGCTCTGCCGCGCCTTGGCTGGTGAGCGCGAAAACTACCCTCCGGTCCATCGCTCGCGAGATCGTGCGGGTCGACACCGCCGACCCCGACAAGCGCCGCCGCGGGCAGATCCTCGCCTTCCTGAACGCCGTGCTGTTTGTCATCGGCGCTTTCTTTCTGCTCATCGACACGGTGGGCTGGCTGGGCAGTCCCGCGGGGCACGCCGCCTTCAATGTGGCCACGGATGTGGCTTTCTGCGCCCTCATGGGCGCACTGTGGCTCCTCAACCGCCGCGGCCACGTCACGCTGACCGCCATTCTGCATCTGACTATCGTCTCCGCGGGCCTGGTCGGCCTCTTCTTCTACACCGCGCCGCAGAGCATAGAGATCGTGTTCGTCGAGCCGGTCTTTGTGGCCGCCTTCGTGCTGCGGCCCTGGGCGGCCTTTGTGTGGGCCGCCGTGTCGTCGGCGTCGTTTGCGGCGCTGAACGCGGCTCACCTGGGGGACCCGCGCCTCAACCTGCAGATGGCCCTGGCCCTCTTTGGCATGGCCATCGTCGCTTGTCTGGTGGCGAGCTTCCTCGACTGGACGGTAGTGGCCCTGGAGCGCACCGCTTCAGACCTCGAGACAGACATGGCGGCCCGTCGCCAGGCAGAGACGGAGCGCGAGCAGGTGCGCGCCGCGCTGGGCTTCTCGGAGCGGCGCAGCCGCGCCCTGTTCGACACCTCTTCCGAAGGCATCTTTCTCTTCGACCGCGACCTCGTCGTCACCGACTGCAACGCGCGCTTTGCGGCCCAGGCGCATCGCTCGAAAGAGAGCATCGTCAGCCTGGAGACACGCGACAGCGCCGCCGACTGGTCTTTGGCGGCGGCCATGCGGGAGACCCTGGCGGGCCGCGTCGGTCATTACGAGGGCCCCTGGCGCGCCACCAAAGCCGGTGCCGAGCTCTGGGTGAGCTTCACGGCCTCGCCACAGCGCGCCGCCGGCGGTGAGGTTGCCGGTGGTATCGGCGTCGTCGCCGATCTCTCCGGTCGCAAGCAGGCCGAGGATCTGGTGGAGCGCCTCGCCTACTTCGACGAGGTGACCGGCCTGCCCAATCGCACCCTGTTCGGCGACCGTCTTCGGCAGGCGGTGGCCAGCGCCGAACGGGGCGAGTTGGGCCTCGTCGTCGGTGTGCTCGATCTCGACCGCTTCAGGACGGTGAACGACACCCTGGGCAACGCTGCCGGTGACGGCTTGCTGGCCGGCGCGGCCAACCGCATCGCCGGCTTGCTGCGCGAGAGCGACTCGCTGGCTCGTTCGGCGGCCAACGAGTTTCTGCTGCTGCTGCCCCAGGTCGCCTCGGTGGGCGACGCGGTCGCCGCCGGCGACCGGATCCTGGAAAGTCTGCGGCAGCCCTGGGAGGTCGGCGACAGCCGCATCTACATCTCGGCCAGCATCGGCTTTGCCGTCTACCCGATCGACGGTCTCGACGGCCCGGCCCTTCTGGAGAACGCCCATACCGCCATGCGCCGGGCAAAGGCCAAGGGTGGCGACACCCAGCAGTTCTTCGACCGCGCGCTGGGCGAGGTCGCCGCCGAACGCCTGCAGCGCGAGAGCGAGCTGCACACGGCGCTGGAGAAGCAGCAGTTCGTCGTCCACTATCAGCCCCAGGTGGACATTCGCGACGGCACCATCCTCGGCGTCGAGGCGCTCGTGCGCTGGCGGCACCCCACGCTGGGTCTCCTGCCGCCGCGCGAGTTCATCGCCGTGGCCGAAGAGACGGGGCTCATCGTCGCGCTGGGGGAATGGGTGTTGCGCACGGCTTGTGCGCAGGCGGCGGAGTGGCAGGGACTTTCGCGCTTTCCGTTGCGGGTGGCCGTCAACTTCTCCGCACGCCAGCTGCGCGAACCCAACCTGGTCGAGACCATGGCGCCGGTCCTGACGGCGACCGGCCTGGCGCCGGAGCTGCTCGATGTGGAGATCACCGAGACCGCCACGCTGGGCGACGCCGAGGGCACGACGCGAGTCCTGCAGCAGCTTCGCGACATGGGCGTCGCGGTGTCGCTGGATGATTTTGGTACCGGCTACTCGTCGCTCAGTCACCTGCCGCGACTGCCCATCACTCGTCTCAAGATCGATTGCTCCTTCGTTCAGGCGTTGCCCCACGACGCCAGCAGCGCGGCCGTGGTGTGCGCGGTGATCGATCTCGCCAACGCGCTCGGCCTGGGCGTGGTGGCCGAGGGTGTCGAGACCGAGGAGCAGCTCGAGTTCCTGCGCGGCCGTCGCTGCCACGAGGTCCAGGGATACCTGCTCAGCCGGCCATTGCCGGCACGCGAGTGCCGCCGGCTTCTGGCCAGCGGGGCGCGCGTCGCCATACACGACCTCGGCGGCAAGAGCGCTCAGCCGGCGAAACGACCCCACATGGCCGCCGGCTGATCGCCGACGGCCGGGGCGGCGGGTCTGCGCGGCGCCGGGCAGGCTTTGGCAGGGCGCGGGGCGAACCTCAGACGGAGCTTTGACAGCCTTGCCACCCCGTCTCGATGTGGAGGGAACCCATGTCCGGCATCTTCGACTACGTCCCGCACCCGCACGTGGAGAAGCGCAAGGAGGCCGGACCGCCCACAGTGGCCGCCGCCGTGGCCCGGTTGCACGGCCCCGGCCCGATCGGACGCCTCAATGCCAGGATCGGGCTGAAGATCACGGTGGTTGTCGGCACGATGTGGTGCGCCTACCTGTTCACGCTGCTGGCGCTGGTCAGCGCTCCGTCTGCCTTTGCGACCGGCAACAGGCTCATCATCGTCGCCTGGATCGCTCAGACCTTCCTGCAACTGGTCCTGCTGCCGATCATCATCGTCGGTCAGAACGTGCAGGCCGCCGCCGCCGACGCCCGCGCCGAGGCCACCTACAACGACGCCGCCGCCGTGCTCGAGGAAGCCAAGCAGATCCAGGCTCACCTCGAGGCCCAGGACGCCGCCATCGAGAAGATCCTGACGACCCTCACCGCCAAGACTGGGTAGCGCGGTCGCCGGGCCGCCGCGAATTGGGCCGCCGCTCCCGCCGCGAATTGGG
>PLTW01000049.1 GCA_003164655.1 Actinomycetota bacterium
GGAGCTGCGCCACGGAAGCGAGCAGAGCCTCAAGGAGTGGCTCGCCGGCCTGGCCGACGACGATGTCGCAGGTCTGGCTCACGGGCTGAGTACTCTCACCGAAGCGGCACGCGCCGGCAAACCCCCAGTCGCACGCGACCTGCCCACGGAGAAGCTGAAGACATGACATCGTCCGACCCCGCGACGCTCGGCCCCGGTCAAGGAACGGCCGGCCGGCGGCGCCTGCCCTACAAGTGGATCGTGCTGTCCTGCACGACGCTGGGTGTGCTCATGGCCATGATCAACGCCTCGAGCCTGCTGATCGCCCTGCCGGCCATCTTTCGCGGCATCCATCTGAGCCCGCTCGATCCCGGCAACTTCACCTACCTGCTGTGGATCCTCATGGGCTACGGCCTGGTCTCGGCGGCGCTGGTCGTCACGGCCGGCCGCATCGGCGACATGTACGGCCGCGTGCGCATGTTCAAGATCGGCTTCATCATCTTCACGGCGGCCGCCCTGGGCCTGTCGCTGGTGTGGGGCACGGGCGCCGCCGGCGCCATGCAGATCATCGCCTTCCGCATGGTCCAGGCCGCCGGCGGCGCCATGATGATGGCCAACTCGGCGGCCATCCTCACCGACGTCTTCCCCCCCGACCAGCGCGGCATGGCCCTGGGCATCAACGGCGTCTCGCTGCTGGCCGGCTCGTTCCTCGGTCTGATCATCGGCGGCGTGCTGGCCGCCGTCGACTGGCGCCTCGTCTTTTTGGTCAACGTACCGATCGGCATCGCCGGCATCCTCTGGTCGTTCTGGCAGCTGCGCGAGGTCGGCGAACGCCACCCGGCGCGCATCGACTGGCTCGGCAACCTCACCTTCGCCGCCGGCCTGGCCGTGCTGCTCACCGGCATCACCTACGGCATCAAGCCCTACGGCGCCGCCAACATGGGCTGGTCGAGCCCCTTCGTCATCAGCGCCATCGCCGTCGGTGTCGCCCTGCTCGTGGCGTTCTTCTTCATCGAGCGCTTCGTCGCCGATCCCATGTTCAACCTCGCCCTCTTTCGCATTCGCGCCTTTGCCGCCGGCAACCTCGCGGTCGTACTGTCGTCGACCGCCAGCGGCGGCATGCAGTTCATGCTCATCATGTGGCTGCAGGGCATCTGGCTGCCGCTGCACGGCTACAGCTTCGAACAGACGCCGCTGTGGGCCGGCATCTACATGCTGCCCCTGACCATGGGCTTTCTGGTGGCGGGGCCGGTCTCGGGCATCCTCTCCGACCGTTACGGCGCCCGCCCCTTTGCCACCGCCGGCATGCTGCTGGCCTCGCTGAGCTTCCTGCTGCTGATGGTCCTGCCGGCGAACTTCGCCTACTGGAGCTTCGCCTTCGTGATCTTCCTGAACGGCATCGCCTTCGGCATGTTCGCGGCGCCCAACACGGCGGCCATCATGAACAGCGTGCCGGCCCGCAACCGCGGTGTCGCTTCGGGCATGCGCGCCACCTGCCAGACGCTCGGCATGCCGCTCTCGATCGGCATCTTCTTCTCGCTCATGGTGGTCGGTCTTACGGCCCACGTGCCGGCCACCATGTTCGCCGGCCTCACCGCTCAGCACGTGCCGGCCCAGGTCGCCACGCCGCTCTCGCACATGCCGCCGACCGGCTATCTCTTTGCCGCCTTCTTGGGCTTCAACCCGCTCAAGGAGCTGCTCGGAGCGCACGTCCTGGGAGCGCTGCCGCTGAGCAACATGCACACCCTGGTGGGCAAGGGCTTCTTTCCCTCGCTGATCGCCGGTCCGTTCAAGGACGGCATCGTCTACGTGCTCATCTTCGCCGCCGCGATGTGCCTGGTGGCGGCGCTGGCCTCGTGGATGCGGGGCGGCAAGTTCGTCCACGAAGAGGCGCATACCGTGCACAGCCACCACANNACCGCGGCCGGCACACGGCCGCCCCGCGGAGCTCGCCGAAGGCGAAGCCCGCGAGTAACGCGGCACGACGGCGCGAGCGCCGCGGCGAGAGCTCCGCGACGGGAACGCACGGCGTGCAGCGCGCGGCACCGCCCTGGGCGCCGGTGGCCAGGTCCGACACCGACAGCGGTCCGCGTGACCGAACGACGCCACCTCGGGCCTGTGCTTCTTACACGATCCTCACATGCGACTCACGAGCGCCTAACGGCGCCTTCTCAGACTGCGGTTGGAGAGCCTTCGCGATTACGCAGGGGGCGCCCAGCCATTCAGCGCAGCCGTCCGCGGGAGGGGCCGATAGGCGAGGATCACACAGAGTGCGGCGTGGAGCCCGGCGCTGCGGCCAACCTCTCCCGGCCGCTCGTGCGCCTGCTGCGCAGTTACGCCGCCAGGGTCGAAGCGCTGCGCAGCGCCGAGTCCGACTACCACGGCGTCGTGCTAACCGAATCCCTGCGACACAAGGGCAAGCTGAAGCGCGCATCCGGTCGCCGGATCAACGCGGCGTTCAGCGCCCTGGCCGAAGCGGTCGTCGAGCTGCAAGCCAGTCAAGCGGCGGTCCTGGCGCTGGCCGAAGACGAGAGCATTCCTCCGGAGACCGTGTCGGCGCTGAACGACACGTTCGCGTTCGCCAATCGCGAGTACGCCGACTACTTGGCGGCCCGCACCTACGACCAGGTGCAAGAGGTGGCCAGACAGGGGCCTCTGCAGAGACCGTAGCGCCTCAGGCGGCGCGCCGCCCGGGCGCCGTTTCTCGCACAGGCCCGGGACCTGGCATATGCTTGGCGCGATCCTGCTTGCGGGAGCGCACCATCGGCGTCTCCCGGGCAGTGCGAGCCGCACCAGTGCGAACCGCTCGATCGTCGCCAGGAGTCCTGTCAGGTGCGAAGCGTCGGCATCTACATCTACGACGGGGTCGAAGCTCTCGATCTCGCCGGCCCGTTCGAGGTCTTCTCAGCCGCCTCGCGAGTCGCGTCCGGCCGCGATCCCGGCGCAGAGCCCCCTTTTGCGGTCTTCACGGTCGGCGCGTCCGGGGCGCCCGTCACGGCCAGCGGCGGACTGAGCGTCGCGCCGCGGTTTACGATCGCCGATCATCCGCCCATCGACGTGCTCGTCGTCCCCGGGGGAGTCGTCGACGCCGAGCTCGAGCGTCGCGACGTCGTCTCGTGGCTCGCCGCCCGGCAGCAGACCGCGCAGCTCACGGTCTCCGTATGCACCGGCGCGTTCCTGCTGGCCAAGGCCGGCATCCTCGCCGGCAGAAGCGCAACGACTCACTGGGAAGACACCGACGACCTCCGGCGTCGGTTCCCGGACATCACCGTCGTCGAGGGCGTGAGGTGGGTCGACGAAGGCGCGGTGATCACGGCCGCGGGCATCTCGGCCGGCCTCGACATGAGCCTCCACGTGGTCGCACGGCTGGCCGGCGACGAGCTGGCCGCGCAAACCGCCAGGCACATGGACTACCGCTGGCGCCCCGAACCCTGAGGCCCCGCCGCGACCGCTCGAAACCCTGAGGCCCCGCCGCGACCGCTCTCCTACCCGCGCATCGAGCGCTTCGCGGCGCGCCGAAACGCCCCCGGCAGGCCACCGTGCAGACGCGCCGGCACGATCATCCAGCGAGGCACGAAGACCCCGGCCGCGTCTCGTTCGATCGCCGCGACGAGCGCGGCCGCGACCCGCTCCGCAGCGACCGGCCGTGGGAAGCGCCGCGTGTAGGCCCGGCCACGGCGGGCAAAGAACGAGGTCTCGACGGCCGCCGGAACGACGACCGTGACACCGACACCCGTGCCGGCCAGCTCGTAGCGGACGCTCTCCGAGAAGGCGATCAGCCCGCCCTTCGACGCCGCATAGACGGCCTCGTGGGCGACGCCAAGCGTGCCGGCGATCGAGGCCACGTTCACGATGTGCCCACGGCCGCGCTCAACCATGCCCGAACCGAGCGCCGCCGTCAGACGGATGGGCGCGGCCAGATTGACCGCCAGCATCTCGAGTGTGGCGGCATGGTCGATCTCCGCGAACGACTCGTAGCGCCCAAAGCCGGCGACGTTGACCAGCAGGTCGACCTGTCCCACCCATTCAAGCAGCGTGTCGAGCTCTTCGGCGACACTCAGGTCGGCGGCCAGCACGGCGGCCCCGCAGAGCCGGCCGAGGCTGTTCAGCGGCTCCGCCTCGAGGCCGGTGGCCCACACGCGCGCACCGCGGCGCGCCAGGGCAATCGCGGTGGCGCGTCCGATGCCCAGCGAGGCGCCGGTGACGAGTGCCCTGCGTCCAGCCACGTCCATGTCGCCGGCAGTCCTCCTCATGATCCGCGTTGCGGCGCCGTCGGCTGCTACGATCGTTGCGGCGCCGTCGGCTGTCACCATACTCCAGGCGCATCGTGGCGGGTATCCTTGTCACGACCCGCGAAAAGGAGGGCGACGGCAAGGTGGACGACTTCAGCCTGAGAGACCTGCTTGCCGAGCGTGCCGGCGAGGGCCTCGACCTGTACGCGCGGCACTCGAACCCACGCTTCGTTCAGATCCTGCGAATCCTCGGCTTCGACCGGCAGTGGGCGCGAGCCGAGGGTGCGTACCTGTTCGACCGCAACGGCACGAAGTTCCTCGACTGGCTCGGCGGTTTTGGCATGTACAACGTGGGGCGCAACAACGCGACGGTGCGCCGGGCTCTCGAGGATCTGCTGGCGTTGCAGACCCCGAGCCTCCCGCAACTCGGTCTGTCCGACCTGCCCGGACTGCTCGCCGAGGCCCTCCTGCAAGTCGCGCCGGCGTCGACCGACCGGGTCCTGTTCGTCAATAGCGGCACCGAGGCCGTCGAAGCCGCTCTCAAGCTGGCTCGCGCCGCCGCCGGCAGGCCGCGGGTGGTCGCCGTCGAGAACGGCTTTCACGGTCTGACGCTGGGCTCCCTTTCGGTGAACGGCAGCCCCGCTGCCAAGGCGGCCTTCGAACCGCTGCTGCCCGGCATCGCCCTTGTGCCGTTCAACGATCTGGCGGCCCTCGACGCCGAGCTGCGCCACGAGGACGTGGCGCTCTTTCTGACCGAACCGGTGCAGGGACAGGGCGTCGTACTGCCCGAGCCCGGCTACCTGCCCGCCGCCCAGGAGCTGTGCCGGCGCTACGGCACGCTGTTCGGCGTCGACGAGGTGCAGACCGGCTTCGGTCGCACCGGGACGATGTTCGCCGGCCAGCACTGGGGGCTCGAGCCCGACCTCGTCACGGTGGCCAAATCTCTGTCGGGCGGCTACGTGCCGGTCGGGGCGCTGCTGCTGCGCTCCTCTGTCCACGACGCGGTCTTCGACTCACTCGAGCATTCCACCGTCCACGGCTCGACCTTTGCGCCCAACGACATGGCCATGGCCGCCGGCCTGGCGACGCTGGCGGAGCTCCAATCCCACGACCTGGTCGCGCACAGCGCCCGCCTGGGCGACTACCTGCTGGCCCGTACCCGGCCGCTGGTCGAGGCCTTCGAGGTAGTCAAGGAGGTGCGCGGCCTTGGGCTCATGTGGGCGATCGAGTTCGGCGAGCCGCGCCGCGGCTCGCGCGCGTGGCGCCTTCTCGAGGCCCGCCAGCCCGGCATCTTCGCGCAGTTCGTGATCGGTCCGCTGTTTCGCGAGCACCACATACTGAGCCAGGTGGCCGGCCACTCGATCAACGTGCTCAAAGGTCTGCCACCGCTACCGGTCGACGAGTCCGACATCGACTGGTTTGCCGGCGCGCTCGAGCAGGTGCTCGAACAGGCGCAGCGGCTGCCGCGGGCCGCCCTGGGCTTTGCGGCCCATGCGGCCGCGACGCTTCCCCTGCGTCTTCGTCGATAGCACCGCCGCCTCAGCACACCGCCCCGGGAGCCGTGGCGACTCCGCCTATGCCGGCGCGGCCTCGACGGCCAGCTCGACGCAGTTCTTGCCCCGCCGTTTGGCGCGGTAGACGGCTTGGTCGGCCGCCTCGACGAGATCGTCCACCGACGCGGCGTGGACGGGAAAGCTGGCGACGCCCACGCTTACGGTGATGCTCACCGGAGCGTCCGGCGAGCCGAACACCTCGCCGGCGATCGAGCTGCGGATGCGCTCGGCCACACTCAGAGCGGCTCCGGAGTTGCCGTCGACGAGAGCCGCGGCGCTTGCGGACGGGCGCTCCTCGCCGAGCGGCTGCCCACTCTCAGCGACAGTGCTGCGCAGACGCTCGCCGGCGGCCGCGGCGCCCCGCACACCCGTGCTCGGCAGTATGACGGCGAACTCCTCGCCCCCGTAGCGCGCCACCAGGTCCACCTTCTGCCGCGTCTGGACGGTGAGCCGCACCGCCATGTCGCGCAGAACGGCGTCGCCGGCACGGTGTCCGCGCAGGTCGTTGTAGGCCTTGAAGTCGTCGATGTCGATCATCAGTATCGACACCGGCCAGCCGTAGCGCTCCGCACGAGCGACCTCCTGGGCGAGCCTCTCGTAGAAGTAGCGATGGTTGTACAGATCGGTGAGCCCGTCGGTGCGGCCGAGATGCTCGAGAACGGCGAAGACGTCGGCGTTGTGGATGGCGATGGCGGCCAGCACGGCAAGTTGCGCAAAGAGCTGCTTCTCGGCGGCCGTGAACCGCCGGCAGTAGCGCGACTCGACGATGCCCAGCACGCCGATCACCTGCCCGCCGAACTCCAGAGGAGCGTCGAGGTTGGACTTTTCGCCCCAACGGTCCATCTCGGCGGCCTCGGCGGCCGGAAGGTCGGGATCGTCGCGGTGAACCTCGACGATGCGCCTCTCCCGCACGACGGGCACGTAGTTCAGACGTCTCTCCGGCGGGTACGACTCGCCGACCCCCGCCCCCTCTTCGGTGAACTCGTCGGCGATGCCCCACGAAGCCACGTAGTCGAGCAGGTCGGTCGCGGCCGAGTAGCGGTGGATGTCGGCGGAGGCGACGGCAAAGGCTTCGCAGACCTGCCGGGCGATGGCGCTCAACACCTCGTCGATCGTCAGAGTCGAGGCGATTGTCGCCCCGACCCGGGCGATGATCGTCTGCGCATCGTCCACGAGACTGACCCCCGATGCCCTCGCCGGCCGGTCGCTTCATACGACCGATGCCGGATTATGGACCTATCGCCGCGGATTAGTCGACTGCAATCCTTCGACCGGCGCCGATGATCCTCGACATCATGTCGCGATCTGTTCCTCGACCTCTTCCGCTCCCTGCGCATAGAGCTTCTCCTCGTTGGGGGCGAGCTCGCGGAGCAACCTGAGAAACTCTCCGACGTGGACGCGTTCCTCGTCGGCCACGTCTTTGAGCACGCCTGCGGCGAGCCTGTTGTCGGTCGACTCGGCGAGCTGCATGTACAACTGAATCGCTTCGAACTCCGCGGCCACCGAGAAACGCACGGCCCTGATCAGCTCCTCAGCGGTGAGCTTCCGGTCGTGTGCCACTCCCGAAAACGGCGATCCGAACTTCGGCATGGCTGCTCTCCCTTCTTGCTTTTCTTCGGGCTCCCGCCCAACAGCGAGGCAGCCGTTGGCGGCGAGCCACAGACATAGACGGCTCCTGTCGTAAGCGACCATACCACCCGCACCGCACGAAGCGGCCGAGGCGCCGGGGGCAATCGTCCTCACCAGCGACGGCAGCGGAACGGTTACCGGAAGGCGTTCTCGGAGAAGCTCATGCCACCGGCCCCCCGCGGGGGCATCGGCAGCCGAGAGGGAGCTTGAGGCCGAGTGAGATCCGATACCGCCCAGTCCCAGGCCGGCGAGTCGAAACCAGCGTCCGATCCCACCGCGAGCGACGATCTGCAATCCCTTCCCCTGCCGGATGTCGAGCGGCGGCTGGAGTCTTCGCCCGACGGCCTCAGCCAGGCCGAGGCGCAGAAGCGGCTGGCTCACTACGGGCCCAACGAGATCGCCGAGCACAGAGCCAATCCGGTCCTGAAACTGCTGGCCTATTTCTGGGGCCCCATCCCGTGGATGAT
>PLTW01000030.1 GCA_003164655.1 Actinomycetota bacterium
CCCAACTGAGCTAGCGGCCCACGGGGGGACAGTATACAGCGGCCTCGAACGCGCCGCCACCCTCAGCCGGTCGCCACGTGCCCCAGGCTCTCGGGATGCGCCGCGACGTACTCGCTCAGTGTCGTCGGCTCGTGGCCGGTCAGGCGGCGCACCTCGCCATTGACCAGCTCCAGCTCGCCGGCCGCGATCGCCTCGTACGAGGTCACCCACCCTTCGACCTCCCAGTCGGGCGCGCCGTAGCCGGCGCGCGAGGCGTATGCCTCTTCGCGCGTCTCGTTGCGAAAGGTGATGGATTTGGTAGTGAGGCGCGACATCACGGCCGCCGCCTCGGTCAGGGTGAAGGCCTCGCGGCCGGTCAGGTCGTAGGTCGCGCCGTCGTGGCCGGCGCTCGTGAGCACGGCGACGGCCGCGGCGGCGACGTCGCTGCGCAGCAGCGCACCGACGCGGCCGTCGCCCGCCGGGCCAACGATCGCACCGTCGGCCGTGACCATCGACGGGATGAAATCCAGGTACATGCTCATCCGCAGAAAGGTAAACGACGCGACGCCGCTGTCGCGGATGTGCTGCTCGGTGGTCCAGTGCTGGCGGGCCAGCGTGAAGGTGGCCGTCGGCGACGCTCCCAGGAACGAAAGGTAGACGATGCGCCGCACGCCTACCGCCACCGCGGCGTCGACGGCGGTGGCATGCTGACGTTCCCGGTCCGGCGCCTCGCGAGCCGGCACCAGAAAGAGTGTCTCGACTCCGTCGAGGGCGCGGCGCATCTCGTCGAGAGCGCCGTAGTCGGCGGCCACGCGTACTCCGGCGCCGGCAAGTCGCGGTGCGCGGGCCGCGTCACGCACGACCAGGCGCTGCGGGTAGCCGCGCTCGGCCAGGAGCGCGGCTACCCGCCCGCCCACGATCCCCGTTGCCCCGGTGACGCCGATCAGTCCGTCCATGGTCGTCCTTCCGTGTCGGTCGAAGTGCGCTACGACAAACCTTCCCCGATCCGCGCCCGCGAGTCGTCATCGTCGTCGAAACGTCATCCTCGACTGCAGCGGCCGCACCGCCCACACTGCAGGTTGCCACCTGAGTGGGCCCGGGCATGCTTGTTGTGGTCACGAACCGGCACAAAAGGGTGGTCACATGACGACCGTCGGCATCAAGGAGCTCAAGACGCACCTTAGCCATTATGTTCGTCTCGCCCGCGAAGGCGAGCGCGTGATCGTCACCGACCGCGGCCGGCAGGTCGCCGAGCTGCAGCACATCGCGCCCACTCACCCCGGACTTCAGGAACTGATCGACACGGGTGCCGTGCGCTGGTCGGGGGCTCGGCTGGAGCACGCTCCGCTGCCGGTCGAGGTCCGCGGCGATCCTCTGTCAACGACCGTCCTCGAGCACCGCCGGTGAGACTCGAGGCCCGGTCGACCGGCGAGCGCCGCCGGTGAGCGCCAGGCGCCGACCGACCGGCGAGCGCCGCCGCTGATCCTCTACGCCGACACGAGCAGCCTGGTGAAGCGCTACGTCGTGAGCCGCACCGAGACCAAGTCCTCTCATGGCTGTCGGCTGCCGACGCCGTGGCCACCTCGCGACTCGCCTATCCCGAGATCGCCTCTGCCCTCGCCGCCCGGCAGCGTCGCGGCGACATCGCGGCGACCGCCGTGGCGAGCCTCGTCGACACCCTGTCCCAGACCTGGAACGACTATTTCGTCGTCGATCTCGACGAACGCAGGGCCACCCAGCTCGCGTCGCGCCACGTGCTGCGCGGCTTCGATGCGATTCACCTGGCGGCGGCGCTCACACTGCGCGACGCCCTCGGCAGCGCGGGCGTCGCCTTCACGTCGTTCAATGCCAGGCTCAACCGCGCCGCCGTCGCCGAGGGCCTTGTGGTGCTCGAGCCCGCCCCGCACTGACCGCACGCCGCCCGGCTTCGCGGGTCAGAAAAAGGATTAAAACTATCCGCCTTTGGGGCACGAACCCTTGACCGGCCGTTGACGAAGAGGGAGCTCCATGGCAGTTGCAGCAATCCGGGTCGAGGGACTTACCAAAAGGTTCGGAGACGTGGCCGCGCTCGACGGCATCGACTTCGAGGTGCCGGCCGGCAGCGTATTCGGCCTGCTCGGGCCCAACGGCGCCGGCAAGACGACCGCCGTGCGCGTGCTGGCCACCATCTTGCGGCCCGACGGCGGCCGCGCCGAGGTCATGGGCTACGATGTCGTGCGCCAGGCGACCGCCGTGCGCTTTCAGATCGGGCTCGCCGGCCAGAGCGCGGCGGTCGACGCCAACCTCACCGGCGCCGAGAACCTGCGCCTCATCGGTAGCCTGGCGCAGATGCGGCGCAGCGAGATCGCGCCGCGGGCCAAGGAGCTGCTCGCTCGCTTCGACCTGACCCACGCCGCCGACCGGCCGGTGCGCACCTACTCGGGCGGCATGCGGCGGCGACTCGACGTCGCCGCCGCCCTCGTGGCGCGCCCGCCCGTCCTCTTTCTCGACGAACCCACCACGGGCCTCGACATTCAGAGCCGCACCGAGCTCTGGGCCGTCATCCGCGAGCTGGTCGCCGAGGGGGCGACGGTGCTGCTCACGACCCAGTATTTGGAAGAGGCCGATCGTCTGGCCGACCGCATCGCCGTGGTCGACCACGGCCGCATCGTGGCCAACGACACCTCGACGGCACTCAAGGCCCAGCTCGCCGGCACCGTCATAGAGATCGGCATGGAGACCGAGGAGCGGGCCGGTCGCGCCCACGAGCTGCTCGTGCGCGCCGTGGCCGACCATCCCCAGCATGACGGTGTGATGGTCCGCCTCACCTCCAACGAGGGGCCGAGCGCCTTGATCGAGACGCTGCGCCTCCTCGACGCCAACTCGCTGACGCCCGCCACGCTCACCGTGCGCGAGCCGAGCCTCGACGACGCCTTCCTGGCGCTGACCGGCCGGCGCGCCGAAGGCGGCGACGGCGAGACCGGCGGCGACCCGTCCGACGACGGCGAGGCCGGCGAAGCCGCCGCCGAGCCGCCGGTTGAATCGCGAAGCGCAAGGAGGGCGGCATGAGCGCCACCGTGACCACGCCACGCGAATGTGTCGCACCACCGCGGCGCTCGCCGTTTGCCGCGGCCCGCGACGCATGGGCGATCACCGGGCGCAACCTCATCGTCTACCGCCGCATCCCCACGTTGCTCGTCTTCACCCTGGTCCAGCCGATCGTGTTCGTGCTGCTGTTTCGCTACGTGTTCGGCGGAGCGATCAAGGTCCCCGGCGGCATCCCCTATGTCGACTACCTCATGCCGGGCATCTTCGTGCAGACCGTGGCCTTTGGGGCGACCAACACGGCNNGCCCATGGCGCGCTCGGCCGTGCTGACCGGGCGCACCTTCGCCGACCTCACCCGCAACGTGCTGGTCGTGGCCCTCATGGCCGCCGTCGGCGTGCTCGTCGGCTTCAGGGTGCAGACCAACGCCCTCGGCTTCTTGGCCGGCATCCTGGTCGTTCTCATGTTCGCCTACGCGTTTTCGTGGATCTTCGCCACAGTCGGTCTGTGGATCGGCGACCCCGAAAGCGCCCAAGCCGCGACCTTCCCCGTGCTTGCGCCGCTCGTCTTTGCCTCGTCGGTCTTCGTGCCGGTGAGCAGCATGCCAAGCTGGCTGCAGGGCTTTGCCACCTACCAGCCGGTCTCGGTGACCGCCAACGCCGTCCGCGCCCTGATGCTCGGCGGACCCACCCTCTCGTGGGTTCTGCAGTCGGTCGCCTGGTGTGCCGGCATCGTGCTCATCTGCGCGCCACTCGCCGTGCGGCTGTACCGGCGCGCGAGCTGAGCGCGGCGTAGGCGTCGGAGGCCGGCCTGCATCCGGCTCGGTCCCGAATCCGTCGCGCGCGCAAAGAGGCCTCTCGGCCGGCGCGACGCTCTGCTATGGTTGACCGATGCAGACGTCTGCAAGTGACGCACTCGCCACAGGCGCCGACGGCCGCCATCGCTGCTTTTGGGCCGTGAGCGCACCCGAGTTCCTGGCCTACCACGACCAAGAGTGGGGCCGCCCGGTCGTAACCGACGATGCCTTCTTCGAGCGGCTCTGCCTCGAGGCGTTCCAGTCGGGACTCTCGTGGCTCACGATCCTGCGCAAGCGGCCCGCCTTTCGTGCCGCGTTCGCCGGATTCCGCGTCGCGGAGGTCGCCGCCTTCGGGCCGGGCGACGTCGAGCGGCTCATGAACGACGCCGCCATCGTGCGCAACCGCCGCAAGATCGAAGCCGCGGCGCACAACGCCAAGCGCTGCCTCGAGGTAATCGACGAGTGCGGCTCGCTGGCGGCGCTCCTGTGGCGGTTCCGCCCGAGCGAGCCGGCGGCGCCCATCCGCTCGCGCGCCGACTGGCCGGCCGTCACCCCCGCTTCGACCGCCCTCGCCGCCGAGCTGCGCCGGCGCGGCTTTCGCTTCGTCGGTCCGACCACCGCCTACGCCACGATGCAGGCGGCCGGGCTGGTCAACGACCACGCCGAGGGCTGCTGGGTGCGCAACGAAATCGAGGCCCAGCAGGCGAGGCGGCCGACCGGCCTGCCGGACGGTAACCGCCAAGGACGGGCGGCGGGGCTGGGTGTGACAGCCTGCGCGACGACGGCGCGCGGGCATGGGACCCGGCGCTTGACGAACAAGCGTCGGGATAGGCGGTAGACGACCCGACTCTCGTCAACCCTTCGTGCCCAACGATGCCGATCCCACGAGGCGGGTTGAGTTGCCGCTACCTTGAACAATTGGCCCAGATCTGGGCCAATTGGCCCACTGGCTGGGAGGGACACAGACCTGCGCGCGGGCCGCGCTATCGCAACAAGCAGCGGCCCCGCCTCCTTTCGAGCCGGGCTGCTACACTGACCCGACATGGAGTCGTCGTCCCCGCACCCCACGCCATCGCAGCCGCAACCGGAGCCCCAGCCGCAACCGGGCCCGCAGCCTCGTCCAGGGGCCAGTCCCATATCCAGTCCGCGAGCCGAGCCCAGCGCCGGAGACGGCGGTGACCGCCGCGCGGGCCACCGCGCGGGTGGCGTCCGCCGCCCGCCCGCCCGTAGACGCCCTTTGCTCATCCTCGTGCTCGTTGCCGCGCTGCTTCTGGCGGCCCTGGCGGCGGCGGCTCTGATCACCCGCCACCACGCCGGCGGGCCCGCGTTCACCGGCCACGTGAACGCCCCCCAGGGCGGCCGCCACCAGCGCGTGACGGCCTGGCTCACCAGCACTTCACGCTCGCTCGACACCGCTCTGGCGGCGCACGCGCTCGACGAGGTCGACTGCGACTGGTACACGATCGACGCGCGGGGCGCCGTGAGCGCCGGTCCCGAGAACCTCGCGCTGGTCAAGGCGGCGCGCGCCCACGGCGTGCAGGCCTTTGCCACCGTCACCAACCGGCCCGGCGGCAAGGGCTCGTTTACGAGCTCGATCGCGCGCTCGATCCTGTCGTCGCCCGACACCCAGAAGCAGGCCATCGACTCACTTGTGGCGCTGGCCGTCGGCAAGGGCTACGACGGCATCGACATCGACTGGGAGCTCGTGCCGGCCGCGCAGCGCGACGCCTTCAGCCGGTTCATGGCGGGCCTCGCGACGGCGCTGCATGCCCGCCATCGGCTGCTCTCGGTGGCCGTCTTTGCCAAGACCTCCGAGCCCGGCAAATGGGACTCGCAAAAGGCGTCCGACTACCGGGCGCTCGGCGCGGTCGTCGACGAGCTCAAGATCATGACCTACAGCTACAGCGGGCCCTGGAGCTCGCCCGGACCGCAGGCGCCGCTCGCCTGGACGCGGGCGGTGATCGACTTCGCCCGGACCATCGTGCCGGCGCGCAAGATCTACATGGGCCTGCCGTTCTACGGCTTCGACTGGCACAAAGGCGGCACGACCGCCGTGCAGGCAGCCGACGCCGTCGCGCTCGTCGCCGCCCACCACTTCAAGGTCGCCCACGACGCGGCCTCGGGCGAGGCCGACTTGAGCTACACCGACTCAGCCGGTGTGACGCACGTGCTCTGGTTCATGGACCGTCAGGCACTCGCCACCAAGCTCGGCCTGCTGGAGTCGGCGTTCCCCGGCATCGGCGGCGTAGCCATCTGGCAGGCGTACCGCGAAGATCCCGGCTTCTGGACCGTGATCGCGCAGACCATGAGCCGCTGAGCGCGGCCGGGACGGGCACCCCGCCGGCGTCTCACGCCCCGTCGGCGTCTCACGCCGCGCCGGCGTCTCAGGCCGCGCCGGCGCCCCACGGCAGACGCCCTTACTTGTCTCCCAGGCAATAGAACCAGCCGTCGCGGCTGCCGATATACACGCGCCCGTCCCACAGCACGGGCGTCGACTCGAACGAGCTGCCGCCCGTGAAGGTCGCCGTCCGGCGGACCGTCACCGTCCACCAGTGGCCGTCGCGGCTGCGCAGGGCGCCGGCGGCGCCGGCGCTCGCCGGCACGTAGTCGATGTGGTACATGTGCACGACGTCGTCGTAGGCGGCGTCTACGATCGTGTCGTCGACGATGATCGGCGTCGAGATAGACGAGTTCACCCACGTCTTCCAGACCATGACCGGCGTGCGCAGGCCGCGTTCGCGGTTGGGGCCGCGCACCGTGCCGGGCGCCAGGGTGTCCTGCGAGACGAGGTAGAGGTTGCCGTCGATAGCGTTGAAGGCGGCCAGCGCCGGGTAGCGCCCGGCGCCGCCGTATTCGTCGTTGACCGCCACCGAGCCGATCACTCCGCCGCTCCACTCGGCGACCGGCCGGTCGCCGGTCGGAAAGAACCACACCGGCGACTGCGCCGCGGGTTTGGCCGGGTCGAGCATCAGCACGCCGCCGTGGCCCTTGATGTACTGCTTCTCGATCGGCACGAGCAGTTTGCCGGTGCGTGTCGGCACCGTGGTGCCGTCGAGGTCGGAGCCGATCCGGTAGTCGAACACGACGGCCAGGTCGCTGCGCCGCAGCCCATATACGTGGCCGTCACCGGAGGCAATGTAGATCGTATCGCCGAGCAGGGCCGGCGAGGCCTCGATGGCGAGGTTCGCTCCGTCAGGGTGCTGGTCGCGCGCGGCGTCGGCCGCCGTGCCGATCAGCAGCGTGCCGTGGACGGCCTCCGGGCGGCGATAGGTGCGCCCCCCGACCTGCCACGGCTGCGTATGAAAGGGGTCGAGCGCGTAGACCCAGCCGGGCTCGACCCCGATGTAGTCGAGGCCGTCCAGAAAGAGCCCGCTGCCGTCGCAGTCCTGCGTGTAGTTGAGGGTGCGCGGCACCGGCAGGCGCCACTCCTCTTTGCCGGTGCCAAAGGCGACCGCCCGATACGAGGCGATGCGCGGGTCGCCCAGCGCCAGGCCAAACCCGCGCCGCGAGCCGGCCAGCACGAGGAACCTGTCGTCGGCGCTCGTGGGATGCGGGTTGGCGATCACGCTGGGGCTGCTCTTGATGACGTCGCCAAAATCGTAGGTCCAGAGGATCTTGCCGGTCGCGGCGTCGATCTTGTGCAGCTTGTGGTCGTAGCCGCCGATCAGCAGGTACAGCTTGCCGCCGTCCCGCACGAGAGCCGGCGCGCCGGTCCAGCCGGTGCCCGCCCAGTACATGTTCGGGTCGTTCGAGAACCTGCCCGAGGTCCAGCCGCCGCCGATGCGCGCCTTCCAGATGACGTCGAGACGCCGGGGTGCCGGGCCGAGGCCGTAGAAACGCCGCGACGCGGTGCCCAGGAAGGTCGCCATCTTGATGCCGTCGCCGCCCTTTGCCACGGTCACCGCGGGGGAGCCGACGCTGCCCGCGCCGCGCCCGGCGCCAGGCGACGACGAACTTCCCGGCGCCAGAGCGACCACCAGGAAGATGACGATGACGGCGAGGGCGGCGAGGGCGGCTGCACGCCGGCGCGCGATCTGCTGGCGACGCGTTGAGGAGCGCCGCCGCGCGGGCGCCGCGCGGGAACGTGGCGAGGGCGGCCGGGTGCCCCCAGCGGCCGGCGGACGTGTCGTTCTCTCCCCCACGACGGCCTTACAGTACCACTCCTGCCCGGGCGGGCGCTCCTCCGCCGGGCGGGCGCTCCTGCGCCGCGTGCGCCCCTACGCCGGGCCGCGCCCTTCTCGCGCCCGGGCGAGCGCCGCGGCAAAGCGCTCGTAGGGGCCGCTGGGCACGCAGACCTCGCAGTGGTTGGTCGTCTTGACACGGCCCTCCGCCTCGGCAAGCCAGATGCCGAGCTGCTCGCGGGCGGCGCCGGCCGCCGGCGTGGCGACACCTTCCAGATCGTCACGGACGCGCGCGACCACGGCGGTGAAGTTCCCGCACGTGCCGCAGCGCGGCATCGTCTCGCGGATATCGGTCAGGTCGCGCAGAAGGGAGGCGACGGCATCGTCGGGCACCGTCGGTCCGGAATCGTCGAGCGTCATGATCGCGCCTACAGGTTGGTGAGACTGGCCTCGCCGGCGCCGTCGGTCAGCGCCCGCCGGGCCGCTTCGCCCAGCTCACGGTCGTGCTCGTGAGTGGTCGCAAATACGCGGTACAGGTGGGCCTTGGCCGGCACGAACTCGAGGATGCCGGTCAGCAGCTCCTCTTCGACGCGGCCGCTCGCCGGGTCGTAGATCAGGATGCGCTTGGGCCCGACCATGGGGTTGAGCGGTCGCGGGTCCTGGGAGGCGACGTCGCATACGAACTCGATGCCGGCCAGCGCCGCCGGCAGCCGCTCGACGATGCGCTCGTGAAACTGCTCGCGGCTCCACTCGCTGGCCCCGGGCGGCAGCGAGACGCGCTCGATCGCCTGTTCATAGACCATGCGGTACTTCACGTCACGGTGGATGATGCGCTGCCACTCGTCGGCCAGGCGTCGGCGGCGCGGCGACGAGCCGGGGTCGTCGAGCCAGCGTTCGACCTCGGTGAACAGCGACCACTCGGTGAGGTGCCGGTAGGCGCGCAGATCGTCGAGCGGGCTTCTGGGCAGCGCGACGGCCATGGTGTCGGAGAAGATCTCGCGCATGTGCAGGTCGATGGCATGGCCGATGCGGTGAAAGTAGACGTTCTCGTACATGTAGAAGCGCGCGTTCAGGAACGCCCGGAGGGCGTTCAGCGCGCGCTTGTGAAACGTGAGCCCGTCGCGCGAGCAGAAGCTGTAGTAGATGAGGCGCGGCACGTCGACCGCCGACAGCGAGACGCCGCACATGTAGGCGTCGCGGCGCACGTAGTCCATGTTGTCGGCGGTCACCGCGCCGGACAGCACGGCGTGCAGCAGCGAAACCCAGCGCGGCACCTCACCGAGGCCCGTGCTGTGGGCGCGGATCAGCCAGGCGACGTGGACCGGATCGACGCGCTCGCCGGGGGCGAAGCCCCCGTGCGGCGAGCGCGAAAGGCCGCGCAGCAGGTCACCGAGCTCGTTGACGATGAGATGTTGCGAGATGCGTTCGTGATCGAGCCCGAACTTCGGGTGCAGGTACTGATCGTCGAAGAAGTGGCTGAACGGGCCGTGGCCGACGTCGTGCAGCAGACCGGCCATGCGCAGCGTCTCTTCGACCAGCGGCCGCGAGGGCGTGTCGGGCGCCTCGTCGGCCAGCGTGTCGTACAGGTTCTGGGCGAACTCACCGGCAAGATGCATCGTTCCGAGGCTGTGGGCGAAGCGGCTGTGCTCGGCGGTGGGGAACACCCACCACGAGCTCTGCAGCTGGTGGATGCGCTTGAGACGCTGCACCCACGGGTCGTCGATGACCGTCGCCTCGGCGACCTCGCCGGCGCTGCGCGGCACGGTGATGCGCAGGTAGCCGTAGAGGGGGTCGGCGATCAAGTGGATGTCGTCGTAGGGCAGGCCCATGACGCACACCCTACCACCTGGGCGTGACGGTCTCGTTGCGGCGTTCGGCGACCGCGCAGGGTGGCGGCGCCGGAACGCTCAGACGACGAGCGGCCCGGGCAGGCTCCCCGTGACCCAGCTCGGGCCTTCGTCGAGCAACGTGCGATAGGCCCTCTCGTGAGCGGTGATGAAACGCTCCACGCCGAAGCGTTCCTTGGCCGCCCGGCGGCACTCGCCCGGATCGATGTTGTCGATCTGGCCCACCGCCTCGACCATCTCGTCGACGGTGTCTACGATGAACCCCGTGCGCCCGTGCTCTATGACCTCGGGCACCGAGCCCCTGCGGAAGGCGATCACCGGGGTGCCGGCGGCCAGCGACTCGATCATCACCAGGCCGAACGGCTCCGGCCACTGGATGGGAAACAGTGTGCAGCGGGCCCGCCGGTAGAGCTCGTCCTTGGTCGCAGTGTCGACCTCGCCGCGGTAGTAGATGCGATCCGACAGGAATGGCTCGATCGACTTGGCGAAGTATCTGCGCTCGGGCTCCTCGTTGACCTTGCCGGCGAGGATCAGCCGCGACTCGAGCCGGCGCGCCACCTCGACGGCGTTGTGGGCGCCCTTGTCGGCGATCATGCGACCGATGAAGAGCAGGTAGTCGTCTTTTTCGGCCGAGAACGGGATACTGTCGATGTCGATCGCGTTGGGGATGGTCGCCACGAAGGGCAGCTCGGGCAGTCCGCCGCGCTGGTACTCGGAGATGGCGATGAAGCGCAGGCCGTGGCGCATGCTGGAAAGGATCTCCTGGGTCAGCGGGTCGGCCGGCCCGTGCAGGGTGGCGACCACCGGCGTACCCACCAGCCGGTGCACCAGGACGCCCATGGCCCGCGAAGCCAGGCCGTCGTGGTCATGGATCACGTCGAACTCGCGGGCCTGGGAGTAGGCCTCGAGGCCGTGAATGATCTCGATGTGACCGTGAGTCGCGATCTTCTCGCTGGGGGCGCGGCTGTAGACGAACGACAGCCGGGCCAGCGTCTTGGAGTCGCCGCTGGCAAACAGAGTGACGTCGTGGCCGCGCGCCACGAGACCCTCGGTCAGCAGGTGGACGACCAGCTCGATGCCCCCGTAGCCCTTCGGTGGCAGCGGAAACCAGGGCGGGGCGATCAGGCCGATCCTCATGTAACGCGCCTCCGAGTGGGTGGCTGAAGGACTGTGTGCCGCACCCCGGTCGCGGCGCGGCGCTCGTCGCACTCTTCCCGCGCGAACCACGCCCACAAACGTTGACCCGGCCCCACTCGTCGCGACGGCGGCGACCGGCGCGCGCCGTGCTATCGTACCGGCGATGATCGATCTTCACGCGCACACCACGTACTCGGACGGCACGTTCTCGCCGCGGGCGCTCGTCGAGCTGGCGGCGCAGGTCGGCCTGAGCGCGGTGGCCGTGACCGATCACGACTCGATCGACGGCATCGCCGAGGCCCTGGTCGCCGGCGGCGAGCTCGGCGTCGAGGTCGTGCCCGGGGTCGAGATCAACCTCGAGCACGCCCAGATGACCGTCGACCTGCTGGGCTACTTTCCCGGCGCACCGCCGGGCGCCGAGATGCAACGGGCGCTCAGCGACCTGCGCAGCTACCGCAACGTGCGCAATGCCCAGATCCTGGAACGTCTGCGGGCGCTCGGGTACACGGTCGAGACCGAGGAGCTTGCCGCGATCGCCGGGAGCGGCGCCGCCGGACGGCCTCACATCGGTGAGGCCATGCGGCGCCGCGGCTACGTCGCTTCGATCACCGAAGCCTTCGAGCGTTTCCTGGCCCGCGGCGCGCCGGCCTGGGTCGACCGGCGGCGTCTGTCGCTGGCCGCCGCGGTCCGTCTGGTGCGTCGCGCCGACGGCCTCGCGGTCATCGCTCACCCGGGCATCATCCACACCGACGCGGCCGGCCTCGCCCGCCTCGTGGCCGAGGGCCGCCACTGCGGCGTGGGTGGTCTCGAGTGCTTCTACCCGCGACACGACGAGCAGACGGTCGCGCGCTGCCTCGCTCTGGCGGCCGTCAACGGCCTCGTGCCGACCGGCGGATCCGACTTTCACGGACAGACCAAGCCCGATGTGCGGCTCGGCCTCGCCAACGGCGGCCGGCCGGTGCCCGACGCCATCCTCACGGGCCTCAAGGCGCGCTGGGCCCAGGAACACGCCGCCCGCGGTGCGGGCGCCCCCGAACCGGCCTGCTGAACGGCGGCCGCGCGGCGCGCGCCCAGCCGGCCGCTACTACTTCTGCTGGGCCTTGCGCGCCGCCCGGCGTTCCTCGAACTCGGCGCGCTCCCGGTGGATGCGCTCCTCGGCGGCGTCGACCTGGGTGCGGTTCTCGGCCCGCCGTTGCATGCGGTTGATGAAGACAGCCACGGCTATGCCGACGGCTATGGCAAACACCCAGGCGAGCACCCCGAAGACCTTGCTTATGCGTGCCACGCTGGCGGCGAAGACGTAGGCCAGCGAGCTCATGGTGGTCGCCCAGGCGAGGCCGCCCAGGGCATTGTAGAAAACGAACTGCCGCCAGTGCATGCGCGAAGCGCCGGCAAACAACGCCGCCCAGACGCGCAAGAAGATGACCCAGCGACCGAAGAACACCGTCTTGGGCCCGTGGCGCGCGAAGAAGCTGTCGAGTATGGCGATCTGGCGGTCCTTGACGTGCAAAACGGCGCCGTAGCGCAGCAGCAGCGGTCGCCCGCCGCGGCGGCCGACGAGGTAGCCTAGGTTGTCGCCGACGATGGCAGCCGACGCGCCGACCAGAATGACGAGGGGCAGCGAGAGAATGCCGCGCGAGGCGGCCAGGCCGCCGGCCAGCAGCACCGTCTCGCCGGGCAGGGGGATGCCGGCGCTCTCGCCCAGGATCGGCAAGAAGATGATCAGGTAGCCGTAATGGCGGAACGCCGTCTCGACGTTGTTGAAGATGTTGCTGAAAAAGGAGACGTGCGGCGCCAGCGTGAGAATGAGCGAATGCATCCCTGCGAAGGATACCATCGCGGCGACGGGGCGCTGCGACGGGGAGCGGCGGCCGGGAGCGNNGGGCCCGGCGACTCCACCGCCGCCCGGTTTTCACTAGGTACCCCCTACGGTATACTGAGCGACATGGTCGAGCCCACCTCACAGTCCGTCTCACAGTCCGCCGCGCAGCCCGCCGCCCGGCCCGCCGGGCAACCCGCCGCGCAGCCCTCAAGCGCCGACGTCGAGAAGCTGGTCAACCGCCTCAAGCGTATCGAAGGCCAGGTGCGCGGCCTGCAGCGCATGGTCGCCGGCAATGCCCAGTGCGAAGATGTCCTGACGCAGCTCGCGGCCACCCGCGCCGCGCTCGACCGGGTCGGCATCTTTGTCATCACCCACAAGATTCGCGAGTGTCTGGCAGACGAAGGCGAGACGTCCTCGGAGGTAGCGGTGCAGCGCGCCCTCGAGATCTTTCAGAAGTACGCCCAGCACCTGCGGACTGCGCCCGACGCCGACCGGCCGTGACCGCCGCAACGCCGGCAGACTCTCACTTCGCTGGGCAGGCGCCGCGATCGGGGCCCTCTCTCGTGAGCCATGTCAAGGCACAGTACGGTCCCGGTTTGCCCGCGGCCCTCGAGCGCGCCTGCGCCCCGTTTGGGGGCTGGGGGGCGCTCGTCTCACCCGGCGAGCGCATCGGCGTCAAGGTCAACCTGCTGCGGGGGGCGCCCCCCGAGAAGGTCGTGACCACGCACCCCGAAACGCTGCGCGCCGTGCTGCGTGCGCTCAAGAGCGCCGGCGCCACACCGTTCGTCGGCGACAGCCCGGGAGGGCCCGGAACCGAACGCCGCGTGAGCCGCGCCTACGAGATGAGCGGCATGACGGAAGTCTGCCGCGATGAGGACGTCGAGCTGCTCGTGCCCGACACCGACGTGGTCGAGCTGGCCACACCCGACGGCCGTCTGTATCGCAGCTTTCCGGTCGGGCGCTGCTGGACCACAGCCGACGGCATCGTCCAGGTCGGTCCGCTCAAGACCCATGGCCTCATGCGCCTGACCGGCGGCGTAAAGCTCACCTTCGGCTGCGTGACCGGCCTGCGCAAGGGTCAGCTCCACGTTCGCTCGAGCGCGCGCGCCGACTTCGCCGACATGCTTCTCGACATCCACCTCGCGCTGGCGCCGCGCCTGACGGTGATCGACGCGATCGTCGCCATGCAGGGCAAGGGGCCGGGCAACGGCACACCGCGCGCCATGGGCTCGCTGTTTGCCGCCACCGACGCGAGCGCTCTCGACGCGGCGCTCGCCGACCTCACGGTCCACGAGCGCCGCGGCATCTACACGCTGGCCGCCGCCGAACGCCGCGGCCTGATCGACCTGAACGATCCGTACCGTCTCGAAGGCGACCCCATCGTGGCCGACCGGGGCTTCGAGCACGCCCCCCGCGATGCCCAGGACCGCCTGCCGCCGGCGCTACGCACCATCGCCCGCAACCTGTTGACCTCACGGCCCCGGCTGGTCAACGCCGGCGCCTGCACCCGCTGCGGAGACTGCGCCCAGATCTGCGGCGCGAGTGCGATCACAATGGCGCCCACGCCGGTATACGACGACGGAAAGTGCGTGCGCTGCTACGCCTGCACCGAGATCTGCTCCACGGCCGCCATCCAGGACGTGAGGCCGCTCACCTTGCGGCTGTTGCGCGTCTCGCGCTGAGCGGCGAGAAACGACGCCGAGCCGGCGTCGGGCGGATCAACAGATCTGCGGCCCGAACGATGCCGGTGTGTCGCGCGATGCTTCGCTAGAAAGGTCTCAGAGACGCGCTGCGCGCTCGTGGCGCTTCTTGACAACCTGCGAAGCCGACACGGCGATGACCAGGGCGCCCCCGTAGAAGACGTTCTGGACCCACGTCTGCACGCCCAGGAT
>PLTW01000128.1 GCA_003164655.1 Actinomycetota bacterium
GGTGGCGCCGGTGGCGCCGGTGGCGCCGGCGGCGCGACGGCACGCCGCATCCGGGGCGACGACCTACACGGTCGACCGGCCGCGCCAGGCGGGACCGTTCGCGGTCGCCGTCAAGGTCGCGCTCACCCTCGTCTTCGCCGCTACCGCCGCCCTCTGTGCCTATCGCGCCGCCGTGCCGGGGGCGACGCCGCACGACCACGTCCCGGCCGTCATCGTGAGCGCCGCGTTCGCCGCCACGGGCGCCGCCGCCGCGGTCCTCACCGTGGCGGCGGCCGCCTGGGCCTTGCGCGGCGCCCACTTTGCCGACAACCTGGTGTTCGCCGTGCTGTGGCCGATCGCCACCGTGCTGCTGGTGATCGCCGCGGGCGCGTCGGCCGTGCCTCAGCACTACCTGCGCATCGGTCTCGCGCTGGCGCCGGCGGGCCTCGCCGCCGGCGCCATGATGATCGCCGTCGCCTGGGCGTACAACCGCACGCCCGGGCGCTGAGCGGCGCGGTCCGCGCCCGATCGTGGCTTCTGAGCAGCGCCGCCGGCTCGGCCTGATCGTCAACCCGGTGGCCGGGGTGGGCGGCAAGGTTGGGCTAAAAGGCAGCGACGGGGCTCACATCCTTGGCCGGGCGCTGGCGCTCGGCGCCGTGCGCGAAGCACCGCGGCGCGCCGAGCTGGCGCTCAGCCGCCTCAGCCGTCTGCGCGAACACGTCGGCGTCGTCACATGTCCCGGCGAGATGGGCGAAAACGAGGCGCGTGCCTGCGGGTTCGAGCCGGTCGTCATCGAGGGTCTGAGCGGGACTCCTCGCGGAAAGCCCCGCCCCGTTCTGCCCGACGGCACGCCGGCCACGACCCCCGACGACACCGTGGCGGCGGCCAGGACACTGCGCGACTTGGGCGTCGATCTGCTGCTGTTCGCCGGCGGCGACGGCACCGCCCGCGACATCTGCCGAGCCGTCGACGGCGACCTGGCCTGCCTCGGCGTACCGGCGGGGGTCAAGATCCACTCGGCGGTCTATGCGACGACGCCGGGCAACGCCGGCGAGCTCGCCGCCCTCTACCTGCACGATCGTCCGGCGGCGGTGCGCCTGCGCGAGGCCGAGGTGATGGACGTAGACGAGGACGCCTTTCGCGACGGCCGCGTCTCGGCCCAACTCTATGGCTACCTTCGCGTTCCCTACGAACGCAGCCTGGTGCAGAGCGCGAAGGCCGGCGGCTGCGCCGGCGACGCCGCCGACCTGTGCGCCATCGCCGCCGACGTCGTGAACGAGATGGCCCCGGGGATCGTCTATCTGCTCGGCCCCGGCACCACCACGCGCGCGGTCGCCGAGGCGCTCGGTATCGGCAAGACGCTGCTCGGCGTCGATGCCGTGCGCGATCGCCGGCTGATCGGCGCCGATCTGAGCGAGCGCCAGATCCTGGAGCTGGCTCGAGCGGCGGGCGCCGCGCTGCGCATCGTAGTCACCGTGATCGGCGGCCAGGGCCACATCTTCGGGCGCGGCAATCAGCAGCTCAGCGCCGAAGTGATCAGCCTGGTGGGCCTGGCCGGTATCGTCGTAGTGGCCAGCGAGACCAAGCTGCTGTCGCTGCACGGCGGGCCGCTGCTGGTCGACTCCGGCGACCCCGCGCTCGACGCCCGGTTCTCGGGCTACCTGCAGGTCGTCACCGGCCTCGGCCGGCGGACCGTCTACAGGGTGGCCGGCGTCTAATCGGATTTCAGGCGCGTGAGCGCGTCGCCGATCATCGTCTCGACCATGGCCAGCGCGCCGGTCACGTCGAACGCGGGGTCGAGCGCGGCCTGCAGGCCGATGCCGTCTTCGATGGCCACCAGCACAGAGCCGATCGCGGCGAGCTCGCGGCGCCTGTCTGGTTCGGGCGGGGCCGCACCCGGTTCGGCGGGCTCGCTCACGCCGGCCATCTCGAGGGTGAGCTCGCGGTAGTCTTCGTACAGGGCGGCGATGCGCCTCTTCAGCTCGGGCTCGCGCAGCGCCGACACGATGAGCTCGAAGAAGTCGTGCTGCGACTGCACGTCGTCGGCCTCGCGCCTGATCCAGTCGAGAAAGGTGGGCAGGCTGCCGCCCGGTCCGGCGAGCCCGTAGACCGACACCGCGAGGTCGTGGAAGAGCGAGTCGAAGAGAATGGCCACGAGGCCCGCGCGACTACCGAAGTGGTACGGGATGAGCGTGCGGCTGACGTTGGCTTCGTTGGCGACCGCTTCGATGGTCAGTCCTTCGAGTCCCCACTGGGCCAGGACCCGGCGTGCCGCTTCGAGGATGCTACGCGCCGTGGGCGGCAGCGACTGCATGGGGTGGTCGCGCGGCAGACCCGGCGAGTACTGGCCCGGCGCCGTCTGGCGGGGCCGGCCTCGCGGTCTGTGGGGGGGCTCGGCGGCCTGATTTTCTTGTCTTGACATTTCAGGGCCCTGATCTAACGTCAAGTGCATCCATGTGCCCGGGGAGGCACTTTCTCATCCCCAAGCAGGGTGGCCTGCGCGCCCGCAAGCGCGACGGCCGCGCACGCGTGACAAGGAGTGTAACTCATGAAGGTTCTCATCGTCGGTACCGGCGGCGTAGGCGAGTCGATGGCCGCCATCGCGGCGCGGCGCGACCCCAACAAGGGCTGGCTCGAAAAGATGGTCATGGCCGACTACGACCTGGCCAAGGCGCAGTCCATCAGCAAGCGCCTCGGCGAGGACAGGTTCCCGGCCGAGAAGGTCGACGCGAGCAACGTAGACGAAGTCGCCGCCCTGGCCACCAAGCACGGCGTCGACATCATCTGTAACCTCGTCGCCCCCGAGTTCAACCCGCAGCTCCTGCAGGCCGCCCTCAAGGCCAAGACGCACTATCTCGACACCGCCATGACGGTCTCCGAACCGCACCCCGAGGGCAAGATCGGCCCGACCGGCGTCATGCTCGGCGACAAGGAATTCCCGCTCGGCCCCGAGTTCGACAAGATCGGCAAGCTCGCCTTCGCCGGCTTCGGCGTCGAGCCCGGCATGGCCGACTACTTCGCCCGCTACGCCGCCGATCACATGTTCGACGAGATCGAAGAGATCGGCATTCGCGACGGCTCCAACCTCGAGATCCCGGGCGCCAAGGGCATCAGCTTCGGCTTCTCCATCTGGACCACGATCGAAGAGTGCACCCAGCCCGCCATCGTCTGGGAAAAGGGCAAGGGCTGGTACACGATCGAGCCGTTCGCCGAGCTCGAGCCGTTCTTCCTGCCNNGGCGACGAGTTCATGGCCGCCATCGACATCTTCAAGTCCACCAACATGGACAAGAAGACCCCGATCAAGGTGAAGGGCGTCGAAGTGGCGCCGCGCGACGTCATCGCCGCCGCCGCCCCCGACCCCAACGAGATCGGCAAGAAGTACGTTGGCCAGACGGCCGCCGGCACGTGGGTCAAGGGCAAAAAGGACGGCATGACCCGCGAGGTCTACCTGTACCAGATCGCCGACAACGCTGAATGCGTCGGCAAGTACGGCACCCAGGTCGTCACCGCCCAGACCGCTTTCACGCCGGTCATCACGCTCGAGCTGATCGCCACCGGCAAGCTCATCGGCCAGAAGGGCAACCCCGAGAGCGGCGTGCACGTCCCCGAGGAGTTCAACGCCGACGACTTCGTCGCCCTCATGCCCGCCTACGAGTTCCCGGGCGGTCTGCTCGAGATGGACGCCGAGTACAAGCGCCACCAGGACCACCAGGCGATCATCTCCGCGGCCAACGCGCTCACCGCGGCGGCCAAGTAGGCTCGCCTGCCGTTTCGGGGGGTCGACCACGCAAGAAAGGCGGGGCGCCGCAAGGCGCCCCGCCTTTTTCTCGTTCTTCTGCCCTTCGCCGCGCGCCGCGCACATGCCGCGCGCCGCGCACATGCCGCGCGCCCGCGCCGCGCGCCGCGCATCCGCGTTGACGGACACGGCGACGGTCGGTGTTGGAGCAGCGCCTCGCCGCGCACGGTAGAATGCGCCGGTACCGCCGCCGTCGAGTGAGGCAGGTGTCGTCGTGCTGAGGGCTCGTCCACCGCAGCCCTGTGTTCTTGCAACCGCCGCGCGAAGGTCGGCGCCGACCGCGGCCGTGGTGGCCGCGGGTATCGTTGCGCTGCTTGTGTGTCTTGCGCTTCTTGGCCTGGCCGCGGCGGCGCCGGCTCAGGCCGCCACCAAGGGCGTCGAGAAGGGCGTGTCGTTTACCGGCTACTGGTCCGACAGCTACCTGGGCAGCGCGCCGCGGGCGTCGCTGCGGGCCCTGTGCGCCACGGGGGCGACGTGGGCGATGGTCCTGGTCACCGTCTATCAGAACGACATCGACGCGACGACGATCAGCCGTACGGGCCAGGAGACGCCGACCGACGCCTCGCTGCGTAGCATCATCGCCTATGCGCATGGCCTTGGTCTGAAGGTGATGCTCAAGCCACAGCTCGACCTGCTGCGCGATCCGTCGCACTGGCGCGGCCAGATCGGACCCCACTTCAGAGGCGCCGCCTGGGCCGCCTGGTTTGCCTCGTACCAGGAGCAGATCGTGCACTACGCGACGCTTGCCGCCGGCGCCCACTGCGAGCAGTTCAGCGTGGGCTGCGAGCTCGATTCGACGGTGGGTCACGAGGCCGCCTGGCGGCAGATCGTCGCCGCCGTGCGCGCTGTCTACCCGGGCAAGGTTACCTATGCCGACGACGAGATCGCGAGCGATCCGCGGGCCGTGGCCTGGTGGGACGCCGTCGATCTGATCGGGCAGGACGCCTACCCCACTCTGAGCGATCGGCTGCACCCCACGGTCGCCCAGCTCGAAGCCGGCTGGCGCAGCTACTACCGGCCGCTCCTGCGGCTGCAGCGGCGCTTCGACAAGCCCGTGATCTTCACCGAGATCGGCGCGCGCAGCATCGTGGGCGCGGCGCGCGCCCCCTGGGACTGGCAGGTCTCGGGCAAGGTCGACCTTGTCGGCCAGGCGCGCTGGTATCGGGCGGCGCTGGCTGCCTTTGCGGCGCGCCCCTGGATGAAAGGCCTGTTCTTCTGGCAGTGGTACCCGGACCCCACGGTCGGCGGGCTCAGGGACGGCAGCTACACGCCGCACGGCAAGCCGGCCGAGGTCGTGCTGCGCGCCTGGTTTGCGCACCGGCTGAACTAGCCGCCGCTGACGGCGCGTTTTGACGGCGCCGGCGACTGTGCCGTACTGTTGGGCGGCCGGCCGCCGCCGCGGTGAGTACCCGCGAGGTGCGCATCGAGGTGGTGCAACGCTCGCACCCGCTTGGCGCTCTGGCCTTCGACCCGTCAGGGTGGGTCGAAGAACATACCTGCAAACAGGCACATGGAGCGGCTTCCGGTCCGGTGACCGGCGCGGTCTTCAAAACCGTCTGCGGGGCGGTGCTCCCGTCCTGGGTGGGTTCGACTCCCATGCCGCTTCGCCAGCCGCCTCGCGGGCCGCTTCGCCAGCCGCGCGTCCGGCGCCTCCGCTGGCGCATGTCGCTCGAACAGCGAGTCGAGCGACGGCAGGTCTTTACAGACTAGACGCTACTTATCTTGGTTTGATAAGGTTCGTCTAGTCTGATAAGGACATTGCATGGACCCCCGCAAGAACCCCTATGCGCCCGGCGCCGGCACTAAACCGCCGGCCCTCGTCGGCCGCGACAGGCAGATCGAGTCGTTCGACATTCTGCTGGAGCGTCTCGAGAACGGCTACGTGGAGCAGTCCATGATCGTCACGGGGCTCAGGGGCGTGGGCAAGACGGTGCTCCTCGACGTGTTCCGCGAAAAGGCCGAAGCTCGCGACTGGGCCACAGTGGAGTGGGAGGTCGAGAAGAACGTCACCTTCGCTCCCCGCCTGGCTGCCCAGGTGCGCCGCGCGCTGCTGCAGATCGCGCCCAAGGCCAGGTGGACGGATCGGCTGCTCAGAGCCGCGGCCATCCTCAAGTCGTTCACCGTCACCTTCAATCCCGACGGCGCCATGACCGCCGGCCTCGACGTCGAGGCGCTCGCCGGCCTCGGAGACAGCGGCGCCCTGTCCGAGGACCTGACAGACCTGCTTGTGGCGACCGGCGAAGCCGCGCAGGACCAGGGCGTGGGCGTCGTCTTTCTGATCGACGAGATCCAGTTTCTGCAGCCCCCCGAGCTCGAAGCACTTATCGTCGCGTTGCACAAGTGCACCCGCCGATCGCTGCCGATCACGCTGGTCGGCGCGGGTCTTCCGCAGATCCCCCGTCTGGCCGGCGAAGCCAAGTCATACAGCGAGCGGCTCTTTCGCTTTCCGCGGATCGGCGAGCTCGATGCCGCCACGTACGCCCGGGACGCCCTCATTCTGCCGGCCCGCCCTCTGGGCGTCGAGCTCGAGCCCGAAGCCGTCGATTTCATGGTCGACTACACCCAGGGCTACCCGTACTTTCTGCAGGAATACGGGCGCATCGTCTGGGACGAGACGTCGGTGTCTCCGGTGACCCTGCACGACGTCAGATCGGTGCTGCCTCTGGTCGAAGGCGGACTCGACGAAAGCTTCTTTCGCGTGCGCGCCGACCGCACGACGGATCTGGAGCTCAGATACCTCTACGCGATGGCCGAGCTGGGGCCGCTGCCGCAGCGGGCCAGCGAGGTCGCCGCGCGTATCAGGCGGACCGTTGAGCAGGCGGGCCCGATCCGCTCGCGGCTGATCGACAAAGGGCTCCTCTACACGCCCGGCCACGGCTATGCGGCCTTCACGGTGCCGCAGTTCGACAGATTCATGCTGCGGCGCCACGCCGAGCTGGGCGAGTGTTGACCGCAAGAGCGGCTCATCACACACTTGCGCCTCGATGCCGCGGTCGGGTGACGCCCGCTCCTTGCGGCGATTCAAGCCCAGAGGTCTCGGCACTTCGCCGAGTGAGGGCAGCAGGGTGTCGCCCTACAGCTTCCCTGATGTGTCGCGCGAGGCCCTGGATCATCTTTGAGAACTCGACCAGGTGGTAGGGCCAGTACATGATCGCAGCCCCTTTCCGAGCCCAGAACGGCCCTTTGAGTGTTCTTTGCCGGACCGGCGGTGACTCGAGTGACCCGTTCGCGTCTCCGTGTAGTCTGGCCTTCGGTCACGGGAACAACGTAAGCTCTTGCGGTGGGGATCGCCTCACTCGAATCGGGTGAACGCGCGGTCGGCGACCCGATCGGTCGTCCGACTCCGCCCGGCGCGGCCCTCGGTCTGGCCGCGACCGGCCTGCCATGGTCGCCCCTCGTGAGCCGCCGTGAACGACAGCGTCTTCTGCGAAAACTGCCAACGAACGGGAGCGACCATGACTGACACCGACGCGCGCGGCCTGCGCCTTCAGGTCGGGTTTCTCGGCGACGACGACAAGCAGGCGATCTACGACGCCGCGCTCGAGGTGATCGGCACGGTGGGCATGCGCGTGTTTCAGCCGGCGGCGCTCGAGCTGCTGCGCGCGGCCGGCGGCGAGGTCGTCGGCCACGACCTCGTGCGGCTGCCCGCCCGCCTGGTCGAGCGGGCCCGCGCGACCGCTCCGGCGGTAGTGCCGGTCTTCGATCGCAACGGCGAGCCGGCGATGCGCCTGGGCGGCCGGCGCAGCTACTTCGGCACCGGCTCCGACCTCATGAACATCTACGACCTGGAAAGTGGCGAGCGGCGTCTCGCCGGCCTCGCCGACGTGACCACCGCGGCGCGGCTCTGCGACGGCCTCGACAACATCGATTTCGTCATGTCGAGCGCTTTCCCCAACGACATCGCCGACCCTCATCGGGCGTTTGTGGCCGAGTTCCAGGCGATGGTGACCGGCACCACCAAGCCGATAGTCTTGACCGCCGAGGGCGTCGACGATCTCGAGGTCATGTGGCAGATCGCGGCGGCGCTGCGCGGCGGTCCCGAAGCGCTTGCGGCCAAGCCGTACTTCGTCATGTACGGTCAGCCGAGCAGTCCGCTTGAGCATCCTCGTGACAGCCTCGAGAAGCTTCTGTTCTGCGCCGACAAGGGCATTCCGGCGATCTACTCGCCGGCGCCGCTGGCCGGCGCCACGGCGCCGATCACCGTCGCCGGGCACATCGCTCAGGGCGTCGCCGAGTCGCTGTTCGGCCTGGTCGTCCACCAGCTCCGCAAGCCCGGCGCGCCGTTTGTGTTCGGCATCGGGCCGGCGGTGCTCGACATGGCCACCGCGCAGTCGTCGTACAACGCGCCGGAGTACCTCATGACCTACCTCGGCGCGATCGAGATGGCGCGCTGGCTCGACCTGCCCAACTGGGGCTACGGCGGCACCAGTGACGCTCAGCTGGTCGATGCCCAGGCCGGCATGGAGGCCGGCGAGCTGACCCTGCTGGCCATGATGGCCGGCTCCAACTTGAACCACGATGTGGGCTACCTCGACTACGGCATGACGGGCGCGCTCGAGCTGGTCGTGATCGTCGACGAGTTCATCGCCATGAACCGGCGCCTGCTGGCCGGCATCACCGTCGACCGCGAGACACTGGGCGTCGAGGTGATCGCGCAGACCGGTCCGGGCGGCGATTTTCTGTCGACCAAGCACACCGCCCGGCACGTGCGCAAGGCGCAGTGGCGGCCGACGATCATCAATCGCAAGGGGTATGAGCGCTGGAGCCAGGACGGCGGCGCCGACCTGCGCGAGCAGGCGCGGCGCAAGGCGCTGCGCCTGCTCGCCGCGCCGGCCGCGGCGCCGCTTGCGGCCGATCTCGCGGCCCGCATCGACGAGCTCGTCGAGGCGTTTTCGCCGGCCGGCTGAGCCGGCCGGCAGGGCCGACGGCAATCACCGTGGAAAGGAGTGGCCACGACCGCTCACGACGATGACATAGCGCTTGGCCCGGCCGTGCGCGAGGCGCTGACCGGCGCGTTCGGGGCGCCCGAGTTCGTTTTGCCCTGGATCGAGCGCCTGCTCGAGCCCGACGAGCTGCGGCTCATAGTGGCGCTGGCGGCGTCGGGCATGCTGCTGCTGCCGGCCGCCGCGGCGGCGCTGGGCGGGCCCGTGTCGCCGGCGTTCTTCGAGCGCGCCGCGCGGCGGGCGGTCATCGGCCGCCCGACCCCGGAGGTCGTCGTTTTGGCCGACTTCGCCAGCCGCCTCGAGATCTGGACGCTCTTCGAAGGCCCCAAGGACCTGCCGCGCGACCTGCGCGAGAGGCTCGCCGAGTGGCAGCTCGCGCGTTACATCGACGACAAGCGCCCCCAGGTCGAGGCCCTGCTGGCCGGGCAGCGGCCTGAGCCGGGGATCGAGAACGCCGAGTACCTTCTGCTCCACGAAGCCGAGGCGCTCGTGGCCCGGGCCGCGCACGTCTACCTGTGGCCGTGCGACTGCCGGGCCGCGATGGAGCGCTGTCGCAAACCGTCGCTGGTCTGCCTGCGCTTCGACAACGACCGCGGCCTGGGCTGGGAGATCTCCCACGAGAGAGCCTTCACGGTGTTGCGCGACGCCGACCGTCACGGCCTCATGCACACCGGCGAGACCGCCGCCGCCGACGACGAGCCGCTCACCCGCGGCGCCGTGTGCAACTGCTGCGCCGACTGCTGCTTTCCGCAGCTCGCCAGCGAGGCCCTCGGCGCGGCCCGGCTGTGGCCGCGGGTCCGCTACGTCGCGGCGCGCGACCCGGCGGCTTGCACCCTCTGCGGCCGTTGCGCGCGGCGCTGCCCGTTCGGCGCCTTCTCGGTCGGTCGAGACGGCGGCGGCCAGAGCGCCGCGGGACGCCGGTCGCCGGCGGTCACCTTCCGCGCGGACCTGTGCCGTGGCTGCGGACTGTGCGCCACCGGCTGTCCCGCGGGAGCGATCGCCATGGCGCCCCTGCCCGGCGCCGCCGCCGGGCGGTGACCCGCAACGGCGCCTGCCGGCGGCGGCGCCGGGCAATAACCGCCCCATGACTGTCGTCCTTACAGGCTCGGCACTCACGCTCGACGAGCTCGTGCGCGTGGCGCGCGACGGCGTCGCCGTCGCGCTGGCGCCCGATGTCGAGAAACGCATGGCACGTGCCCGGCGCACGGTCGAGGCGGCGCTTGCCCGTGGCGACCAGGTCTACGGCCTGACGACCGGCGTGGGTGTGCTCAAGCGGGTGCCGCTCGCCGCCGGCGAGCTGGCGCGCTTCAATCGCCGCCTGCTCGAGAACCACCGCGTCGCGCAAGGCGCGCCGCTCGCCGCCGACGTGGTGCGGGCGACCATGGTGCGCCTGGCCAACGGCTTCGCCGCCGGCCATGCCGGCGTGCGTCCCGTGCTGGCGCAGCGCCTGGTCGAGGCGCTCAACGGTGGCGTCTGCCCGGTCGTGCGGCGGCTCGGCTCGCTCGGCGAGTCCGACCTCGCCCCGCTGGCCGATCTCGCCGCCGGCCTGTTCGGCGACTGCGAACTGGCGGCGGGCGAGGGCCTTGCACTGATCAACAACAGCGCCTTCTCCACCGCCGCGGCCGCCCTGGCGATGCACGACGCGCGGCGGCTGCTCGACGCCGCCGGCGCCGCCGGCGCGCTCAGCCTCGAAGCCTTCGCCGCGAACCTGAGCATCCTCCACCCGGCGGTGGTCGCAGCAAGGTCCGACGAGGGCCTTGCCATTACCGTCGGGCGGCTGCGGCGGCTGCTCGACGGCAGCTACCTGTGGCGCGCCGGGGCCGCCCGCAATCTGCAGGACCCGCTGACCTTTCGCTCGCTGCCGGCGGTCCACGGCGCCTGCCACGACGCTCTGGCCTATGCCGGACGCCGGCTGGCGGTCGAGCTGAACGCCGCCCAGGGCAATCCCCTGGTCGTGCCCGACGAGGAGCGCCTGATCTCGGTGGCCAACTTTGAGGTGCTGGCGCTGGCCGCCGCACTCGACCTCGCCCGGGTCTCCCTGGCGCCGCTGCTGACCGGCGCCGACGAACGCGCCGTGAAGCTGCTCGAGACTCCCTGGTCGGGCCTGCCGACCGGCCTCGCCGTCGCGCCGGGAACGGCCGAGAGCGGCCTCAGCGTCTACGCGATCGCCGGCGAGGCGATGACCGCCGAGGCGCGCCTGCTCGCCCAGCCGGTGTCGTTCGAGATCGCCAGCAGCAGCGCCGCCGAGGGCATCGAGGATCGCGCGACCATGCTGCCGCTCGGCGCGCGTCGCCTGGCCGACATGACCGGTCTCGGTGAGCGCATCGTGGCGCTCGAGCTTCTCGTGGCGGCTCAGGCCGTGGAGCTGCGCGGCAGCGGGCCGCTGGGTCGCGGCACGCGACGCGTCTTCGAGGCCGTCCGCGAACGGGCGCCGTTCGTCGGCGACGGCGATCCGCTGCCGCAAAGTCTCGACGGACTGGTCGAGCTCATCGACTCAGGCCGGCTCGCGGCGGTCTGATCGGGCGGGCCTCGTGGCCGCCCCGCGCCCGTCTAAGCGGGCGGGGCCTCGTGGCCGTTCGGCTCTTCGCCGGGCAGCCCGGGAGCGTCGTGACCGCCGTAGGGGTCCGGCGGAAACGCCGGCGAGCCGTCGCTGCTGGGCGGCAGCAGCTCGACCAGCACGGCGGCCGACACCGCGAACCCCACCGCTACGACGACCATCATCAGCCAGACCATGGGGTCGAGCTGCGACAGCAGATGGATCATGGTGCGTCCCTCCAGACGGCGTTCTCGAGTGTCATACTTCCCGGCGGGAGCATCTCCTAACGAAGCCAGGGGGAGCGGGCAGATGAGATGGAGACGGGCACGACGGGTCGCGGCGGCGCTGCTTTTGATCGGCGCGGCGGCGCTGTGGGCGGCGCCGGCGGCCGGCGCGCACGAGATCCGCAACGTCGGCGCGTATCGCTTTGTCGTGGGCTGGGGCACCGAGCCTGCCTTTGCGGGACAGGAGAACAGCGTCCAGCTGATCCTCAGCAGCCGTCGTACCGGCCGACCCGTCGTCGACCTCGGCAGCACGCTCCACGTCAGCGTGGTCTTCGGCAGCCGCACGATGACGCTGGCCCTGGAACCGACGTTCGACCCCGATACCGGGCTGGGCACGCCCGGCGACTACCGCGCCTGGCTGTTCCCGACCGTGCCGGGCGACTACACGTTTCACTTTGGCGGCACGATCGGCTCGCAGGCGATCGACCAGAGCTTCACCAGCGGTCCGACGACCTTCTCGACGGTGCAGGACCCAATGGCGGCCGAGTTCCCCGTGCGGGCGCCGTCGCCGGCCGAGCTTTCGCAGCGGCTCGACGCCCAGCTGCCGCGCCTCGCCGCTGCGGGCGCGGCCTCGCGCGCGCAGCTCTTCGGCATCATCGGCATGGCGCTCGGCGCCCTGAGTCTGATCGTCGCCGTCGTGGCGCTGCTGCGTGGCAGGAGAGCCTGAGGTCGGCGTGATGCGCGCTGGCCACCTGCCGGCGCGCGCCGCCGCCGCGGCGGTGCGGAGCGCCGCGGTCGTGGCGCTGGTCGCCGGTCTCTGGCTGGCGCTGCCGGCGCCCGGAGCGGCGGCGCACGCCCTGCTGATCGCCGCGGACCCGGCTGTCGACGGGACCGTCGCGCGCTCGCCGGGGCAGATCCTGCTCACCTTCAGCGAACCGGTCGACCCCACCCTGTCGCACGTCGACATCGTCGACACGCGGGGACGGGCGGTGCCCGGCGTCTCGCGCTCCGCGCCGGTGGCCGGCAACCAGCAGGAGCTTCGTGTCGTGCTGACGCAGCCGCTCCCCCACGGCGTCTACACGGTGGACTGGCAGACGGTCTCCGCCCTCGACGGGCATTTCGCCGGCGGCGCCTACGCCTTTGGCGTGGGCGTCGCCGACATCGGCGCGGTGGCGCCGTTCGGCAAGTTCGTCAGCACGGCGCCCTGGCTTTCGGCTGTCGCCGCCGCCGGCCGCGGGGCGCTGTACGGCGGCCTGGCGCTGTTGCTGGGAGCCGCCGGCGTCTGCCTGTTCGTGTTTCGCGGCCGCCTGCCCGGCGGCGGCGTCGCCCTCCTGCGGGTGGGCTGGCTGCTGGCCGCGGTGGGCGTGGCGACCGTCACCCTGAGCGAGCGGGCGATCGTGCGAGCGCCCTCGCTGCTGCCGCTCTTCGAGACGCACGAAGGTCAGCTGCTGCTCGGACAGTGCGTGGCCGTGGTGGTCCTCTGCGGCATCGCCGTGGGGGCCGCCGGCCTGGCGCCGCGGCCGCTCACCCTGGCCGCGCTCGGCGTCGCGGCGGCCGTCGCGGCGTTGGCGCTGATCTGGGCGAGCCATGCCAACGGCGCCTCGCCCTGGCGGCCCCTCAACCTGGTCGGCCTCTGGGCGCACGTCATGGCCGTCGGCGTCTGGATCGGCGGGCTGCCCTGGTTGCTGCTCGGTCTGCAAGGGCCGGCGGGGCCGGCCCGCGGCGCCGCCGTACGGCGCTTCTCGCTCCTGGCCACCGTCGCCCTTGTGGTCGTGCTGCTCACCGGCCTCTCGCGGGCGGTCGCCGAGGTCGGTGCGCCGGCCAACCTCATCCACACCAGTTTCGGCGCCGCCCTGCTCGTGAAGCTGGGGCTGGTCCTGGTGCTCGTCGCCCTCGGCGCCCTCAGCCATTTCGTCCTTGTGCCGACCGTGGACGGCGGGGAGGCTGAGCTGCGGGGGCTGCGGCGCACGATCGCCGCCGAGATCGTGCTGGGCGCCGCCGTTCTGGCGGCGACCGGCGTGCTTGCCGGCCTCGCGCCGGCCACGTTCGCCGCCGCTGCCGCCAGGGCCGCCGCTTCGAGCCACGTCGTGCTGTCCGGCGCCGACTACGCGACCACGGTGCGCGTGCGGCTGGCGGTCACGCCCGGCACCGTGGGGCGCAACGCGTTCGTGGCCTCCGTCAACGACTACACGGCGGGCCGGCCGCTCGCCGGTGTGAGGAGCGTCAACCTCGACTTTTCGCTGCCTGCGCAGACCGCGGTGCAGCCCTCGACGCTCACGCTGGCTCGCGCCGCGAACGGCACCTGGCAGGGCAGCGCCCTGGCGCCGTCGGTCGCCGGCCGCTGGAGCATCGAAGTGATCGTCGAGGAGGCCACGACCGCCGTGGATGTGCCGCTGACGCTCCTGGCGCGGCTGCCGGGAGCGCGCTGAGACACGCAGCGATGTCCGCTGCGGCGCGCGTGTGGCCCGGCGCGGCCGGGCGCGAACACGCCGCCGCGCTGTTGGGCGCCGGATATGATGCGGAGCCGGTGCCCGTCGTTCGAGCAAGGAGGACCACGTGCCGCTCAATCACCCCAGAACCCGGAGGCGCGCGCCGCGTGACCTCGTCGTCCCACCGATCCTGGGGGCCGATGTCGAGCGCGTCCCGCGCGACGAGCTGCCGGCCGGCGGCATGGCGCCCGACGTCGCCTACCAGATCATTCACGACGAGCTCATGCTCGACGGCAACGCCCGGCTCAACCTGGCCACCTTTGTGACGACCTGGATGGAGCCTCAGGCCGACCGGCTGATGGCCGAGACCTTTGACAAGAACATGATCGACAAGGACGAGTACCCGCAGACGGCCGAGCTGGAGCTGCGTTGCGTGAACATGCTCTCGCGGCTGTGGCATGCGCCCGCCGCCGAGCAGGCCGTGGGCTGCTCGACCACGGGGTCGAGCGAGGGCTGCATGCTGGGCGGGCTCGCTCTCAAGCGCCGCTGGCAGAAGCGCCGACGGGCGGCGGGCCTGCCCGCCGACCGCCCCAACATGGTGATGGGCGTGAACGCCCAGATCTGCTGGGACAAGTTCATGAACTACTGGGACGTCGAAGCCCGCCTGGTGCCCATGGACGGCGACCGCTACCACCTCTCGCCCGAAGAGGCGGTCAGGCTGTGCGACGATAACACGATCGGCGTCGTCGTGATCCTGGGGTCGACTTACGACGGCAGCTACGAGCCGGTGGCCGAGACCTGCCGCCTGCTCGATGAGCTCCAGCAGCGCACCGGCGTCGACGTGCCGGTGCACGTCGACGGCGCCTCGGGGGCGATGGTCGCGCCCTTCCTCGACCCCGACCTCGAGTGGGACTTCCGGCTGCCGCGGGTGGCTTCGATCAGCACGTCCGGACACAAGTACGGCCTCGTCTACCCGGGGGTCGGCTGGGTTGTGTGGCGCGACACCGAGGCGCTGCCCGAGGAGCTCGTCTTCTGGGTGAACTACTTAGGCGACGACATGCCCACCTTCGCACTCAACTTCTCACGGCCGGGCTCGCAGATCGTGACCCAGTACTACAATTTCCTGCGGCTCGGGTTCGACGGCTACGTCAAGGTGCAGGGCTACTCGCGCGACGTCGCCACGTACCTCTCCGACCACATCGCCCAGCTCGGACCGTTCGAGCTGCTGACCCGGGGCGACGAGCTGCCGGTCTTTGCCTTCACCCTCGCCCCCGACGTGAAGAACTTCACCGTGTTCGATGTGGCCGACGCCCTGCGCGAGCGCGGCTGGCTGGTGCCGGCCTACACGTTCCCCCGAAACCGGCAGGATCTGGCGGCGCTGCGCATCGTGGTGCGGCGCGGCTTTACGCACGACGTGGCCGACCTGCTGCTGGCCGACTTCGAGCGCCAGCTGCCGCGGCTGCGCAAGCAGGCGGCGCCGGTCAACGACGGCGCCGCGGCGTCGTTCCACCACTGAAAAGACGAGGCGGCCCACCGGAGCGGGCGCGACGAAACGGTCGGCCGAAACGGGCGCGACGAAGCGGCCGGCCGAAACGGGCGACGGCCGCCGCCGTCGCGGTGTTTGCGAGGTGTGCCCGACCAGGTAGAACCTAGCCGACACTTCGGCCAAACGAATGAAACGAGGGACGAGGATGCTGGACCAGCGCATGCAGGACGCCCTGAACGGGCAGATCAACGCCGAGCTCTACTCGGCCTACCTCTATCTGTCGATGTCGGCGCAATTCGCCGAGCTGGGCATGGCCGGGGGCCAGAACTGGATGCACGTGCAGTTCCAGGAGGAGCTCTTCCACGTCCAGAAGTTCTTCGACTACGTCGTCGAGCGCGGCGGCCGCGTGCTTCTCACGGCCATCGCCGAGCCCGATCAGAACTGGCCGACGGCGCTCGCCATGTTCGAGCAGGCGCTCGCCCACGAGAACAAGGTCACCGGCCTGATTAACGCGCTCGCCGATCTCGCCCTGGAGCTGCGCGACCACGCCACCCTGCAGGAGCTGCAGTGGTTCATCGGCGAGCAGGTCGAAGAAGAGGCTACCGCCGACGACATGGTAAAGAAGCTACGGCTCGTGCAGGGCGCCCCGGGCGGGCTCTACGAGATCGACAAGGAACTCGCCGCGCGCGTCTATACGCCGCCTCTGCCGCCNNCCGCCGTCGCTACCCGCCAACGCACCGTCATCACCGGCGCCCGTTGGGGCGGGCTCGCGCGCCCGTGTCGCCACGTCTGCTGGAGAGGCGCGCGGTCAGAGGCGTGCGGTCACGCCCCCTGGTCGAGGGTCGCGGTGACGCTGATCTCCACGTTGCCGTGGAGGGCCTGCGAGACAGGGCAGCCCTCTTTGGCCGCGGCGGCTGCGGCGGCAAAGGCAGTCTGGTCGAGGCCCGGCACGACGCCCCGGACCTCGAGCCGGGAGCTGGCCACCTGAAAACCTGAGTCGGTCTGCACTATGGTGACGACCGCCGTCACGTCGAGGCTGCGCGGCGGCGTGCCGGCCTCGGTCAGGCCGTGCGAGAAGGCCATCGCAAAGCACGAGGCGTGGGCGGCGGCGATGAGCTCTTCGGGGCTCGTCTTGCCCTCTGAGCGGGCGGTGCGCGAGGCCCACGTGACGGGCAGATCGGGCGCCGCTCCACTGGCCAGGCGCAGCAGTCCGCTGCCCTCGGCCAGCGTTCCGGTCCAGGCGGCCTGGGCGCGGCGTTCGGCTGAGATCATGGTTCCTCCTTGGAGTGGTCGACGTGCGGTCACGACGCCACTACGTACCCCGAAACGGCTGTCAGGTGAACGGATCGCCGCGCCGCGCGGTAATGCATGCGGCGGTCCGATAGGGATAGAGTAGCGCCACGATGCGCCTCGACCCCTTCCAGCTCGAACGCTATTTCGGTCAGTACGAGTTCTCCGTGGAGTTCCCGCTGGCCGCCTCCGATTGCGACGGTCTGTCTCTGGCCGAGCTGCTCAGCCTGGCCGACGTCCCGACCCGCAATCTCTGGGAGACGCTCCAGCTCGGCTACACCGAGACGCAGGGCCACCCGCTGCTACGCCGGGAGATCGCCGGGCTGTATCAGGGCTGCGAACCCGATCAGGTGCTCGTGGCCGCCCCCGAGGAGCTCATCTTCATCGCCGCGAACTGCCTCGTGCGCAACGGCGACCACGTGGTCTGTACCTTCCCCGGCTACCAGTCGCTGTACTCGATCGCCGAGTCGCTGCACGCCGAGGTCAGTCGCTGGGAGCCCGACGAGGCCAACGGTTGGCGCTTCGACCCCGAACGGCTGGCCCAGCTCATCCGGCCGAGCACCCGGCTGATCGTCCTGAACTTTCCCCACAATCCGACGGGCTGTCTGCCCGGCTTCGACGACTACGAGCGCATTCTCGAGATCGCCACGACCTACGGCATCACCGTCCTGTCCGACGAGATGTACCGGCTGCTCGAACGCGACGAGGGCGACCGGCTGCCGGCGGCCGTCGAGCTCTACGAAAAGGCGCTGTCCCTGTCGGGCGTCTCCAAGACCCTCGGCCTGGCCGGCCTGCGCATAGGCTGGCTTGTGGTGCGCGACGAACGCCTCATGCGGCGCCTCATCGAGCTCAAGGACTACACGACGATCTGCAGCAGCGCGCCGAGCGAGATCCTTGCGCTCATCGGCCTGCGCGCCCGCCAGAGCATCCTCGTCCGCCACCGCGAACGCATCGAGCGCAACCTGGGCCTGCTCGGCGGGTTCATGGCCAAGTACGAGCCGCTGTTCTCGTGGGTCCCTCCGCGGGCCGGCACCGTCTGCTTTCCGCGCTTCAAGCCCGCGGCGCTGGGTACGCCGGAGCTCTGCCGCATGGCGCTCGACGAAGCCGGCGTGATGCTGGCGCCGTCGACGCTCTTCGACTACGGCGAGCGTCACCTGCGGATCGGCGTGGGTCGCGAGAACTTCCCCGAGGGGCTGCTGCGCCTCAGCACCTTCCTGACCAGCCGGCGCGCCGGCTGACCCGCGCGCCGGCTGGGCTGCGCGCCGGCTGACCCGCAAGCCGGCTGACCCGCGCGCCGGCTGGGCTGCGCGAGGCCGCGACGCCGACGGCGAGCGGCCGCCGTCGGTCGCCGTCAGCGACCGTCGCGCAGGACCTTCTCGTAGAAGTCGTGGGTGGCCGACGTGCGCATGCCCATGCGGCGGTAAAGGTCGACCGCGCCGCTCTGGTTGTCGGCATCGACGCCCAGGATCGCTTCGGCGCAGCCGCGCTCGCGCAGGGCCGCGAAGGCGGTGAGCAGGAGTAGCCTGCCGAGGCCGCGGCGGCGCCACGGGCGGCGTACGGCGAGCTGGTCGGCGTAGCCCCCGTACGGCTCGGCGTAACAGACGATCGCGCCGACCATCTGGTCGCCGTCCCAGGCCGTGAACCACAGACCGGTGTCGACCGCTCCGGCAAGCGACGACCGCCGCCACTCCTCGAGGGGCTGGGCGCTAAAGCGAAAGTGGTCGGCAAAGCCGTCCTGCAAGGTGTCCCACGTGGCGCGCTCGTCGCGGCCGGCCACGAAGCGGCGCACCTCGAGGCCCGGCGGCGGTGCGTAGGCGACCGGGTCGTCGGGCAGGCGGTCGAGCGCCATGCGCAGGCGCAGGAACGACCGCACGTGGACAAAGCCGGCGTCGAGAAAGAGCTCGCCGCGGCGGTCGCCGCGATCGCACCAGACTCCGAGGGACACGCGGCGGCCGCTCGCGGCAGCCGCCGCGAGCGGCCCTGCAAAGCGCTCGATCCAGTCGAGCAGCGACGCCTCGAGCCCCTGCCACTGGTGGTCGGGATGGACCAGGAGCTGGCCGTCGATGCAGGTGTGGTCGGCCGAGTCGAGCACCCAGACGTAGGCGACCGGCCGGTCGCTCGCGGCCACCACCAGCCAGGCGTTGCGCTCGAGGTCGAAGCGCGGCTGGCCCCATTCGGCCCGCAGATCGTCGTCGCTGGCACAGGTCTCACCCGACACGGCCAGATCGGCGGCGGCGATGAGCGCGACGACCGCGACGAGGTCGTCGCCGCGCGGCCGCCGGGCGGTAAAGCCGGCCGGCAGGTCCGCGGGGGCTGCCACGATCACGCCTCGATGACCCGCGAGCGCCCGCGCCGCAAGAAGAACGCGAGCAGTCCGGCGATCACCAGCGCGGCAACGACGATGATCGCGATCAGAATGCCCTTCGCGCCACCGGAGCTCTTGGCGCTGGCGTTGGGCTGCAGGTTTCTGTACGTGTCGATGTTGTTGTAGTTGTAGATCGCCGAACCGGCTGCCGCGGGCGCCTGCGTCCAGCCGGTCCACTTGTTCGTGTTCCAGGCCTCGAGCTGGTAGGGGTAGGCCATGATCGCGTAGGGCGAAGCGTAGTAGAAGATCTTCTGGGCCTGCTGTACGAGCGGGATGCGCTGCGCCTGGTCGATCGTGGTCGCGGCCTCGTTGGAGAGCTTGGTGTAGGCGGGATCGGTCCACAGGCAATCGTTCCAGCCGTAGCCGGTCGACTGGGCCGGAGTGTAGATGCTCACCATGAAGGCCGGGTCGACGTCCTGGGTCCAGTACCACATGAACATGTCCCAGTTGGGCGTGTAGGTGTTGCCGCTGAACTGGTACTGGGCGCTCGTCAGCACGCCCGGGTCGACGACCGACAGCGTGACCTTCACGCCGACGTTCTTGAACCACTGCACGGCGAGCTTGCCGGCCACCACGTTGGCCGGCGAGTCGGTGGTGACCATCAGGCGCAGCGTCAGTGGCTTGCCCTGTTTGGTGGTGCGGTAGCCGTCCTTTCCCATCTTGTAACCCGCCGCTTCGAGCATCTGGTTGGCCTTGGCCGGGTCGTAAGTGAACATGTCTGTGGCCGGCGGCTGCCAATGGAACGGTGAGTAGGGCACGATGAGGGACGAGCCCGGCTGGGCGTAGCCGTTGAAGGCGGTGGCGACGATCTTGTTGCGGTCGATCGCGTAGTTCAGGGCCTGCCGGAAGACCTGGTCGCGCAGCACCGGGTTGCCCTTCGAGCCTGGACTTGCGTAGCAGTTGAAGGCGAGCTCGGAGAACTGCCAGGCGGCGCCCTTGCTGGTGTGGATGCCGGGGGTCGATGAGAGCGAGCGGAACTCGGCGAAGGGCACGTCGACGGCGGCGTCGATGTTGCCCAGCTTCAGGTCGCTGGCCATGGTGTCGGCGTTGGTGTAAGTGAGGATGTAGAGGTCGGAGATGTGCGGGGCGCCGCCCCAGTAGTTCGGGTTGGCCTTGAGGTGGACGTACCTGTGCGAGGCCCATTCGACGACCTGAAAGGGGCCGGTGCCGATGATCGGCGGCTTGTTCTGAAAGCTTGCGCTGGCCGCCTTGCCGGAGATCTTCGACCAGATGTGCTGCGGCAGGATCGGCACGACCATGCGCAGCATGTTCGCCTTGGGCGCCCTGGTGGAGATCTGCACCGTGTTGGGGCCGGTCGCTCTGGCACCGGTGATGCCGTCGGTGTACACGGCCAGGTTCGAGAGGTTGTTCTTGACGATGTAGTTGAACGTGAAGGCCACGTCGGCGGCGGTGAACGGCACGCCGTCCTGCCATTTCACGCCCGGGCGTGTCTGGAACGTCCAGGTCTTGCCGTCGGGCGACACCGTCCAGCTCGTGGCCAGCTCGGGCCGCGGCGCGAGGGTCTTGGCGTCGAAGCCGACGAGAAAGTCGTAGTTCAGGTGCCAGATCTGGTAGTCGAGGCCCTGGATCCCGATGAACGGGTTCAGGTTGTCCGGATCCTGCAGCTGGCCGATGCGCACGACCAGGGAGCCGCTCGACGGCGCCGCGCTCGGCGCGGGACTCGAGCTCGAGACGGCCATGGCGGTGCCGGCGCCGACGGCGACGATCGCCACGACGGCCGTGGCCAGCAGGCCCAGGCGCGCCAGGCGTGAAAGGTTCAAAGGCATGGATGACTCCTTTGGTCGGCGGTCAAGGCGCGCTCAGCGGGGAGCGGCGGGCGGGATGGCTGGTCGTCGTTCATGGCGGCGCCTCCGATAAGCAAAGGTCTCACCTGCCGGGCGGCGCCTGGGCGACGAGGTCGCCCAGGCGCCGCCGCGTCGTCTGGTCGAGTGTGAAGGTCGGGGCGCTTTCGAGCAACTCCTTCGTTCTTGCCGCCACGCGCTGCGCGAGGGTGGTCGCCCCCGCGGCCCGCCAGCGTGTGTAGGCCGACTGGTCGAGCAGGCCGGACTGCCGAAAGCGACGGTAGCGCGTGCGCGTCATGGGGCGGCCCAGATGGTTGCCGCCGGGGCCGGCGAGCATGATCTCGTCGAGGGCGAGCGCTTCGTCGTCGACGGGCAGCTCTTCGCCGAAGGCGCGTGCGTAGCCGGCCAGCTCGTCGCCGAGCACGAGAGCCTCATAGGAGCTCTGCAGGCCCGATTCGAGGTAGCCGACGTCGTGGAGCAGCGTCGCCCGGCAGAGCTCGCCGAGGATGGCGCCCATGGCCGCCTCGGCCGCGGCCTGTTCGTCGAACAGCTTGCTGTCGGAGTCGCAGGCGTAGGCCCAGCTCGGCAGGCCGTAGCAGCGCGCCAGGTCGATGCACGCCTGGTTGCCGAGCGCCACGCCGGGCGAGCGATACGATTCGACCATCGTGTGCATGTTCAGGATGCCGGCGCCGGCGCCGTAGACAAACGGCGCGCCGGGGTGGGCGAGCTGGTGCACGACAAGACCGGCGAGCACCTCGGCGTTAGCGACGACCACGATGGCCGGGATCGACGCCGGCGCCGTCGAGCCCGCTGAGGGCGACGGCGCCAGGATCACCGGCACCTCGAGCTCGCCGCAGACGATCAGCTTGTCGAGGCAGATCGCGTCGAGCTGGAGGGGCGGCGACGACATGGTCAGGCAGGCGAAGCTGCCGGCCTGGCCGCAGCTCGCTGCCATCTCGGCCATGACGCGCAGCGGCCCGCCGCCGAACGGGCTCGAGACCACGATTGGCTTGCGCGTGCCGGCCAGCATGGCCGCGAGCTGAACGAGGTCGAGGCGCTCGCCGTCGACGTCCTCGGGCAGGCCCATCGACATCACGAAGTCGATGTTGGGGAGCTTCTCGCAGAGGGCCGCGTAGCGCTCGACGTCGGCCAGGCGCGCCCGGCGGCGGCCGTCCTGCGGGTCGGCGACGTAGAGGCAGTCGGGGCCGGTGCCGTACCACGTGCGACCATCGGCGAGCTCGCGGTCGAGGCTGCCGTCGGGCGCACGGCCCCTGAGCAGCCAGGCGCGCGGCGCGCTCGCCACAGCCCGGTCGACGAGCGCGCGCGGCAGGNNGGATGGCGCACTTCGACGCCGGTCGCGGCGAGCACGGTACAGGTCGCTTCGTGGACCCTGCGGCAATCCGCATCGTCCCAGACTCGCAGCTCCGCGCGCGGCGCCCGTCGCCGCCCGGCCGCCGCTCCGCCGTCGCCGGTCATGCCCGGCACTTGCTGCCGCCGTCGCCGGTCATGCCCGGCGCTCGCTGCCGGCGGCCCGCATGATCTCGGCCACCCGTGCCCGCAGGGCCGGGTCGGGCACGAAGGCGCGCTTGCCGCGCAGTTCGGCGACCCGCGCCTTGACGCGGTCGAGCATGGTCTGCCGTCCGGCCGCGTTCCAGCGGTCGAAGACGCTGTGGTCGAAGAGATCGTCGTACCAGAAGTCGCGCGCATGGCGGCGCGTGTACTTGCGAGCCAAAAAGTTGCCGCCGGGGCCGACCTCCATGATCTCCTCGAGGGCGAGCGCTTCGTCGTCGGTGGGCACGTCGCGCATGAAGGCTTTGGCCCAGCCGATGGCGGCGTTGCCCAGGACGATCGATTCGCATGAGCTCTGCAAGCCGGACTCGAGATAGCCGACGTCGTGCACCAGCGTGCCGCGAGGCAGAGCGCCGGCCATGGCGGTGAGGCCGTACTCCAGGGCGAACTGCTCGTCGAGGGTCTTGGAGTCCGACATCGCCGCATAGTTGAAGCTGGGCAGGCCGTACCAGCGGCAGAGGTCTTCCTGAGCCGCCTGGCCGAGCGGGCTCTCGGGAGTGGTGTAGGCGTCGACCGCGGTGCGCATGTCCATGGCGCCGACGCCCACGCCGAAGACAAAGGGCGCTCCGGGGCGGACCTGCTGGTGGTAGACGAGACCGGCGAGCGTCTCGGCGTTGCCGACCACGGCCGTGCCGGCGATCGAGCGCGGTCCGGTGGATCCGGCGTTGGGCGCCGCCGCCCAGATCACGGGCACTTCGTGTTCGGCGCAGGCCTTGAGCTTGCTGAGACCGTCGCGGTCGTGCATGAGCGGCGGCGCCGGCATGGCGTAGATCATGAAGCTGTCGGCCGCGCCGGCCGCCGCGCACATGTCTTTCACGGCCTCGACGACGCCGCCGTTGCGGGTCGCCACCATGAGCGGCTTGCGGGTGCCGGCGAGCATCGAGGCGACGGCCGACAGGTCGTCGGTCGCAAGCGGCGCGTCTTCGGGCAGGCCCATCGACATCACGAAATCGAGGTGCGGAAGCTGCTCGGCGAGCGCGGCCATCTCCTCGATGTCGGCGTTGCGCACGCGGCGGCGCGTGCCCGTGTCGGGGTCGCGATAGTAGAGGCAGTCGGAGCCGGTGCCGAAGTAGGTGTTGCCGCTGCGCAGCTCGAGGACTTCGTCGCGGCCGCGCGACCGGACGGTCCAGGTCCGGGGGGCGGAGGCAAGGGCCTTGTCGACGACGGCGGCGTCCAGACGGACGCGAGTGCCGTCGACCCGGCCGCCGGCCGCGGCGAAGACCTCGAGGGCGGATTCGAATCGGACGTCGATGCCGGTCTCGGCGAGGACTCTCAGTGTCGCCTCGTGGACGCGACGGCAGTCGTCCTCGCTCCAGACTACGATGCGGGCCGCTGACATCGGTTCCCCTTTCGTGTGGGCGCCTCGCTCGAGGGGCCTGTGGTGGACGAGCTCCAGCACAGGGACCATGGGCCCGAAGTTGGAGTGCTCGCCTGATCTTCGCCTGTGGTGGGCGGCGGGCGGTGGATCGCTCGCCGGCTGTGGGCGAAGGCGCTAGGGCGTAGGGCTGACGCGCGAAGGACCGCGCTCAGAGAAGATCTTGAACCAGATGCCGCCGAAGAACTCGCCATCGGCGGCGATCACGGCGGCGCGCGTGGTGCTGCATGCGGTGTCTGCCCGAAGGTTGAAGCTCACGGCCCCTGGTTTCGGTCCGGCGAACGGCCGGACGTCGATCTCTCGAAAGCCCATCTTCGGGGCGCGTCGGGAGCTTGTCAACCATGGCGCGCCGCCCGCGGCCCCGCCGCCCACGCGCTGGCTCAGGCGGTGTGGCGGAAGTTCATGACGTCGCCGTCGGCGACCACGTAGGTCTTGCCTTCGACGCGCAGCACGCCCTTGTCGCGGGCGTGGGCGAACGACCCGAGCTCGAGCAGGTCGACGATAGGCACGACCTCGGCGCGCACGAACTTCTTCTGGATGTCGCCGTGGATGCGGCCGGCGGCCTGCCAGGCGGTCCAGCCGCGCGGCAGCTGCCAGGCGCGGCTCTCGCTCGACTTGAAGTCGCCGGTGAAGAAGGTGATGTAGCCCAGCGCCCGGTAGCAGCCGGCGATCAGCTCGTCGACGCCGCCCGCCGGCACGTCGAGCCCGGCGCGAAACTCGGCCGCCTCGTCGGACTCGAGCTCGGCGAGCTCGACCTCGAGCCGCGCCGCCAGGGCGACGACCTCGTCGCCGCGCTGGCGCGCCCAGGCGACGAGGGCGTCGCCGGCGCCGAGGTGCGACTCGTCGGTGTTCAGGACGAACAGCACCGGCCGCTCGGTGACCAGCGCCAGGTCGCGCATGAGCGGCTCCTCGTCGGGCCCGCGCGCGATCTCACGGGCGCGCCGGCCTTCGACCAGCTCGGCGGCGAAGCGGTCGAGGACGGTGAGCTCCTTCTGGGCCTGGCGGTCGCCCGAGCGCGCCGCCTTGTTGGTCTTGTCGCGGCGCCGCTCGACCAGCTCGAGATCGCTCAGGATGAGCTCGGTCTCGACGGCCTCGACGTCGGCCACGGGATCGATGGTCTCGCGCGGAAAAGCCACTTCGGGGTTGGCGAAGGCGCGCACCACGTGGGCCACGGCGTCGACCTCGCGGATGTCCGACAAAAAGCGGCTGCCCAGACCCTGGCCGTGCTCGCCGCCGCCGGCCAGGCCGGGAATGTCGACGACCTCGATCGTGGCGTGCACCTCGCGCGGCGTCTGCAGGACCTCGTTCAAGCGATCGAGGCGCGCGTCGGGCACGGCCACCACCCCGTGGTTGGCCTCGGCCGAGCTGAAGGCGTACGCCGTGGCCAGCGCGCCGGCGTGGGTGAGCGCGTTGAACACGGTAGTCTTGCCCGCGTTGGGCAGTCCGACGATGCCGAGCTTCATGACCGCACTATATCCTCACGAGGGCGATGTAAGGCAGCCCCAGGGCGAGACCCAGGCAGATGCCGGCGAGCACGTCGGCCAGAAAATGGACACGCAGGTAGACGCGGCTGGCGGCGAGCACGAGGGCGAGCACTGCGAAGGCGGGCCACAGATGCGGGTAGAGGGCGCTCATCGTCAGGGCGCCGACCGTGCTCATGCTGGCGTGCGACGACGGAAACGACGGGGACAGCGGCAGGGGAATGTTTGCCTTGGCCTCGGGGTCTCGCCTGGTCGGGCGCCGCCGACGGAAGATCAGCTTGACGGCGAAAGTGATCCACTCGGTGGCCAGCACCGCCCCGGCGGCATAGGCGAAGCGCCGGCCCGAGAACCCTCCCGGCCCAGTGTTCGCGCCGACGGCCGCCAGGACGATCCAGACGATGCCGTAGTTGCCGGTGAGCGAGATCGCGCCGAGCGGCACGGTAAGGCAGCGCGGATGCGGCCAGCGCCCGGCGACCACGGCCGAGACGGCGATATCGCGCGCCTCGAGGCGCCGCAGCAGTCCGCCGCGCGGTCGCAGGCCGTGACCGGGCCCGGAGCCGGCGGGGGTCTCGCCCGCACCGGCGGGGGGACCCGCGAGAGGTGGCGTCTGGCTGCTCGGCATCGAAGACCGGGGTCCAGTATACTATCGGCCTGACTCGTCCCCGCTCACCAGGCAAGGCGCCATGTCCGACCAGCCGTCCCGCACCAGCGTCATCGTCACCGCCCTCGGCGCCGACAAGCACGGCCTGCTGGCGGCCGTCGCCACGACCGTCGCCGCGGCCAACGCCAACGTCGACGACGTCAGTCAGACCGTCACGGGCGGCATGTTCACGATGATCATGTTCGTGTCGTTTACCAGCGGCGACACTACGCTGACCGGGCTCCAGGAGGCGCTCGCGCGGACGGGCGTCGAGACTGGCCTGCAGATCACCGTCCAGCACGAAGACATCTTTCGCTACATGCACCGCGTCTAGCGCGGCCCCGCGCCATGGTCTTCATCACCAACGAAGAGATCCTCGAGACCGTCCGCATGATCCAGGACGAGAACCTCGACGTGCGGGCCGTCACCATGGGGATCTCGCTAAGCGACTGCGCCTCGCGCGACGTCGCTCGGGTCTGCGAGCGCATCCACGACAAGATCCTCGCCCGGGCGGGCCGCCTCGTGGCGGTCGCGCTCGAGCTCCAGGACAAGTACGGCGTGCCGATCGTCAGTCGCCGGGTGTCGGTCACGCCGATCGCCGACGTGGTCGCCGCCGGCGACAGCGCGGCCTTCGTCGCGGTCGCCCATGCCCTCGACGCCGCGGCGGCCGAGGTAGGCATCGACTTCGTCGGCGGCTTCTCGGCCCTGGTCCAGAAGGGCTTCACGCGCCACGACGCCGCCCTGATCGACGCCATCCCCCAGGCCATCGCCGAGACACGGCGCGTCTGCTCGTCGGTCAACGTGGCCTCCACCCGAGCGGGCATCAACATGGACGCCGTTACCAGGATGGCCGGGGTGCTGCTCGACGTGTCGCGGCGCACGGCCGACCACGACTCGATCGGCTGCGCCAAGATCGTCACCTTCTGCAACGTGCCCGAGGACAACCCCTTCATGGCCGGCGCGCTGCACGGCAGCGGCGAGCCCGAGGTGTGCATCAACGTGGCCATCTCGGGGCCCGGCGTCATACGCAACGTGGTGGCGCGTCACCCCGAGCTGTCGTTTACCGACCTCGCTGACCTGATCAAGCGCACGACGTTCAAGATCACGCGCGTCGGCGAGCTGATCGCCCGCGAGGCGGCCGCGATGCTCGACGCGCAGATGGGCATCATCGACCTCTCACTGGCGCCCTCGCCGGCGATCGGCGACTCGGTGGCCGAGATCCTCGAGGCCATGGGGCTCGCCCGCACCGGTGCGCCGGGCACCACGGCGGCGCTGGCCATGCTGAACGACGCCGTCAAGAAGGGCGGCATCATGGCGACGTCGTCGACCGGCGGGCTGTCGGGCGCGTTCATTCCGGTGAGCGAAGACGCGGGCATGGCGCGCGCCGCGGCCGAGGGCGTGCTGTCGATCGAGAAGCTCGAGGCCATGACGGCGGTCTGCTCGCTGGGCCTCGACATGATCGTCGTGCCGGGCGACACCTCGCGCGACGCGCTGGCCGGCACCATCGCCGACGTTATGGCGATCGGCATGATCAACTCAAAGACGACGGGCGCTCGCCTGATCCCGGCGTACGGCAAGGTGGTCGGCGACTGGGCCGAGCTCGGCGGGCTGTTCGGCGCCGCGCCGGTGATGCCCCTGAGCAAGGCCGGCAACGAGGCCTTCGTGGCTCGCGGCGGGCGCATCCCGGCGCCACTGCAGAGCCTGACCAACTAGCGCGAGGGCGGGCGGCGGCCGGGCGGG
>PLTW01000175.1 GCA_003164655.1 Actinomycetota bacterium
ATCTACGTGGCGATCGGCCAGAAGGCCTCGACCGTCATGCAGGTCGTGCAGAAGCTCGAAGAGTACGGCGCCATGGAGTACTCGATCGTGGTGGCCGCGACCGCGTCGGCCTCGGCGCCGCTCAAGTACCTGGCGCCCTACGCGGGCGCCGCCATTGGCGAGTACTTCCTCTACGGCGGCAAGCACGCCGTGTGCTTCTACGACGACCTCTCCAAGCACGCCGACGCCTACCGCCAGATGTCGCTGCTGCTGCGNNCTACCGCCAGATGTCCTTGCTGCTGTGCCGCCCGCCGGGCCGCGAGGCCTTCCCGGGCGACGTCTTCTACCTGCATTCGCGCCTTCTCGAGCGGGCGGTCAAGTTAAACGACGAGCTGGGCGGCGGCTCGCTGACCGCNNGCCTACATCCCGACCAACGTGATCTCCATCACCGACGGCCAGATCTTTCTGCAGAGCGACCTGTTCTACTCGGGCGTGCGGCCCGCCATCAACGCCGGCATCTCGGTGTCGCGTGTCGGTGGCGACGCCCAGATCAAGGCCATGAAGCAGGTCGCCGGGCGCTTGCGCCTCGATCTGGCTCAGTTCCGCGAGCTCGAAGCTTTCGCCCAGTTCGGCTCGGAGCTAGACGAGTCCACTCGGCAGACCCTCGGACGCGGGGCGCGCATGGTCGAAGTTCTGAAGCAGGGCCGGTTCGAGACCATGGCCGTCGAAGACCAGGTCATCGAGATTTTCGCCGGTACGCAGGGCTTTCTCGACGACATCCCGGTCGAGCGCGTGCGCGCGTTCCTGGTCGACCTGCGCGAGTACATCAGGTCGGAGCACCCCGAGGTGCCGCAGGCGATCCGCGACGAAAAGGTGCTCAGCGAGCACAACGAGGAGATCCTGCGCGCCGAGATCGCCAACTTTCACAAGACGGTGACGCCCGCCGAACCCGGCGCGCCGGGCCTGGTCTGACGTGGCGACACTGCAGGACATCCGGCGGCGCATTGCCTCCACCGAGAACACTCGCAAGATCACCAAGGCGATGGAGTTGGTCTCGGCCGCCAAGCTGCGGCGGGCGCAGACGCGCATGGAGTCGCTGCGCCCCTACGCCGGGGCCATGGTCGAGATGATGCGCGATCTGGCTACCTTCGCCGTCGAGAAGAACAGCTTCGCGCTGTTGCGCGAGCACGACTCGGCCAAGGCCGAGGCGCTGCTGGTCATCACAGGCGACCGGGGCCTGGCCGGGGCCTTCAACGCCAACGTGCTGCGCGCCTGCCTGGTGGCCGGTCACGAGCTCGAGGGCAAGGGGCTCGATCGCAAATTGCTGGTCGTCGGCAAAAAAGGCATCGGCACGCTGCGCTTTCGCGGTCTGGCCATCGAGCAGTCGTGGTCGGGCAAGAGCGACCGGCCGACCTACGCCGACGCCGAGGCCATCGCCCACCACGTCATCGACCTGTATACGACCGAGCAGGTCGACCGCGTGCGGCTCATCTACAACCACTTCAAGTCGTCGGTCGAACAGACGCTGATGAGCGTGCAGATCCTGCCCATCGAACCGCAGGAGATCTACGCCGGCGAGCGCGAGCGGCCGCTGGTCACGTATCTCTACGAGCCCGACGAGGCCGAGATCCTCGCCTCGCTGCTGCCGCGCTACGTCGAGATCGCGATCTTCCGGGCGCTGCTCGAGTCGAGCGCGAGCGAGCAGGGCGCCCGCATGACCGCCATGCGCAACGCCAGCGAGAGCGCCGACGACATGATCGAGGACTTCACGCTCTCGATGAACCGGGCGCGGCAGGCTTCGATCACCCAGGAGATCCTCGAGGTCGTGGCGGGGGCCGAGGCGCTCGGCTAGCCGAGCGCCNNCGGCCCGCCCGGTCACGGAAAGGCAGATGTGAGACTGTGAGTCGACAAACGGCTGCGGAGTTGAAGTCATGAACAAGGGACGCATCGTGCAGGTCATCGGCGCCGTGGTCGACGTTCACTTTCCCGACGAGCTGCCCGCCATCTACAACGCCCTGCAGATCACGATCGATCGCGACGGCCAGCCCGTCGAGCTCATCGCCGAGGTGCAGCAGCACCTCGGCGACAACAAGGTGCGAGCCGTCGCCATGGATGCCACCGACGGCCTGGCGCGGGGCGCCGAAGTGGTCGACACCGGCGCCCAGATGACGGTGCCGGTGGGGCCGGCCACCCTTGGCCGCCTCACCAACGTCATGGGCCAGGCCATCGACCACCTCGAGGACGGCCTCGACGAGGCCGAGCGCTGGCCGATCCACCGGCCGGCTCCCGATTTCGAGTCGCTCGACCCGACCGACGAGCTCTTCGAGACCGGCATCAAGGTGATCGACCTGCTGGCGCCCTACGTCAAGGGCGGCAAGATCGGGCTCTTCGGCGGCGCCGGCGTCGGCAAGACCGTCATCGTGCAGGAGCTCATCCACAACATCGCCACGCAGCACGGCGGCCTGTCGGTGTTCTGCGGCGTGGGCGAACGCACGCGCGAAGGCAACGACCTCTGGCGCGAGATGAAGGAATCGGGCGTGATCGACAAGACCGCGCTTGTGTTCGGCCAGATGAACGAACCGCCCGGCGC
>PLTW01000187.1 GCA_003164655.1 Actinomycetota bacterium
CTAGCCGGCGCCGTGCATTGCCGCTGGGCTTACGCCCAGGGCTGCGCCGCACGGCAGGAAGGCAGGGGGGGCACGCCGGCCGGCCCCCGTTTTCGACCAGAGGAGAACAGACATGACCGTCGTCACCGCGAGCGGTGTCAAGCCAAGGCTGCGCGTCATCCAGTACGGCTGCGGAAAAATGGGGCGCTTCTTTCTGCGCTATCTGTACGAGAAGGGCGCCGACATCGTCGGGGCGATCGACGCCGCCCCAGCGGTCGTCGGCAAGGACGCCGGTGAGGTCGCCGGCCTGGATTGCAAGCTCAACGTCACGGTGCGCGACGACGCCGAGGCCGTGTTTGCCGAGACAGACGCCGATGCCTGCATCATCGCCATCGCCAGCCTCATGGAGGACATGTACCCGTGCTTCGAGCGGGCCGCTCGCCACGGCGTCAATGCCATCTCGACCTGCGAAGAGTCCCTCTATCCGTGGACCACATCGCCGGCGCTGACCAACAAGCTGGACAGGCTGGCCAAGCAGACCGGCTGCACGCTGTGCGGCTCAGGCTACCAAGACGTGTTCTGGGGCAACCTCGTCGTCGTCCTGGCCGGCGCCACTCATCGCATCGACAAGATAGAGGGTTTCACCAGCTACAATGTCGAGGACTACGGCATTGCCCTGGCGCAGGTCCACGGCGCCGGCCTCACGCCGCAGGAGTTCCAGAGCCGGATCGCCGATTCGGCGTCTCTGCCTTCGTATGTCTGGAACTCCAACGAGTGGCTCGTGTCACGAATGGGCTGGAGCATCAAGTCGCAGCGCCAGCTGCTCACGCCCACGTTCCACGACACCGACCTGGTGTCGTCGACCCTGGGGACCACTGTGCCGGCGGGGCACGCCACCGGCATGGACGCTGTGGTGACCACCGAGACCTTTCAGGGACCGATCATCGTGGCCCACTGCATCGGCAAGGTCTACGCGCCGGGCGAGACGGACCGGAACGACTGGTTCATCTTCGGGGAGCCCGACACGCGCTGCGTGATCCAGCAGCCGGCGACCGTCGAGTACACCTGCGCGACGATCGTCAACCGGCTGCCGTCGCTCGTTGAGGCGCCGGCGGGGTTCGTGACCACCGAAAAACAGCCGCCGGCCGACTACCGCACGTACCCGCTCAGCACCTATCTGACGTAGGTCGCCACGACAGTCGGGCCGCTGCCGGGCGGTCGCCCAACCGGGCGCCACCGCGCACGATGCCCGCAGGCGCGGCCGACGCGACGCACCTTCGGGGGCGGGCGGCCTGCCTCGCGGTCAGGTATCCTAAGCACTGTGCGAGCGCGGCGCGCTGCCCGGGTCGCGGCAGTGACGAGCGCACATCGATATGCCTGTGCGGGGCAATGCCGCGCAGGCCCGGGGGCAAAGGGCGTGATCATGGCGCGTGACACACGCACAGGCGCGAAGCTGACGACACTGCGCGACTCGCTCGGCCTGACCGTCGAGGAGCTCGCGCAGCGCAGCGGCTGCGATGCCGTGGTCATCGAACAACTCGAGGCGGGCGAGCTGGCGCCATCGCTGGCCCCGCTCATCAAGATCACGCGGGCGCTCGGCTGCCGGCTCGGCACGCTGCTCGACGACGACACGCAGATGGGCCCCGTCGTGACCAGGGCCGATGAGCGCGAGTCGGTCGCGCGCCTGCGGAGTCTCGAGACGGGCGCGGCCGACAGCGGCCAGCTCGAGTTCTTCTCGCTGGCGGCGGGCAAGAGCCTGCGCCACATGGAGCCGTTCCGGATCGTCGTGCAGGCCGGGGCCGGGCGGGCGCTCTCCACGCACGAGGGCGAAGAGGTCATCTACGTTCTCACCGGCGGCGTCGAGATCGAGTATGGCAAGGAGATCTACGCGCTGGGCGCCGGCGACAGCATCTACTACGACTCCGTCGTCCCGCATCAGGTGCGGGCGGCCGGCGCGGATGCGGCGACGATCCTCGCTGTCGTCTGGGCCCCGCTCTGAGGACGGCCGGCATGGCTCTGCACACCGAGGAGACCATCGGCGCGTACTTCGCCCGCGTCGCGGCCGCCGACCCGCGGCGCGAGTTCGTCGTCTACCCCGACCGCGACCTGCGCTGGACCTACGCCCAGTTCGAGGCCCGCGTTGACCGGCTGGCGAAGGGCCTGCTGGCCGTCGGCATCGGGCGCGGCGATCACCTCGGGATCTGGGCGCGCAACGTGCCGGACTGGCTCACCTTCATGTTCGCTACAGCGAAGATCGGCGTCGTGCTGGTCACCGTGAACCCGGTCTACAAGAGTCACGAGCTCGCCTATGTGATGAAGCAGTCCGCCATGAAGGCGCTGTGCATCATCGACGCCTTCCGCGACGTGGACTACGTAGAGATCGTCCGCGAGCTGGTGCCGGAATCGCTCACGCAGGCGCGCGGGCGGCTCGTCTCTGAGCGGTTTCCCGCGCTTCGCAGCCTCATCTACCTGGGCCCCGAGAAGCACCGCGGCATGTATACCGTGCCGGAGTTGCTCCTGCTGGGCGACCATAGCGACGACGCGGCATTCACGGCCGCCACGAGCGCGGTCGCCGGCGGCGACGTCGTCAACATGCAGTACACCTCGGGCACGACGGGCTTTCCGAAGGGCGTCATGCTGACGCACCGCAACATCCTGAACAACGGCTTCTACATCGGTGAGCGCCAGAAGCTCGGCGCCGACGACCGGGTCTGTCTGCCGGTGCCGCTGTTTCACTGCTTCGGCTGCGTGCTCGGCGTGCTGGCCACGCTGACGCACGGCGCGACGCTCGTCATGATCGAAGCCTTCGACCCGCTGCTCGTGCTGGCCGCCGTACAGAAGGAGCGCGCCACCGCGCTCTACGGCGTGCCCACCATGTTCATCGCCGAGCTTGCGCACCCCATGTTCACGATGTTCGACCTGACGAGCCTGCGCACCGGCATCATGGCCGGCAGCCCGTGCCCGGTCGAGACCATGCGCCAGGTGATCGATCAGATGCATGCCCGCGAGATGACGATCTGTTACGGTCTCACGGAGGCGTCGCCGGTGTTCATGCAGACCTCCACCGACGACACCCTCGAGCGCAAATGCGAGACGGTCGGCACCGTGCACCCTGAGGTCGAGGTGCGCGTCGTCGACCCGCGGACCGGGGCCGATTGCCCGGCCAACGTACCCGGCGAGTTCTGCTGTCGCGGCTATAACGTCATGAAGGGCTACTACGACATGCCCGAGGCCACGGCGGCGGTGATCGACGACGACGGCTGGCTGCACTCCGGCGACCTCGGCACGGTCGACGACGACGGCTACTACCGCATCACGGGTCGTATCAAGGACATGATCATTCGCGGCGGCGAGAACATCTACCCGCGCGAGATCGAGGAGTTCCTCTACACGATGCCCGGTATCGAGGATGCCCAGGTCGTAGGGGTGCCCGACGCGAAGTACGGCGAGGTCGTCGGCGCCTTCGTGCGGCGCTCGGCGGCCGCCGATATCGGCGAGTCCGACGTTCAGGAGTTCGCTCGCGCCCGGCTGGCGCGCTACAAGGCCCCCAAGCACGTCTTCTTCGTCGAGGAGTTCCCGCTCACCGCCTCCGGCAAGGTGCAGAAGTACAAGCTGCGTGAGCTGGCACAGAGACTCGTCGACGCTCAGAAGGACACCGTCCCCGAGGCCACCGAGGCCGCCGCGGCCACCGCGGTCACTGAGGCCGTCGAGCTCGGCGAGGCCGCCGGCGACGGCGAAGCGCCCCACGAGGGGCGTGCCCAATGACGGTGCGCGAGCGGGTGGCGGTTGGCGAGCAGGAGATGTACGAGGTGCGCTGGCACGGACGCGGCGGGCAGGGCGCGGTGACGAGCGCCAAGATCCTGGCCGACGCCGGCTTTCGCAGCGGCTTCGCCGGCGTCACGAGCGCGCCGACCTTCGGCGCCGAGCGCCGCGGCGCGCCCATCACGGCCTCGACGCGGCTCTCCCACCGGCCGATCCGCGTGCTGTCGCAGGTCACCACGCCGAACCTGGTCGTGGTGCTCGACGAGACTCTGCTGGGCGGCGACGACATCACCGCCGGCCTCAAACCCGGCGCCGTCGTCATCGTCAACACTGCGCGGCCGGCGGCCGAGCTTGCCATCGACGCGGCCGCGCTGCCCGCGGGCGCGCGCGTCGTGACGGCCGACGTGACCGGCGCGGCGCTGGCCGCCGATCTCATCGTCGGAGGCGCGCCGATGGTCAACACCGCCATGCTCGGCGCGGTCGCTGCGGCGACCGGTCTGATCGGCATGGAGTCGCTCGAAGCGGCGATCGGCCAGGCGTTTGCGCCCGCGGCCGCCAAAAAGAACTTCGCGGCGGCAGTCATGGCCGGCGGCTGCACGAGCGGGTAGGAGCGCACATGGGTACGAGCGACTGCGGCCACGAGATCAGCATGGCGACGCCGAGCGTCGGCGAGGCGGGCAAGACCGGCGCCTGGCGTTCCGAGCGCCCGGTGCTGGTCGCGCCCGAGGCCTGCCTGGCCGTCAAGGCCGGCAGGATCACCTGCCAGCTCTGCTGGGTGTACTGCCCCGACGCCTGCGTCACCAGGAGCGTCGGCCCGGCCATCGACCTGACGTACTGCAAGGGCTGTGGCATCTGCGCCGCCGTCTGCCCTGCCAAAGCCCTCGAGATGCAGCCCGAACACGAGCCCGGCACGTGCGGCCGGTAGGCCGCCGGCCGCCAACAGGGACGACACATATGCTACAGAATCCGACCGCCGGCGTTTCCCTCATGACCGGCAACGAGGCCGCCGCCAGAGCGGCCAGGCTGGCCCGCGTCCAGGTCGTCGCCGCCTATCCGATCACGCCGCAGTCGCCCGTCGTCGAGCAGCTCTCGAAATGGGTCGAAGACGGCGAGCTGGCCTGCGAGTTCGTCGCCGTCGAGTCCGAGCACTCGGCGCTCACCGTCTGCATCGCCTCGTCGACCGTCGGGGCCCGCGTCTTTACGGCGACCAGCTCCAACGGCCTCGCCTACATGAACGAGCAGGTCTGGTGGGCGGCCGGCGCCCGGCTGCCCATCGTCATGGCGGTGGTCAACCGCTCGCTGGCCGCCCCCTGGAACGTCCTGAACGACCAGCAGGACTCGATGTCGGAGCGCGACGCCGGCTGGATCCAGCTCTACTGCCGCGACAACCAGGAGATCCTCGACACGTGCGTCCAGGCGTTCCGCATTGCCGAGACGGTGAACGTGCCGGTCATGGTGTGCTACGACGGCTTTCTGCTGTCGCACACGGTCATGCCGGTCGACGTGCCCGAGCAGGCCGCCATCGACGCCTTCCTGCCGCCCCGGCCCAAGCCGCTCACGGTCGTCGATCTGGCCGACCCTCGCAATATCGGTCAGGTGACGCTGGCCGACCCGCGAGCCAACGCCGAGGGCGCCGTGTGTCACGGCTACATGGAGCTGCGGGCGCTGCACCAGCGCGCGATCGTGCAGGCGCTCGACGTCATCCCGCGGGTCGAGGCGCAGTACGCCGAGGCGGTGGGCCGTTCCTGGGGNNATCAGGGCCGGCGTGCTGGGCATTCGCGCCTACCGCCCCTTCCCGGTCGCGGCGCTGCGCGCCGCCCTGGCGGGCCGCGGCGTGGCGCTGGTCTTCGACAAGGCGCTCTCGTATGGCTTCGGCGGCCCCATCTGCAACGATCTGCGCGCCGCCCTGTGCGGCCGCGCCGACGCGCCCGTCGTCTTTGGCGCCATCACCGGTCTCGGCGGCCGCGACACGACGCCGGACGACCTGGCCGACGCCGCCCGCCGCGCCCTTGCCGACCACGACGCCGGTGTGCGCGAGCGCGCCGACGACTGGCTCACCCTGAAGCTGTGACTGGAGCTTTCCGATGACGAAGATCGTCGACCTTCCCGAGGGCGAGTTCGTGCTCTCCGGCAACCGGGCGTGCGCCGGCTGCAGCCTCGGCATTGGCCTGCGCGCCATCACCAAGGCACTCGACGGACAGATGGTCATGACGGTGCCCGCGAGCTGCCTGACCGTGCTCGGCGGCATGTACCCGGTGAGCTCGGTCACGGTGCCCTGGATCAACGTGGCGTTCGCCTCGACCGCGGCCGCCGCGACGGGCGTCGCCGCCGGTCTGCGGGCGATGGGGCGCGCCGATGGGCTGACGGTGCTGGCCATGGCGGGCGACGGCGGCACCGGCGACATTGGTATCCAGGCGCTCTCCGGTGCCGCCGAGCGCAACGAGGACTTCATCTACCTGTGCTACGACAACGAGGCGTACATGAACACCGGCACGCAACGCTCGAGCCACACGCCGCGGGGCGCCAGAACGACAACGACCTGGGCCGGCAAGCGTGAGAACCCCAAAGACATGCCGGCCATCATGGAGGCGCACGGCATTCCCTACGTCGCCTCGACGTCCGCGGTGTATCCCGACGACGTCTACGACAAGGTGGCCAAGGCACGCGGTATCAGGGGCCTGCGGTATATCCAGATGAGTACCGCCTGCCCGCCCGGCTGGGGATTCGACCCGCGCGACACGGTCCGCCTGGGCAAGCTTGCCGTGCAGACCGGTCTGACCGTGCTCTACGAGGTGCAGAACGGCGTGTTTGGCCTGACGAGCGCGTCACGGACGCTGGCACAGGCCGGCCGCCGCCGGCCGGTGGCCGAGCTCATCGCCGCGCAGGGCCGGTTCAAGGGCATGAGCGACGAAGACGTCGGTGAGATCCAGGCGTGGATCGACTCGCGCTGGGAGCGCTTCATGGCCAGAGAGGCAGACCCAGCCGGGCACTGAGCGACCGGCTGGGCGCCGGCGCGCCAGGGGGGCGCGGGGCGGGCGCCAGCGGCGCCGCCCCGCGCCTTTGCGGGTCTGCTAGTGCAGTGTCTCAGAAATAGCTTGACACTAGAGCCGGTGTCATGATAGCCTCCAGGCCATGGAGTCGAGCGCTTCCAGAACCGTCGTTTCCGCGGAGCAGCGCCTCGTCCTGGAGCGCTGGGTCGCCGCCCACGG
>PLTW01000093.1 GCA_003164655.1 Actinomycetota bacterium
CAACGTTGCCCGAGCCCGAGACCAGACAGGTCTTGCCCTCGAGGGTGTCGTCGCGCGTGTTGAGCATCTCTTCGGCGAAGTAGACGGCGCCGTAGCCGGTGGCCTCGGGACGGATGAGCGAGCCGCCCCAGTTGAGGCCCTTGCCGGTGAGCACGCCGACGAACTCGTTGCGGACGCGCTTGTACTGGCCGAACATGAAGCCGATCTCACGGCCGCCCACGCCGATGTCGCCGGCGGGGACGTCGGTGAACTGGCCGATGTGACGGGAGAGCTCGGTCATGAACGACTGACAGAAGCGCATGACCTCGCCGTCGCTCTTGCCCTTGGGGTCGAAGTTCGCGCCGCCCTTGCCGCCGCCCATGGGGAGGGTGGTGAGGGCGTTCTTGAAGACCTGCTCGAAGGCGAGGAACTTGAGCATCCCGAGGTAGACGGTCGGATGGAAGCGCAGGCCGCCCTTGTAGGGGCCGATGGCGCTGTTCATCTCGATGCGAAAGCCCTTCTGGATCTGGATCTCGCCCTTGTCGTCGACCCACGGCACGCGGAACATGATGACGCGCTCGGGCTCGATGATGCGCTCGAGGATCTTGGCATCGCGGTACTTGGGATGGCGCGCCAGGACGGGCTCGAGCGACTCGGCCACCTCCTGGACGGCCTGGTGGAACTCGACCTCGCCCTGGTTCTTGGCGACGACGTCGGCCATGAGCGTCTTCACGTAGTCTGTCATTCAGTGTCCTCCATACGGGATCGTTGGAAACGAAAAGGCGGGCATAGCGCGGCGCGCTTGCGGCGCGAGGGCGACGCCCGGAGACGAGGTAGTGCGGCTGTACCAACCTCCCAACAAGCCCGGCTCGAGGCTTGCGGTCAGGGTGCATGACCTCGCGAGTATACGTCGGCCCGCCGTAGTCCAATGGTCCGCCAATGTGCCAAAGCTTATAAACTTGGCGGGGGACCGCTGGCCGGTACGTACAAGACGGAGGGCGAACCGAGGGGCTGACTCGTACAAACTGCGAGGGCCGGCGGGACGGCGCGGCGTCGGTAGCGACGCACGTCCTTTGTTCAGCATGGACAAGCGGAACCCCGGAATCGCGCCGCTTTTTCGCCCAATATGACGAAACGTCCTGCTCTTTCTCACCTATAGTGATGAGGAAGCAACGATGACCGCATCCCGCCACCGCACCGTTTCCGCCCGCACCCGGCGCCCCGCGTCGGCGGCCGCGGGTTCCCTGCCCGTCAGACCCGTGAGCTTTCGCTTGCGCTAGGAAGGAGCAGCACCATGCCGCTACGCACACCGGAAGAGTTCGTCCAGAGCATCGCCGATCTCAACCTCGAGATCTACCTGTTCGGCGAAAAGGTCGACGACTACGTGAACCACCCCATGATCCGCCCCTCGCTCAACTGCATCGCCATGACCTACGAGCTCGCGGCCAAGCCCGAATACGAAGACCTGATGACGGCCACGAGCCACCTGACGGGCAAGAGGATCAACCGCTTCGCCCACATCCACCAGTCGGTCGACGACCTCATCAAGAAGGTCAAGATGCAGCGACTGCTGGGCCAGAAGACCGGCTCGTGCTTCCAGCGCTGCGTGGGCATGGACGCCATCAACGCTCTCTACTCGGTCACCTTCGAGCTCGACCAGGCCCGGGGCACCGACTACCACCAGCGCTTCCGCAAGTACGTGCAATTCCTGCAGGACGAAGACCTCGTGGCCGACGGCGCCATGACCGACGTCAAGGGCGACCGCGCCCTGGCGCCCCACGACCAGGCCGACCCCGACCTGTACCTGCACATCACCGAGCGCCGCGACGACGGCATCGTGGTGCGCGGCGCCAAGGCCCACCAGACCGGCGCCTGCAACTCGCACGAGATCCTCGTCATGCCGACGGTCGCCATGCGCGAGGGCGACGAAGACTACGCCGTCTCGTTCTCGACGCCGGCCAACGCGCCCGGCATCTTCTACGTGTACGGCCGCCAGGCGTCCGACACCCGCAAGCTCGAAGAAAACGACCTCGACGTCGGCAACCGCCAGTTCGGCGGTCAAGAGGCCCTCATGGTCTTCGACAACGTCTTCGTGCCCTGGGATCGCGTCTACATGTGCGGCGAGATCGAGTTCTCCGGCGCCCTGGTCGAGCGCTTCGCCGGCTACCACCGGCAGAGCTACGGCGGTTGCAAGGTCGGCGTCGGCGACGTGCTGATCGGCGCCGCCGCTCTGGCCGCCGACATGAACGGCGTGCCCAAGGTCAGCCACATCAAAGACAAGCTGATCGAGATGACGCACCTGAACGAGACGCTGTTCTCGTGCGGCATCGCCTGCTCGGCCGAAGGCGTGAAGATGCCGGCCGGCAATTACCAGATCGACATGCTGCTGGCCAACGTCTGCAAGCAGAACGTCACTCGCTTCCCCTACGAGATCGCCCGCCTGGCCGAAGACATCGCCGGCGGCCTCATGGTCACCATGCCCTCAGCTCAGGATCTCTTCTCCGCCAAGACCGGCCCCTGGGTCGACAAGCTGCTGGCCGCCCAGTGCGACACGCCGACGCTCGACCGCATGCGCGTCATGCGCCTTGTCGAAAACCTCACCATCGGCGCGGCCGCCGTGGGCTATCGCACCGAGTCCATGCACGGCGCCGGCTCACCGCAGGCGCAGCGCATCATGATCGCGCGCCAGTCGAACATGGCCCACAAGAAGCAGCTCGCCAAGGATCTGGCCGGCGTCGGCAATCCCGCCGGGCCCCAGAAGGACAAGCTCCGCAAGCCAACCGCGGTCAAGTGACCGTCCCCGAGCCGAGGCTGCCGTAGCGGCCGTGCGCATCGTGTTCTGCGGAGGCTGCAACCCGGTGATCGACCGCGTCGCGCTGGCCGACGAGCTCAGAGCCGACCCCGAGCTCGCCGGGCGCGACGTCGAGATCGATATCTCGGGGTGCTCGCGGTCGTGCGCGGCCGATCAACTGCTCGTCTCGGCACGGCCCGACGTCGTGGTCGTCGCCGGCTGCCACCTCGACGGCATACCACTCGACCCCGGCGAGCTCGCGGCCGCCATAAGGCGCAAGCTCTCGACTCCGAAGGAGTGACGCACATGGACTGGAAGGCCGACTACGCCAGCAAGCTGGCGACCGCCGACGAAGCGCTCAAGGTCGTCAGATCGGGCGACCGGGTGGTCTTCGCCCACGCCTGCGGCGAGCCGCTCGAGCTGGTCGACGCGCTCGTGGCCCGGGCGCCCGAGCTGCGCGACGTCGAGATCGTCCACATGGTGGCGATGGGCCACGGCGAGTACGCCAAGCCCGAGTACGCCAAGAGCTTCTACCACAATTCGCTGTTCGTCGGGGCCAGCACGCGCGACGCGGTCGAAAGCGGTCGCGGCGACTACACGCCCGTCTTTTTCTCCGACATCCCGGGGCTGTTCACCGGCGGCTACCTGCCGCCCGACGTGGTGCTCGCCCAGGTCTCGCCACCCGACAAGCACGGCTGGTGCTCGTTCGGCATCTCGGTCGACTACACCAAGCCGGCCTGCGCGGTCGCCAAAACCGTCATCGCCCTGGTCAACCCCAACATGCCGCGCACCCACGGCGACGCCTTCATCCACGTGAGCGACATCGACATCGCCGTCGAAAGCGAGGCGCCGGTCATCGAGCTCCCGCCGNNGCATCCCCGACGCGGTGCTGCTGTTCCTGCACGAACGCAACGACCTGGGCATTCACACCGAGATGTTCAGCGAGGGCGTCGTCGACTTATACGAAGAAGGCGTCATCACCAACACCCGCAAGACGCTGCACCGCGACAAGATGGTGGCGAGTTTCCTCATGGGCACGCGCCGCCTGTACGACTTCGTCGACGACAACCCGGCCGTCAACATGTTCCCAGTGAACTACGTCAACGACCCGTATCTCATCGGCGAGAACGACGACGTGGTGGCCATCAACTCGGCCATCCAGGTCGACCTCATGGGCCAGGTCGTGGCCGACTCGGTCGGACCCGTGCAGTTCANNGGCGCCGGCGCGGCCGTGACCACCATGCGCGCCGACGTCGACTACGTCGTCACCGAGTTCGGCGTCGCCAAGCTCAAGGGCAGGACCCTGCGCGAACGGGCCTTCGCCCTGCTCGACATCGCCGACCCGAAGTTTCGCGACGAGATCGTGGCCGAGCTCAAGGCGCTCAAGGGCGCGAACTGGCTGGCCCGCCACGAACCGGCGCTCCGCAAGGCCTGAGCCGGAGCACCGCAGACGTCACCCGAGAGCGCTCCGCCGCCGCCGCGGCGCGGGGCGTGCAGGTCCCATAACGAAGGAGAGACCGACATGGACATGAAGATCCGAGTGCATCGCTCGCCGAAGTCGCTCATCACGGGCGTCGACGCGATCTCGCAGATCGGCGCCGAGGTGTCGAAGCTGCGGGCCGGCAAGGCGCTGATCATGACCGACCCCGGCGTGGCCGAGAGCGGCATGGTCGAGACCGTCGAACGGCCGCTGATCGACGCCGGCGTCGAGGTCGGCGTGTACAGCAAGTGCGTGCCCGAACCGCCCATGAGCAGTCTCGAAGAGGGCGTCAAGTTCTGCGAGAAGGGCGGCTACGACTGCATCATCGGCTTCGGCGGCGGCTCGGCCATCGACGTGGCCAAGATTACCTCGGTGCTGGTCGGCAGCGACGCCTCGGTCGAGTCGATGGTGGGCACCGACATGGTGCCCAAGAAGGGACTGCCGATCGTCGCCGTGCCCACCACGGCCGGCACCGGCTCCGAGGTCACGGCGATCGCCATCTTCGCCAACGAGAAGCTCAACACCAAGCAGGGCGTCGTCTCTGGCTTTCTCATCCCCAACATCGCTCTGGTCGACCCCATGCTGACCATCTCCTGCCCGCCCCACGTCACGGCGGCGTCGGGCATGGACGCCTTCATCCACTGCATCGAGGCCTACACCTCGGTCAACGCCACCATGCACACCGACCCGCTGGCCCGTGAGGGCATCGAGCTGATCTCCAAGAGCATCCGCACGGCCGTCTTCGACGGCAGCAACGTCGAGGCCCGGTTCGGCATGGCGATGGGCTCGCTGCTCGGCGGTCTCGCCTTTGCCAACGCCGGCGTCACCGCCGTGCACGCTCTGTCATACCCCATCGGCGGCACCTTTCACATCGCCCACGGCGTCGCCAACACGCTCATGCTGCCCTGGGTCATGGAGTACAACATGCTGGCCTGCCTCGACTACTTCTCCGAGATCGCCGTGGCGATGGGCGAGAACGTCACCGGCCTGTCGGCCCGCGACGCCGCCGCCCGCGCCGTCGAGGCAATGAAACAGCTGGCCGTCGACATCCAGGTGCCGCAGTACCTGTCCGACGTCGGCATCCCCGAGTCGGCGATCGAAGAGATGGCCGACAGCGCCATGACCCAGACGCGCCTCCTGGTCAACAACCCGCGGCGCCTGTCGCGCGACGACATCATCGCCATCTATCACAACGGCGCCGTGCGGCCCGGTTCCGAGCCGCTCGCGGTCGGCGGCAAGTCCAAGGCCGCCCCGAAGCCCAAGGCCAAGGCCGCCACGAAGTAGCGCGCCGCCTCGAGCTGTCCCTGCGCACAAAAGCGAGGGGGCGGGGGCGCGGCCTGTCGGCCGCGCCCCCGCCCCCTCGTCGTTTGCTAAAGTCACTGCGCGAAGGCCGGGCGCAAGAGCCGCCCTGAGCCCGTTCGCCCAATAGGCCGCCTGCCGCCCGCCTCGTGTCCGGGTGGATCTAGCGCGTCGCAGAAGCCGGCGAGCCGGCCAGGAGGCGCTCGATGACCCCGGCCACGATATCGCCGGCCGCGGCGACGGCCTCGTCGTCGAGGTCGAGATGCGTCACGAAGCGCACCGACCAGGGCGCCTCGTCGAGGGCCAGCACGCCCTGGGCGCCGAGCAGCTCGACGACCCTGGC